>NZ_JAFAUS010000189.1 GCF_019243155.1 Mycobacterium sp.
GCTCGTCGCCGCGCTCGGCCGTCCAGCGGGGGGATTCGGGCATGTGTCGACGCTGATAGAGCACGAGCAGCGACGGGACGACGCCGAGCCCGAGGATGACCCGCCAGGCGAGGTGGTCGGGGACGCCGACGGCGAGCACGAGCACGCCGACCACATAGGCCGTCACTTGGCCGAACACGTAGAAGATGAACGTGAGCCCGACCAGCCGGCCGCGGTTCTGTCTGTTGGCGTATTCGGTCATGATGACGCCGCTGGCGGGATAGTCGCCCCCGATCCCCAGCCCGAGGATCAGCCGGCCGATCAGCATGACCGTGAAGTTCGGCGCCACAGCGGACACCAGGGCCCCGATGATCATCAGGACCGCCTCCAGGCCGTAGACACGCCGGCGCCCGAACAGATCACCGAGACGCCCGAATCCGAACGCGCCCACCGCCACGGCCAGCAGCGTGGAGCTCGTCAGCATCGAGACCTGGCCGCCGCTCAGGTGCAACTGCGGCGTAGCGAGCAGGATCACCGTACCGATGACGTTGAGATCGTAAGAGTCGGTGAAGAACCCGGCTCCGGCGATCGCCGCCGCTTTGAAGTGGAAGACGCCGAGCTCGGCGTCGTCGATGGACTTCGCGACACCGCCTTGAGCCGTCGCGGTCACAGGACTTGTCATGATAAGTACCGTTGAGCATGAACATGAAGCGTGTCAACAGCTCGGCGCCGCTATGGTGAGAATTCAAGTTCGGTTCACCTATAAGCCATTTCAGTAGCTGCGTAGCTCTTGCGCCCTATCGCAGACATGTATAGTCAAGTCTATGGCCATGGCATTGCACGAGATGATTGCCGAGAGCTTGCGTGAGCAGATCCGCATGGGAGATCTGCCGGTGGGTGCCCCGCTCCCGTCGGAATCCCAGCTCTGCGACCAGTGGAACTCGTCGCGCGGACCGGTGCGGCAGGCGCTGGCCACGTTGCGCGCCGAAGGAGTCATTGCCGGCGGCCGGGGCAAGCCGCCGGTGGTGCGGATGACCTCGGTCGGGCAGCCCTTCGACACGTTGCTGTCCTACTCGGCGTGGGCGCACTCTGCCGGGCATAAACCGGGACAGCGGACGCTCGAGTTGGCCCTGCGCCGAGCCGACGAGCACGCCGCATCGGTGCTTCGCATCGAGACGGGCACGCCGGTGGTGCAGGTGCTGCGGCTCCGCTATCTGGACGGCGAGCCCGCGATGCTCGAGCGCGCGACGTTCGTCGAGCACGTCGGCCGCCGGCTGTTCGATTTCGATTGTGACTCGGGGTCGCTCTGGGCGTATCTGCTGTCGCAAGGCGTGCAGTTCGCCACCGCCTCGCACGTCATCGACGCCGTCGCCGCCGATTCCGTCGACGCGGAGCATCTCGGTGTGCCCGAGGGCGCGCCGCTGCTGCGCCAACAGCGGACGGCGCGAAGCGCCGAGGGCGAGGTCCTCGAATACCACGACGACCGGTATCTGCCCGCGATCGTCAGCTTCACCCTGGAAAACACCTTGGATGCGCGCTGCGCCCTGACGCGCAACGCGAAACCCGGAATGGAGGCCATCGGATGACAACGGCAGCAACGGAACTCGTCGTGCTGGACATGGCGGGGACCACCATCGACGAGGGGCTGCAGGTCTACCGTGTGCTCGCCGAAACGGCGACCGCGCACGGTGGTTCGCCATCGGAGGCGGACATCGCGCGCTGGCACGGCGCGGCCAAGCACGAGGCGCTGCGGGCGCTGCTGACGTCACGCGGTGTACCGCCCAGCGATGACGTGCTGCACACGGTCGTGGCGGACTTCCGCTCCCGGTTGGTGGCCGCGTACGCCGACTCGCCGCCGCGGCCGCTGCCCGGTGTGCCCGAAGCGCTGGCCGACTTGCGCTCGGCGGGCATCCGCGTCGCGCTCACCACAGGTTTCGACCGCGACATCGTCGACTCGCTGTTGCGGGCGCTGGACTGGGAGGGCGATTCGGTCGTGGATGCCGTCGTCTGCGGTAGCGACGTGACCACCGGACGACCGGCGCCCTACATGATCTTCCACGCCATGGAGGCCCTGGCCGTCACCGATGTCGCGCGCGTGCTCGTCGCCGGCGACACCCCGCGCGACCTCGAGGCCGGAACCAACTCCGGCGCGGCGTATGTCGTGGGGGTCCTCTCCGGAGCCGGCGGCGCCGAAGAGCTTGGCGCGCACCGTCACACCCACTTACTGTCCTCGGTGGCCGAACTGCCCGCGCTACTGGGCGTACGCACCGCGGCGGTCAGCACATCGTGACGGAGCGGCCCGACAACACGGTCGCCGCCGTCTGGCGCGGGGGCGACGACATCACCCTGGAGTCGGTGCCGGTGCCTGCCCTTGGCTCTGGCGACGTCTTGGTGCGGGTACGGTTCGCCACCGTCTGCGGCAGCGACCGCCACACGGTCAGCGGGCGGCGCTCCCAACCGTGCCCGTCGATCCTCGGCCACGAAACCGTCGGCGAGATCGTCGCGATCGGCGAGCGCGCGTACGCCCTCGACGGCAGCCGGCTCCGCGCCGGGCAGCGCGTCATCTGGTCGGTGACGTTGCCCTGCGGCGCATGTGACCGCTGCCGGCGCGGCATCACCGCCAAGTGCCGCGCCGTGCGGAAGGCCGGTCACGAGGCGTTGGACTCCGACTGGGGGCTGTCCGGCGGCTACGCCCGCCATGTGCTGCTGCCGCGCGGGTTGCCGATCGCCGTCGTCGGTGACGAGCTCAGCGATGCGCTTGCCGCGCCCGCGGCCTGTGCGACGGCGACGGTCATGGCGGTCATCGAGCGTGCCGGATCGCTTGCCGGCCGGCACGTCGTCGTCGTGGGCGCCGGAATGCTCGGGCTCACCGCGGTGGCGGCCGCGGCCGAGGCCGGTGCGGCGGCCCTGACGGTTGTCGATCCAAGTAGCGCCAGAAGGGAATTGGCGCGGCAATTCGGCGCCACCGAAGTCCGTTCCGCGGCATCGGAAATGGTCGCGTCCGACGTGCTGCTCGAGTTCTCCGGTTCGTCGGCTGCGCTGCAGGACGGACTGGCCACGCTCGAGATCCAAGGCGTCGCGGTGCTCGCCGGTTCGGTCGCCCCGAACGGCACCATTGCGGTCGACCCGGAATCGGTGGTGCGCCGCCAACTATCCATCCATGGCGTGCACAACTACGAACCGCGACACCTCACTGCGGCACTGGATTTCCTGCAGCAGACCCGCGACCGCTTTCCGTGGGCGGACCTGGTGGCCGAACCCAAACCGCTGGAAGACATTGCCGACCTGCTGCGCAAGCCCGCCGGGCCCGTGCCGCGGGAGGCCATCGTCCTGGCCTAAACCAGTTGGCGCAGTTCCTCGATCAGCTTGACCCGTTCCGCCGGCGTGCCCGCGATGGGTACGACGTTGAGGGCGGTCACCCCGGCCTCACGGAACGCCGCCACGCGTTCCTTGACGAATTCGCGGCTGCCGATCAGGTTCACGTCGCGCACGAGATCGTCGGGCACAACCTTGGCGGCGCCGTCCTTGTCGCCGGCCAGGTAGAGCTCCTGGATCCGGTCGGCTTGCGGCCCATACCCGTATTTTGTGGCCAGGGCGTGGTAGAAGTTCTTGCCCTTGGCCCCCATGCCGCCGATGTAGAGGGCAAGATGGGGTTTCACGAATTCCCTTAGCGGCTCGACATTTTCGCCGATGGCCAGCACGGGCCCGGCGTACACGTCCAACTCGCCCAGCTGCGGGTCCCGCTTGGCGCGACCGTCGGCCAGGGCCTTGCCCCACACGTCCTGGGCCTTCTCGGGCAGGAAGAAGATCGGTTGCCAGCCCTCGGCGATCTCGGCAGCCAGCTCGACATTCTTGGGCCCCAGCGCGGCCACCAGCACCGGAATGCGTTCCCGGACAGGCTGATTGATGAGCTTGAGCGGTTTGCCCAGCCCGGTGCCCTGCTCGGCGGGCAGCGGGATCGTGTAGTGCTTGCCCTGATGTTTCAGCGTCTCGCGCCGCCACACCTGACGGCAGATGTCGATGACTTCGCGAGTGCGGGCGATCGGGGCGTCGTAGGGCACCCCGTGGAAGCCCTCGATGACCTGCGGACCGGAAGCACCCAGACCGAGGATGAACCGCCCGTCGGACACGTAGTCGAGACCGGCCGCGGTCATTGCGGTCAGGGTGGGCGTCCGGGTGTAGAGCTGCAAGATACCCGAGGCCAGCTCGACCCGCTCCGTGCTCGCCGCCAGGTAGCCGAGCGCGCTTACCGCGTCGAACGAATACGCCTCGGGGACAAAGACAATGTCCAATCCGGCGCGCTCGAGGTCGGCGACCTCGGCGGCCACGTCCCTGAAGCCGCCCGCGTAGTTGATGCCTAATCCAATTCGCATGTCCACTACTTCTACGCGGTGGCGAACTGTTCGGCCAACTCGAGCGCTTCCTGTTGGATCCGATCGAACTGGGCGCCCATCGCTTCGGACAACGCGGTCGCTCCCGACAGCGGTCGCACCATCACCATGAACTGATCGATCAGACCGTCGTCGTTGAAACGCAGGAAGTCGCAGCCGGTGACCTTCACACCCGGCACTGTCGCTATGCCGGTCTCGAACACCAACGCGTGGTCGCGCCCGTTGCCGTCGTGGATCTCCCGGATGTAGTGAAAGTCCTCGAAGATTCGCAACACGCCACGCAGGATCGCCGCGGTGATCGGCTTGCCGACGTAGGGCTTGAACGCCACCGGACTGGTGAACACGACGTCGTCGGCGAGCAGCGCCTGGATGCCCTTCTCGTCGCGCTCTTCGACTGCCTTGCGGAACGGATGCATCGGAGACCTCGCATAGTCAATTTGTTGAGTAGGTATGCGATCGACGCTAGATCGTAGGATGCCGGGTGTCCATAGTGGGGTTAGTCACTTTGTTGAATAGTCGCATCGTTGTAGCATCGACCGATGTCGCTGCGTGACGCGGTATTGGCCGCGCTCCTCGAGGGCGAGTCGTCCGGCTACGACCTGGCCAAGGATTTCGATGCCTCGGTCGCCAACTTCTGGATGGCCACCCCGCAGCAGCTGTATCGGGAACTCGACCGGCTCGCCGAGCAAGGCCTCATCCAGGCCCGGGTCGTGCAGCAAGAACGCCGGCCCAACAAGCGGATGTTCTCCCTGACCCCGGCCGGCCGCGACGCGATCCAGCAGTTCACCTCCCGGGCGCCGAAACCTTCGGTGATCCGTGACGAACTGATGGTCAAGGTCCAGGCCGCCGATGCAGGCAACGCTTCGGCCGTCCGGGAATTCATCGTCGAACGACTGCAGTGGGCGACGGCCAAGCTGCAGCGTTATGAGCGGTTGCGGACGCGCATGCTCGATGGCCGCACCGAGGGCGAATACCTGGACCAGACCGAACGCATCGGCCCCTACCTGACGCTCATGCGCGGAATATCGTTCGAAGAAGAAAACATTCGCTGGGCGAAGCGCGCGCTGGCCATGATGGACCGCCGCCTGCCCTCACGCCGAAAGTGATGTCACGCATCAGCTTTCGCGTCCGCACCTAGGGGTGTACAGCGGCAGTCGCACCGCTTATGTTAATTGTCGGTCACCGTTAATCGGTTGGCCTGCAACGGAACTGCGAATGAACAGAGGGAAAAATGCCGAAGGACAACCCGGACGAAGGTGAAGCCACAATCATCGTCGGCATGGCCGACGCTGCGATGCACATGTACTCCTCCACCATCGCCGCGTTGCCCGACGATGACGACGACGACTTCCGTCCGCGGGTCGAGGTGGTTCTCGCCGGGTTGCGCAAGCTGCAGAAGACGCTCACCGACGCCGCGGCGCGGGGCCGGCTCACTCCCCGGGTGGTCGTTGCGCTCAGCGAAGCTCGCAGGTGCTACGACGACCTGATGGAGCGCGCCGCTGCCGCACCCGGGTCCACGCTGGGCCAGCAACTCTACGTGGCACGACGCCGCGCGAAGCTGTCGGCGAAGGAAGCGGCCAACGGGGCCGGGCTACGCGCCGATCTGCTGGACGACCTGGAAGCCGGCGAGATCCCGACCGAGGATGAGGCGATCAAGGTCAAGGCATTGATCGAAGCGCTCAGCGGCGGCGCGCGCGTGCTCATCGAGGCTGAACACGAGCGGCCGCACGTCGAGTCGTTCGAAGAATCGATCGCCTAGTCGGAGTGCGCCGCGTCCCCGGGGTACTGCTGGCCGATCAGTTCGTCCGAGCCGACCTCGGGGACATTTCCGTCGCCGTTGGCCCCGCCGCGCTTTGCGGATTTCTTCTTCGTCGATTTCTCGGCCGCCGGCACGCCGGAGCGGACCTCGGCGTGGTGGCCGTTGGTCACCACACCGGCGGCCGCGCTCACCATTTCGATGGCCTTCTCGGTGTATACGCGGTAGCCGAAATTCGGTGTGTAGCCGTGAATTTCGGGCGTGTCGAGGTCACGCATGAACTGCAGTATGCCGCGGCTGAACAGCTGGCCGGGCACCAGCACCGGGAAGCCCGGAGGGTACGGCGTGACGTAGGTCGCCGACACGACGTCGATTCCCGCATCGAGCCGTTCGTCGATCTGCTCGCCCATCAGGTATTCGCAGGTGGTGTCGTCGTAGGAGAGGTAGAACCCCTTGCGGACGTCTCCTTCGGGCGTCGGCTCGCTGCCGCTGTGATCCAGGAACGCGGGGTGGAAGCCGCTGAAATCGGGTAGCGGCAAAGGCATTTCGGTGAGCCGGTAGACGGCCTTCGCGAAGTGTTCCCGTTCACCGAGGCTCATCTCCGAGATGTCCTGGTCGAGCTCGCGGGCGATGTTGACCAGCACCTCCACCAGGAAGGCGACCGAGCTGCGGGTGGTGCCGATGTTCGTCATGAACAGCACGCTGTTGCGCGAGGTCTTGTTGATCTGGATGCCGTAGCGGTCCATCAACTGCTGGCGTTTGAAGGTGTCGCCGTCATAGCCGGTTTGCCCGATGTACAACGTGATTCGCGACGGGTCCAGCACGAACTCGTCCTGCTCCCAGGCCGCCATCATGTTGCGCAGCCCCGAGCGCAGCGGTTGCTCGATGGCCGACGGCCGGTAGGTCTCGGGGATCAGATCGGACGTGCGAAGGCAACGCATGTACTTGCTGAGCAACGGGTGATTGTCGATCGCGTCGCGAAGCTGCATCGCGTTCTCGATCTGGCGCTGCACCAACTCCACGCCTTCCAGCGCGACCTGGCGCCGACCAAGGTCCAGCGACGCGAGGATCTGGTAGTTGGGCGACGTCGAGGTGTGGGCCATGTAGGCCTCGTGAAAGGGCTCGGCGACCTTTTGGTCGAAGTCCTGATCGTAGACGTGGATCATCGATCCCTGGCGCAGCGCGGTCAGCGTCTTGTGCGTCGACTGCGTGGCGTACACCCGCACCCGCGCCCGTGCCGGGTCGGGGACCAGGCGGCGTTCCAAAAGCTGGTCATCTGTAGGGGGTTTCGCGGTGTCAGCGGAGAGTTGCTCCTCGTAGCGGCGCATGTGGTCGGGATCCTGCAGCCGCTCGCGCAGCGCCGCTGCCGACGCCATCGCCGTGCGGTTCCGGTATACCGGGTGGAAGCGCGCGAACGCGAACCAGGCTTCGTCCCACAGGAAGACCAAGTCGGGCTTGATGGCGAGGCACTCTTCCATGACGCGCTGGACATCGTAGACGACTCCGTCGAAGGTGCAGTTCGTCAGCGACATCATCTTCACACGGTCGAGCTTGCCGGCACGCTTGAGCGCCAACAACTTCGACTTGATCTCGCTCAGCGGCACCGCGCCGTACATCGAGTAGTCGTTGAGCGGATACGCCTCGAGATAAACGACATTCGCTCCGGCCAGCATCATTCCGTAGTGATGCGACTGGTGGCAGTTGCGATCCAGCAGGACGATGTCGCCGGGCGCCACCAACGCCTGGGTGACGATCTTGTTGGCAGTCGATGTTCCGTTGGTGACGAAGTACGTGTGACGCGAGCCGTAGGCCTCCGACGCGAGCTGCTGCGAATCCCGTAGCGGCCCAGTCGGTTCGAGCAGCGAGTCAAGGCCACCGCAGGTTGCCGACGTCTCGGCCATGAACACGTCGAGGCCATAGAAGCCCACCATGTCCTTGATCCAGTGCGAGTTGACGATCGACTTGCCCTGCGAAATCGGCAGTGCGTGAAAGACTCCGGTAGGCCGGTGGCTGTACTGCTTGAGCGCGCTGAAGAACGGGGTGCGGTAGCGGGCGGCGACACCGTGCAGGATCGACAGGTGCAGCTCCAGCATGCCTTCCCGGGCGTGGAACACCCGGCGGAAGTACTGGCCGAGCCGTCCGGCGATGTCCTCGACGTCGATCTCGGTCATCAGGTAAAGGTCGAGTTCGGGCCGCAACTTGCTCAGCGATACCGCCAGGATCTGCGCGCGCTCCTCGGGCGACTGGTGATCGTTGAGCTCGTGCGTCACGTCGGTGTCGACGAATTCCGACAGGGACTCGAGGTCCCGGATCGACTGGTGCGAGAAGCGCCGCCGGATCACGACCGCCTGCAGGTTGACGTTGAGCCGCGCCGCGATCAGGGCCTCGTCCCCGCTGGCGACCACGACGAGTTCGTAGACGAATTCGTCGTCCGGGCGCCGCCATTTGCGAACCTCGTTGCGCAGCGCGCGTTCCTGGTCCTCGGTCATCTTCTCGACGACGAGCACCTCGAAATAGGGGCGGTCACGCTGGGCCGCCGGTTGGTGTTCGAGCAACTGCCGCGGGTCGGCCGGGAACATGTCCAGCTCGTCGCTACCGGCGGTGTCGACATCACCCGAGCGGTACGACTCCGTGGTGAGCGCTCGGTTCACCTGGGCCACCGCCTGGCAGAACTTGTCGTAGCTGCCGGCCGCGAAAAGCCGCTGAATCCGGGCGAATTGCGGCGAACCGGGATAAGCCCAGTAGGGCTCGAGCGAGCCCAGGCGGGTCAGTAACTCCTGACAGTTCGCGATGCACTTCTCCTTCAGCGCACCTTCGGTCGTCGGGCGCGTCAGCCGATCGGCGGCTTCCTCCAACCGGCACCAGGAGTCGCTGCGGACCTGCCACAGGCTGTTGTAAGCGCGCAAGTGTTCGGTCATGGCCGCCCTTTCTCGAGTTGCGGCGACTCCGCGTCACGGAGCGTCGCTCAAGGGTTTCAGAGCCAGTGCGACCGCTGGTGGACGTAAGACGAACAGAGGGTGTCTAGCCGATTACGTCGCCCGCGCCCGGGCGTATCGCTTAACGTTCCCGGGTCGCCGAGAAGAATTTGGTGCGCAACAGTCGGTCGAAGACCGTCGGCAATTCGTGAAAGGGTCGGCCATATTCATTGGCCGCTCTGTCCACCAAGTCGATGCCCGCGACCTTCCAATGCCGTTCGGCGAGAAAATCTTTGGTGTCGATGCGCGGATCGTCGTACCACAATTCGGCAACCGGCGGATGGTCGCTGTCCTGGCTGATGGTGGGCACGTTGTCGGCGAACTCCCGGATTTCGCCCGGCGCCGGCCCGAGTTCGGCCGCGATATGGCTTCCGACGGCCGACATACCGTGCAGCCGCTCGAACAGTGCATCCTGGGCGGGGCCAGGCAGATACGGCAACAAGCCCTCCAGCGCCCACGCGGTCGGTTGGCCGGGATCGAAGCCCGCCTCGATGAGGGCGGCCGCCCAGTCATCGCGCAGGTCGACGGCGACGGTGACACGTCGGGTCGATGGCACCGCGCGCCGGGTGTCCAGGACCTGTTGCTTGAATTCCAGCACTTGCGGCTGGTCCACTTCGAAAAGCGTGCAGCCCGAGGGCCATTCCAACCGGTAGGCCCGCGAATCCAACCCGGCCGCCAGGATCACTGCCTGCCGCGTTCCCGACCGGGCGGCGCGGGTGAAGTAGTCGTCGAAGAACTGTGTGCGCACCCCCACCCACTGCGCGTTGAATGCGGCCGCGCTGGTCATGTCGGTATCGGCCACGGCCGCAATCAGATTCGGCTCACCGGCGGCGGTGACGAAACCGGCGGCGAAGGGGTCGTTGGCCAGGGGCGGGTCGAGCCCGGCGTCGAGGGCACGCGCCGCACAGACCGCCAGTGCCGTGAAGCCGACACTCGTCACGATGTCCCAGGTGTCGCCGGCAGTTCGCGGCATCAAAGCTCCCATCACGGTTGTCCCGCAGAATTTCGTTCGCGTAGCTAAAAAGATCGTACGCCGGTGCCCGCCGGCGTGCATCGTGGCCAGTGACCGTCAGTCCTGTGCGGCGGCAATCGCGTCGGTCCCGAGCAGCTCGCCCAACTGGGCCGCCGAATAGCGGCCCGGCCCGTGGCCGTTTCGCGCCGTCTCGCGTGCCGCCCGTGCCAACGCGGCATTGAGCGGTGCGGCGATGCCGTGCTGGTGCGCGATGCGAACGATCTCCCCGTTGAGGAAGTCGGTCTCGACGTTGCCGGTGTTGCGGCTCAAGGACTGCCAGGTCGAATTGCTCGCCCCGGCGTCCCAGCCAGGTATGGGACGTATCTTCGGGCCATCGGTCCGCGCCGCCGTCGACGTCTCGAAAGAGACGAATTCGATTCCCGCATGCCGTAACACGGATTCGCCCTCGCGGCGCAGCGCGTCCACCAGCCGGCCGGACTCGGCCGGTTCGGCCGACAGCGCGCCCACGGCGTTGCCCAGGTTACTGAGTAGCTTGTTGTACTTCCACGGCACGACGTCATCGGGCAGGCGTACCACGATGCCCGCCGCGGTCCACTTTTCCGCGAGGCACGTCAGAAAGACGCTGTCGGCGCCGGTGCTGGTCGATGCCGGCCAGCGTCCAATGTGGAACTGGCCGACCACCGGCCAGGACCGCACAATCACCTCGCCGGGCTCGAGGTGCACCGCGGGCAACCAGACACACACACCGAAGACCCGCCGGAAATAGCGCAGCGCCTTTTGCTCGGCGGCGACGCCGTTGAGCGCCGTCATCGCCGGCAGCAGATCGCCCGCGGTCCCGACCGTGCCATCCGGGCCGTGCACCGGCTCGTCCACCCATTCCTGCAGGGCGGCGTCGAGTTGCTGGGTCTTCGTTGTGAAGACCAGCACATCGCGCTCGCTCAATCGCACCTCGCCCGGCCCCGACGCCGCGCTGACCGCCGTGTGAAAGGTGCCGTCGGGCGTCCGCAGCATCATCCCCGTACTCGCCAGGGCCTCCGCGTGCCGGCCGCGCGCGACCAAGACGACGGGAATTCCCGCCCGGGCCAACGCTCCACCCACGGTGCCGCCGATGGCACCTGCGCCGATGATCACGTATCGGTGGTCGTCTCGAGAAGCCAATCGCCACACGCCTTCCAGGATTTGGGCCATAACGCTATGCGCGAGATTACTTCTGATCGCCGAGATCTGCCGTTGCGGGCGGTAGCGTTGGTCACAGATATGACCGAGTACGTTTCCCCCTCGACGGGCCGGCGGGTGCGGGCCATTCTCTTCGACACGTTCGGGACGGTCGTCGACTGGCGGTCGGGAATCTCCGATGCGGTCGGGCGGTTCGCGCGGCGACACCAGATCGCGCTGTCGGCTGATGACTTCGCGATCGACTGGCGCAGCCGGTACCTGCCCTCGATGGCCGAGGTGATTATGCGGCGGCGGGAATTCGTTTCGCTGGACACTCTGCACCGGGAGAACCTCGAGGCGTCGTTGAGTGAGATCGGCCTTGATTCCGCGGCGTTGCCCGACGACGATCTGGAGGCGCTCGCCCGGTCGTGGCGCTGGCTGCCGCCGTGGCCGGACAGCGTCGACGGGATCGCCGCCATCAAGAAGCACGCCATCGTCGGGCCGCTGTCCAACGGCAACACCGGGCTGCTGGTGGACATGGCGAAACACGCGGGGCTGCCCTGGGACGTCGTCCTGGGCTCGGACATCAGCCGCGCCTACAAACCCGACCCGGTCGCCTACCGGACACCGGCGCACCTGTTGGGCCTCGATGCCGGGGAGGTGATGCTGATAGCGGCCCACAATGGCGACCTGGAGGCGGCGAAGAACAGCGGGCTGGCAACGGGATTCGTCGCACGACCGTCCGAAAGCGGACCGGATCAGACGACCGACCTGGCACCCTCGGGAGCCTGGGACGTCTCCGGGTCAACGCTGACCGAGCTGGCCGAACTGCTCTACGGCTGAGAGTTTCGGATCCGGCTGCGCGGATGCGGTGGCCACCGGCCGGATCTCCTATACCTCAAGTGCCATTTGGTGTTTCGTTCTCCCTGGCTCATTTCCGACAGTTTTCGCTACCCCGCTCGCTCTGCGGCCCGCGACCGACGGATTTAGATTGACTGCGCCACAGCCCGGCGCCGGACAGGAGTGCACCATGCCATTACCGACCGATGAGAAGCTGCTGGAACTCAGTGACAAGCTGCTCGCGGGGTTCGCCAAGATCTTCGGCGAGCATCCAGGGATCCGTCCGGCCCACGGCAAGGGCATCCTGCTCCAGGGAACCTTCACACCCACCGCCAGTGCCGCCGATCTGTCAATCGCTCAACATCTTCAACAGGCTTCAACGCCGGTTCTCGTGCGTTTCTCGGATTCGACCGGATTGCCGACCATTCCAGACACCGATCCCAACAGTCTCCCCAAGGGAATCGCCATCCGCTTCGTGCTGGGCGAGCACGTGCACACCGACGTCATCGCCCATTCGGCCGACGCCTTCCCGGCCCGCACCGGCGAGGAATTCCTTGAATTCTTGGAGGCGCTTGCGACCAGCGATCCGGCCAATCCGGCGGGCTCGCCGCTGGAAGCCTTCCTCGGCTCGCACCCGGCTGCGCTGAATTTCGTTCAGCCCAAACCGTTTCCGGCCAGCTTCGCGCGAGAATCGTACTTCGGTTTGAACGCGCTGAAGTTCAGCAACGCGGTGGGTGAGAGCAGATTCGGGCGCTACCGCATAACCCCGGACGCGGGGACCGAGTACCTCGACGAGGCCGCGGTGCAGTCCAAGGACGACGACTACCTGTTCACCGAGATCGTCGAGCGCATCGCGTCCGCACCCGCCGGCCTGAACCTGGCGGTGCAGCTGGCCTCCGACGGCGATGAGGTCAACGACATCACCGTGCACTGGTCAGCCGACCGCGAGGTAAAAGAGCTGGGAACCATCGAACTGACCACCCCGGTCGCCGACAACGCATCCGAGCAGAAGCAGATCATCTTCGACCCGATTCCCCGGCTGGCCGGAATCGAGCCGTCCGACGATCCCCTGCTGGAGCTGCGCGCCGCGCTGTACCTGATCAGCGGACGCCGGCGGCGCGCGGCCTGAAGCGAGCCCATGGCGGCGGTTCGGGAATGACGCAGGTCCCGCCCGAGTTGGTGTAGTCGATGAAGTTTCTGTTGATCACGCTCATCACTCATGTTCCGGATCCGGTGTCGGGTGAGAAGCGCAGCCCCGCCGAGCGGCTGCGCGATGTTCTCGACAAGGCGGTGCTTGCCGAAGAATTGGGTTTCGACGGCTTCGCGGTGGGCGAGCGCCACGAGGACCCGTTCATCTCGTCGTCCCCGCCGGTCGTGTTGAGCAACATCGCGGCACGAACATCGAAAATCAGTCTGTTCACCGGGGTTACGACGCTGAGCCTGCTCGACCCGGTCCGCGCCTTCGAGGACTATTCGACGCTGGACAACCTATCCGGCGGGCGGCTCGAGCTGATCATCGGCAAGGGTAACGGCGCGGCGCAAGCGCAGTTGTTCCACGTGACCACCGCCGACCAATGGGACCGCAATCGCGAAGGCTATGAACTGTTCCGGCTGCTATGGGAAAGCGAAGACGTGACGTGGTCCGGCCGCTTTCGGCCATCGCTGGTCAACGCCAAGGCGCTTCCGCGGCCGCTGCAGAGCCGAATTCGAATCTGGCACGGCAGCGCAACGAGCAAAGACTCCGTCGACCTGGCCGCCCGGCACTGCGACCCGATCTTCTCCGCCAACGTCAGCAACTCGATCGAACCCTATGCCGAGCTGGTGCGTCACTACCGTCAGCGCTGGGAGTCCTACGGCCACCGACCCGAGGACGCCTTGGTCGGTGCCGGAACGGCCGGCTTCTACGTCACGCGGACATCACAGGAAGCGGTCTTTACCTATCGGCCGATGTTCGAGGCGCGCCTGGCGTTCGCCCGCCGAGTCAAGCTTCCGGTGGTATTCGAATCGATCGAGGACTTCGTCGAACGCAGTTCGGCCCTAATCGGCAGCCCCGAGCAGGTGATCGACAAGGTCGGTCGCTATCACGAGCAGTTGGGGCACGAGGTAATGCACCTGTCCGCCGATGCCGACGGCGTGACAGCCGACCAGCAACGTCGCAGCCTCGAACTGTTCCAGTCCGAGGTTGCGCCCGTCCTGCGCAAGACGATCCCCAGTCGGCCGCTCGTCGCAGAGCATGCCATCAAAGAGGTTGTGGGATAAAAACTTTGAGAGCCCAGCGCCGTCAGGCGGCCGCGGTTGGCACGGTCGTTACGACGGTCACTTCGGAATGAACGTGGCCGCAGGCGCCGCACTTGACTTCGTACTCGAGCTTATTGTCACCGTGGTCTAGGAATCGGTACTCGGCCCAGGCCGCGCACCGCGGGCACCTCGCGCGTCCGCTTTCCACTGCCATCTGACTGATGCCCCTTCTTCCGGCGACAACGTATGGCAGCAAATACCCCGCGCAATCCCGGTTCAATCATCGATTGCGGTTATGGCGTCGGTAGAGATCTACTTCCAGGCGAACACCGGCTGCTCGAGTTCGTCGACCGGGTCGTGGCGGCCTTCCAGACACAGCCAGCGCAGCTGCAGCAACACCGCACCGGTCGGTGCGTGGATGAGGTCGTTTCCCAATGGGATTTGGACGACCGGCCGTGGGCTCTCCGGGATGGCGATGAACCGGGGCGAATCCTCGCGCTGCAGCTGATGCAGGCCGACCCGGTAGACGGCGACGACCTCGTCCGGCGCGGGGCGAGGGTCGAGCCGGCCGCCTCCCCAGATCACCACCGGGGTGATGACATATCCGGATCGGGTCGGGTAGTCGTCGAGCAGCCCCAGCACCGTCGATGCGGGGAGTTCGATGCCCACCTCCTCGTGCAGTTCCCGCAAGGCGGCATCGACGGCGTTCTCGCCCGGGTCCAGACGCCCCCCGGGTAGCGCCCATTGCGCCGGATGCGACGCGAGGCGGGATGTCCTGCGGCACAGAAGAAACGCGGCGCCACCGGACACGTCGATCATTCGGCCGTCGAGCCCCGGCTCCGGCATCGCCCGACCCCCGATCCAGTCGTCCACCGGCGCTGGATCCACCCTGTCCTCCCCGACCCGCGAGTCGACCAACACCACGGCCACGGCCGCGTGCCGCTTGCTGGGGTCGGTCACGACGCGACGGTCATGACCGGTCAGGTTTGTCCGGATCCGCTCGCACAGCGTCTCTTGATAGGGGATGGTCACCGCGCAAGCCTATTCGGACGACGCCCCCGCTTTAGGCGTCCCTGTGATCCAGCGAACTGTGCCGGCGATCGTTTCCCTAGGTATAGTTTGCTATATTCAGCGGGCGGCGGCACGGCTCGCCGATCCGGTCACCGAGATCATCCGCGAGGCAGCCTTGGCAACGACGACCCGGTCATCGAGAGCGACGATCGTCGTCGTCTCCGCCGCGGCTTTTCTGGCCAGCCTGGATCTGTTCATCGTCAACATCGCCTTCCCCGTCATCCGCAAAGCCTTCGATACCGCCGACCTCGGCGCGATGTCGTGGGTCCTGAACGCCTATACCCTCGTCTTCGCGGCTTTTCTGAACCCGGCGGGCCGGCTCGGCGACCGTTACGGGCACCGCCAAGTCTTCCTGTCGGGTCTGGCCGTCTTCACCCTCGGCTCGGCCGCCTGCGGGCTGGCCGCATCGTTCGTCATGCTGGTCGCCTCCCGCGTCGTCCAGGCACTGGGCGCCGCGATGCTGATGCCGAGTTCGCTCGCCCTGCTGATGGCCGCCGTGCCGGCGGCGCGGCGTGCCGTCGCCGTGAGCACCTGGTCGGCCGTGGCCGCGATGGCTGCGGCGCTGGGCCCCCCGGTGGGTGGCATGCTGGTCGGTTTGTCTTGGCGCTGGATCTTTTTCGTCAACCTGCCCGTCGGGCTGCTCGCTCTCGCGGTCGGTCCTCGGGTGCTCGCCAAGACCGCCGCGACCGGCAGTGGAATTCCCGATCTGTTCGGCGCGCTGAGCCTGGTGCTCGGTGTCGCGGCGTTGGTGTGGGCGCTGATCGAGTTGCCCCTGGCGGGTGGCGACGCCGCGAAGGTGGCTGTCGCCGTCGTCGGTGCTGCCGTCGCGATTGCGGTCGCGGTCTGGCGCTCACTGCGGCATCCATCGCCTGCATTGGATCTCGCCGCCCTGCGGGTGCTGCCGATGTGGTCGAGTTGCCTGGCGCTCTTACTGTTTGCCGCGGCGTTCGCCGCGATGCTGCTGGGCAGCGTCATGCTCCTCACCACCGTGTGGGGCATGACGCCGGCGGCGGCCGGCTTGTGTCTGTCGCCGGGCCCGGCCGTCGTCGTGATCGTGTCGCTGACGTTGGCCGGCCGGCTGATCGGCCGAGCCGGCGTCGGCGCCGTCGCCGCGGCTGGCGCCACGCTATACGTACTGGGAGTCGTCGTCTGGCTGTTTCGCGTCGGACCCCAGCCCGACTACGTCGCCGATTTCCTAACCGGGCCAACTGCTGACAGGGGCCGGGGTGGGGCTTGTTCTCCCGAGCCTTTCCTCGGTCGCCGGGTTGGCGCTGCCTTCCCATCGATGGGGCGCGGGATCGGGTGCGATCAACACGGCCCGGCAGTTGGGCACCGTCCTGGGCACCGCGATCCTCACGATGATCTATCAACCCACCATCGACCTGGCGACCATCCGAAGCGGGTGGGGGTTCGTCGCCACGGCCGCGGGCGCCGCCGCACTGATCGCCGCGATGCTGGCCGTGTGGTGGAAGACGTCCGACCAAGACGCGTCGCCCGCATGGTCAACGGCAACGGCGGATGGTTAACTGCGACTGTGCGACGAGAACCGGTGCTGGCGCGGCGCTTCTTCGACCGATTCGAGCCGGTGCACGCGGTGACCTATTTCGCGCCGGAGGCGCGTGCGGCCTTCGACGGTCTCGGTTACCGCGGGTTCTGGATGGGCTACTTCGCCGCCCGGTCCGCCCCGCTCGGCATTGCACCGTGCCAGGTGGTGACCGCCATTTTCTACAACTTCGCCCCCGAGCGGGTGGCGAAGGCGCTGCCGGCCGCGTGGCAGATCGCGGGCCCGGAAGCGGCGCTGCATGCACGGCAGGAATCGGCAGTCGCCGCGCTGCGCCGCTACGGCCTTGGCCCCGATGAAAACGTCTGTGTCGCAGCGGAACTAGCGGGCAAGGCGGCGCGCAGAGCTCCACTGGACGGGCGCCCGCTCTTTGCCGCGAACCTGGCCCTGCCGTGGCCGGACGATCCGCTGGCCGCGCTCTGGCACGCGACCACCCTGCTGCGTGAGCACCGCGGCGACGCTCACGTGGCGGTGCTGGCCGCCTCGGGCATCTCCGGCCGCGAGTCCAACGTGTTGCACGCCGCCGCGGGCAGCGTCCCTCGGGACTACATCGCGCGCACGCGTGACTACGACGAGGCCGCATGGCGTCAGTACGAACAGCGGCTTGCCGAGCGTGGCCTGCTCGACGGCGACGGGTCGTTGACGGCGGCAGGCCGAGACCTGAAGGACCACATCGAGTCGAGGACGGACACGGTCGCCCTGTCCGCGCTCGACGCGTTAAGCGACGACGAGGTGGAGACGCTGTTCGCGGCGCTGACCCCGATCACCCGCGCCGTGGTCGGCGGCGGCGATGTCCCCGCTCTGTCGCCAATGGGACTGCGTCGCAACGAATTGCACGACGACAGCGCACATTTGGCCGGGACCGCGCCGACTGAGCCGAAACCATGAGCGGCCAGCGAGTCCCCGGCGGGGTCGTGCACAAGTTGCCCACGGACCTGCGGGAATCGTTGCTCGCCAACGCCACCGCACTGGCCGCGTGGAAGGACATCACGCCGCTGGCCCGCAACGAGTTCATCTGTTGGGTCGAGGATGCCAAGCAAGACGCGACCCGAACGCGCCGCATCCGCCGGACCCAGGAGGAACTGGAGGAGGGCATGCGCCGGCCCTGCTGTTGGCCGGGCTGCAAGCACCGCGAGCGCACCGGCAGATGACCTACCGGGCCCGCGGCTTGTAGAACACCAGACCGTTGCCCTTGTTGTCGTACACCACGGCACGCCGTTCGTGCGCGTCGTCGTACGGACCCTTCACGATGCCGCCGCCGCTGGCCTCGACCGCCTTCGCCGCCCCGTCGACATCAGCGGTCTTGATACCGACGACGACCTGCCCGGGGATCGGATGGTCCACCGCGGTCGCCAGCGCGAGGGTGACCGGTCCGCCGTCGAGGGCGGCGAAGTGCGCGCCGTCGCGAAACTTCAACGACATTCCCAAGGTCTCGCTGTAAAACCGGATCGACTCATCCAGGTCGTCGGTCGACAAGATGACCATTTTGACTTCTTGCTCGCTCATGGCGTTCAGCCTAAGGGCGCGGAAGAATGGGATTCCGTGGATGCACACAGCGCCGTTTACGCCCACTTCCGCCGGCTGCACGACGAGGGGTGCTTTCTGATCCCGAACCCGTGGGACGCCGGCACCGCCGTCGCGCTGGCGTCACTGGGTTTCCCCGCACTGGCCACCACGAGCGCGGGTTTCAGTTTCTCGAAGGGTCTGCCCGACTCGCTGGCGGTGCTCTCCGTCGACGACGCACTGCGCCACATCACCGACATCGTCGAGGCGGTCTCGCTGCCCGTCAACGCCGACTTTCAGGCCGGGTACGCCGGGGACCTCGACGAGATGGCCCGCAATGTGACGAGATGCGTGGCCACCGGAGTGGCCGGGCTGTCGATCGAAGACGCCACCGGCGACGCCCAAGAGCCGCTGTTTGAATTGTCGGAGGCCGCCGAACGGATAGCGGCCGCCCGCTCGGCCATCAACGAATCCGGCGTCGACGTCGTCCTGACCGGGCGTGCCGAATGCTTCCTGTACGACCACCCCGACCCCCTCTCCGAGTCCATCAGGCGTCTGCAGACATACGCCGATGCGGGTGCAGAGGTGCTGTTCGCGCCGGGAATCCGTGCGCGCGAAGACATTGCGACCCTGGTCGACGCGGTCCGTCCGTTTCCCGTCAACGTGTTGATGGCGAACCACACCGGGCTGACGACCACCGACCTGGCTCAGTTGGGGGTGCGACGCATCAGTGTCGGTTCGGCACTGAGCAGGGTGACGTGGGGAGCGTTTCTCAATGCCGCGCGAGAGATGCTGGGCGCAGGCACTTTTCAACCACTAGCCGGAGGCGCCAGCTTCGCGGAACTCAACGAGCTGTTCAGTTCGGCGAGTGGGCCCTCGTAATCGACTGAGTGTCAACGTAATCCATTGGCGGCCCGTCACCGCGCGCGCCGTCGCGATCGGCCACTGCAGTCGCAAGTGCCATGCCGCCCTGCATTCTGCCGACGACAACGACTCTGTCGTTGACGGTGAAATGCCCTGCGGTGGCAAGAGGTTGACGTCCACGACTGGTGATGACGGTGGTGTTCGGGGTGACCAGATACGTCTGGGTGAAACCGTCGGCGCTGCGCGTGGTCACGGAACCGGGCGTCACGGCGACCACGGTTCCCTCCTGACTGACCGGTTGTGACACCGACGGGGATTCCTGCGTAGCCACCACCGTTCGCTTCTCGGGCTGAGCCCCGTGGAGATTGAGCGCCAGCGCCGTAACGCACGCCGCGCACACCATCGAGCCCGTGACGATGTCACAAACTCTTGCGACACCGTAGATCTTGCGCCGCGCCGCTGGTTCGGCCGGCGGCGCTTGTCGCTCCAGCGACTCGGGCATGCGGTGTTTGGCGCCCACGACAGTCCCTCCCGCGGTCCTGCACGGAAGGACTTCGGCGCCTACCGATTCAGGACGTTGGCGTGGAATTACCCCCCGCGCTACGGCGGTAAACAGCGCGGGATGATACGGCCGTGTCGCCGGGCCGTCAGCCCTTCGTCAGGGTGAACTGCGCGACGTCCGTGTAGCCCTCGCGGAACAGGTCGGCGCAGCCGGTCAGATATCTCATGTACCGGTCGTAGACCTCTTGGGACTGGATGGCGATGGCCTCGTCGCGCCGCGCCTCAAGGGCGGCCGACCAGTTGTCGAGGGTGCGGGCGTAGTGCAGGCGCAGCGGCTGGACCAGCTTCACACCGAAGCCGGCACGCTCGGCGTGGGTCACGACGCCCTTGGCCTGTGGCAGGTCCCCGCCCGGGAAGATCTCGTCCATGATGAATTTCATGAACCGCAGCTTGCTCATGGTGATGGGCAGGCCGCGTTCGGCGAACTCTTCGTCGCTGGGCTTGATGATGGTGTGCAGCATCATCACGCCGTCGGCCGGGAGGGCCTCGTAGGCCATCTTGAAGAAGTCGTCGTAGCGGTCGCGCCCGAAGTGCTCGAAGGCGCCGATCGACACGATGCGGTCGACCTTTTCGTCGAACTGTTCCCAACCCTGCAGCAGCACCCGCTTGCTTCGCGCGGACGGATGCTCGTCCAGGCGCTGCTGGACGTGCGCCTGCTGGTTGCGGCTCAGCGTCAGGCCGACGACGTTGGCGTCGTAACGCTCGAGCGCACGGACGATCGTCGTGCCCCACCCACAGCCGATGTCGAGCAGCGTCATGCCGGGTTTCAGCCCGAGCTTGCCCAGCGAGAGGTCGACCTTTGCGAATTGCGCCTCTTCGAGCGTCATGTCGTCGCGCTCGAAATACGCGCAGCTATAGGTGCGCGTCGGGTCCAGGAAAAGCGCGAAGAATTCGTCGGATAGGTCGTAGTGCGCCTGTACGTCCTCGAAGTGCGGTTCCAAGCTGACCGTTTCGCTCTGTTCTTCGGGCAAGGCACAACCTTCGACGTGGATTTCTATTGGGCTTAGCGGCGTGCGACCGGCCCCCCGATCTACGCACTAGCCGACCATTGTATCCGGCCGGCAAGCAGGGACTTCGTGACGAGTTGCCCTCGAGCGCCGCCGGTTTCTGCGACGACGGCAAACCCGCTGCCGCGCAAACCAACTCGCAAAACGCCCCACATCGCACCTGTTACGCCGGCACGGTAGCGGGTAAGCCCAGGCCACATGCATCGGTTGACTGGTTCCGTCGCCGTGCGACACCATGACCCAAACCACGATGGTCACCGAGAGGTGGGGAGTCTTCAATGGCCGACATCACCATGCTGATCCTCGCCGACCATGACTGGTTCCGCGAACAATTCGCCAGGCTGGACTACCTGCAAGCGCAGACCACCGTCGACCAGGCCGCACTGCGCCGGGTGTGGCGTCCCCTGGCCGACAAGCTGGACGTACACGCCTACGTCGAAGAGAAGCTCTTCTATCCGCAACTGCTGAAACGCGGGTCCGGGAACGCGGAGGGCGAGACGCTCGACGCCATCGGCGATCACAACGACATCCGGGACGGGGTGCGCGCCGCCAATGCGGCGCAGGTGGGCACCGATCAATGGTGGGACGCCGTCGGCCGCACCCGGGTGGCCAACGATGACCACATGGGCGAGGAGGAACGCGAGGGACTTTCCGATTTCCGTCGCAACGCCCCCATCGGTCTTCGCGAGGCTCTCGGTCGGCAGTACAGCGACTTCATGGCCGAGCATCCCACCACCGAGGGGCTGGAGATCACCGATCGTGACCCCGAAGGCTACGTCGAGAGCATCGAGGGCGCTCCGCAGTCCAAGCCGAAGGACTTTTCGCTTCGCATCGGCAGTCTGAAAGGCCAGTGAGTTTCGCCTGCGGGCCGCGGGCGACGTGAGGTCGATCACCGCGCGGCCTGAGTGGGCGATGACCGCCAGATGCCGCCGGCGGTCACGCGATCGAACCGGCATCTGCTGGTAATCGCCATCTTCCGACCGCAGCGTTCTCGATCTGGTTGAGTCGCTACGATCGGCCACCAATCGATTCGACGAAGAGGCCGGTTGGGAGCGCAACTTGTTCGGCCAGCGAAAGTTCTGGGTACGCAATCCTC
>NZ_JAFAUS010000300.1 GCF_019243155.1 Mycobacterium sp.
CTGCTGAACAGCTCATATGCGGCGTTAAGAATGCGTTCGCGAGCCGAGGCGACGGGCCTGCCGGCGTCCGAAAATGTCATGACTACTCATAACGTACTCTTAAGGCACCCTATGTAGACAGACAGACCTGTCTCGTTATAGAAAAGAGATTCGCATCCGCGAACGGTCTGTCTTCAGGGAGCAGGACGGATATCCGTCGCCGGGTCAGTAGTACCGGCAGACTAGGAGGTCCATCATGAGCTCAGTCATAGCGGAACCGCTGTACACCAGCCGCCTCAAGTTGAGCACGAGGCTGGTCTATGAGCTGGGAGACCCCCACAGCACGCTGCGCGCAACCACCGACCGCAATGGCTCGGCGGTGCTGATCTACGCGGGCGGCGAGGTTGACGCCTGCAACGAGCACACGTGGCGTCACCTGATCAGCGAGGCGGCCAACGGAATCAGCGCCCCGGGACCCTTGGTCGTCGACGTCACCGGGCTCGAGTTCATGGGCTGCTGCGCATTCGCGGTACTGGCCGAAGAGGCCAGGGGTTGCCGGGATCGCGGCATCGAACTGCGTTTGGTGAGCCGTGATCCGATCGTCGCCCGGATTGTCGATGCGTGTGGGCTGAGCGGCGTTCTGCCGATCTACCCGACCGTGGACTCCGCGCTCGCGGGGGCGGCTCGACGTTAAGCGGCACTGATCGGCGATCAGTGGCCAGATGAGCGATCTCCCCACCTTCGGCGTGGAGGAAGAATTTCTGCTCGTCGACGCCAAAACCGGCCAGCCCGTCGGACAGAACGACGCCGTGGCCGCGGAGGCCGCACGTCGCGGCGTCAAGCTTCAGTTGGAGTTGAGCAGTTGCCAGGTGGAGACCACGTCCAGCGTCGCTGTCACCAGTACCGAACTCGGCGGGGAACTGAGCCGGCTCCGTAGTGTCGCTGCGCGGGCAGCCGAGGCCGTCGGCGCTGCGCTGCTGGCCTCGGGGCTGCCGCCGTCGACCCCACATGAGTTCCCAATCACCGACACCCCTCGCTACCGGCGGATCGGGGCGGAGTTCGGGATGGTCGCGCACGAGCAAGGCATTTGCGGATGCCATGTGCACGTTGAGGTTCCGGACCGAGCGGCCGCCATCCACGTCAGCAATTGGCTGCGGCCGTGGCTGCCGTCACTGCTTGCGCTGTCGGCGAATTCGCCCCTGTACCGCAACTCCGACAGCGGTTTCGCAAGCTGGCGCAGCATCCTGTGGCGACGCTGGCCGGCGGCGGGGCCGCCGCCGTTCTTCGCCTCGCCCGACGAGTACGACAGCGCCGTGCGCATGCTCGTCGACACCGGAGTGATCCTGGACAAAGGCATGATCTACTGGGACGTGCGTCCGTCAACGGACTTCCCCACGGTGGAGATTCGAGTGGCCGACGTCCCTGCCACGGTGTCTGAAACCGTGCTACTCGCCACCCTGGTCAGGGCGGCTGTGATGACGGCGCTGGACTCGCGCGGCCGGGGCGATGACATCGCACAACTGCCGCCCGGTGCGCTACGCGCGGCGTATTGGAAGGCCGCTCATGATGGATTGGACGGTCGCACTCTCGATTTGGTCCACGGGCGCGGAGCGTTACCGGCGCGCGAACAATTGGCAGCGCTGGTGGCACGCACGCGCCCGGCGCTGGAGGCGCTCGACGAATACGACCGTGTCACC
This sequence comes from Mycobacterium sp., assembly GCF_019243155.1. Taxonomy (GTDB): domain Bacteria; phylum Actinomycetota; class Actinomycetes; order Mycobacteriales; family Mycobacteriaceae; genus Mycobacterium. Next base: position 1,677 of record NZ_JAFAUS010000300.1, read on the forward strand.
GAAGAACTCGACCGCGTTGCGGCCCGCGGGAACGGGGCGATGCGTCAGCGGCGGGTGTGGCGCGAGCGCGGCGATGTGATGGACGTCATCGCCGACGTCGCCGCCGCCACTTTGAGCTGAATCACCCGGGCCGTCACGCCACCGCGAGCAGGCGATACAGGCCGATCAGGCCGACGACCACGATGATGGCGCGCAGCGCATTGCCCGATAACCGTCGCCCGTAGCGCGCCCCGAGCACTCCCCCGACCAGCGAGCCCGCCGCGATCAGCCCGGCCGCCGGCCAGCTGATCCGATCGAAGGCCACCAGAGTATAGGCAAGCGCGGCAACCACATTCACGACAAGGGCGAGCAGATTCTTGGCCGCGTTCATGCGTTGCACCGACTCCGGAAGCAAGGCACCCATCAGGCCGACCAGCAGGATGCCCTGGGCGGCGGTGAAGTAGCCGCCGTAAACG
>NZ_JAFAUS010000335.1 GCF_019243155.1 Mycobacterium sp.
CAGCAGCCTGCGGTGGAAGCGGTCCATCGGGCCGCGGCGCCCCTCCTTGGAAAGGCCGGCAGCTTCCAGCTCCTTGAACTCAAAGCCCTTGCGCAACAAGTGTTTTGTCAGCTTCTCCCAGCCCGACGGCGCGAATCCGCAGCCGAACCGCCGAGCCGCCTCGGCGTCGAAATGGCGTTCCTTCAGATACTGCCGGGCCGGTGCCGCCTCGTCGGACTCCAATGCCGCCGCGTAGAACTCCGCCGCGGCGGCGTTGGCCGCGATGAGCCTGCTTCGGCTGCCGCGATCGCGCTGCACGTTGGTGGCCGCGGCGCCGGTGTACGCGATCGTGTGGCCGATGCGGTCGGCGAGCAGTTCGACCGCCTCGACAAAGCTGACGTGTTCGATCTTCTGGACGAACGCGTACACGTCGCCGCCTTCGCCACAACCGAAGCAATGGAAGTGGCCGTGGTTGGGGCGGACGTGAAACGACGGCGACTTCTCGTCGTGAAACGGGCACAGACCCTTGAGCGAATCGGCACCCGCGCGCCGCAGTTGGACGTAATCGCCGACAACTTCCTCGATGTTCACCCGCTCGCGGATGGTCGCGATGTCGCGATCCGGAATGCGGCCCCGTCCCCGTGGGCGGCCGTCACCATCGCCCCCGCGCGGGCGGCCCTCCCATGAACTTGCCGGGCTTGACATCGATTCAGTCTAAAGCGCCGAACTGGTCGGCTAACCCGTTCCGATCACGCCGCATGCGACCCGGTCCATCGCCGCCACCATGTCGCCGTTGTCGGGGCCGTGCAGCATCAAAGCGGTCTTGTTTCCGCCCAGCAGCATGTCCCTGTTGAACGCGTCGGTGGTGGTCACCAGGTAAGCCGAGCCGTCCGAACGCACCTCGAGCGACGTCAGGTCACCGCTTTCGGGCTTGCCGGTATGTCCGGGTGCTTGGAAGTGGCCGCCCGCGGACAAGAAGTTCCCGGGCGGACCGCCGGCGGGGGCAACCGAGTTGGGCTCGCACTTGCCGATCTCGTGGATGTGCATGCCGTGGAAGCCCGGCGCCAGGATTCCCCCGGCGACCGTCTTGACCGTGACGGTGACATAACCGCCGGTGAAATCGAAGGTGGCTGTGGCCACGTCGCGGCCATCGGGCGCCTTCAGTTGCGCGGTGAGCGACTGGCCAGTGGGTGCCGCGCTGGTCGTCTCGCCGGACGACGACGGCGCGGCGCTTTTCACCGGAGGGTTGGTGCCCGATTGGCTGCTCGCGTGCTGAGGCGAGCTGCATGCGGTCACCGCGACAACGGGAAGCCCCACCAGAAGGCTGGCAATGCCGGTGAATTTCATCATGCTCCGGAGCCTAACCCCCGATCGCGACGCACCGTCCGGGTGTGACGACTTATGGCCAAGTAGCCGCTAAACATTGGCTTGGTGGGCGTCGACGCGCTCGAGCCGACCCTCGGTGTACGAGGCGATCTGGTCGACGATCACCCGCAGCCGGGCGCGGTCGTCGGCCGCGGTGGTGAACGCCGCGGCGAAGATCGGGTCGAGTGTTCCCGGCGCCCCGGCGTACATCCAGCGCGCCACCCGGTGGATCCGCTCGCGCTGCCCGGCCTGGGTTTCCTGATGGCGTGGATCGGACATGATGAATTGCAGCGCCAGGATTTTCAGCAACGCGACCTCGGCGCGAACCAGATCGGGCACCTGCAGGTCGGCCCGGAAACGGACCAGCGGCCAGGGACCGGCCACCGCACGCGTGGTGGCGATGGCGGCCGAGGCGAACCTGCCCACCAGCTCGCTGGTCAATTGTTTGAGCGCGACCGCGGCCGCCAGCGTGGCGTCGTATTTGCCGACCGCGGCGACCACCGGCAGGCCCGACAGCCGCTTCGCGGCGGCCATGAAATCGTCGGCGCTCACTCGGGAGAACTCGCTCTCCCCCAGGCTGGCCAGCGCCGCCGCCTCGTCGTCGTCGGCAAGCACCCGTAGGTCGATGCGTTGCGAAACGACGCCGTCCTCGACGTCGTGCACCGAATACGCGACATCGTCGGCCCAATCCATCACCTGCGCTTCCAGGCACATCCGGCCTTCCGGCGCGCGGTCGCGAACCCAGGCCGCCTGCTCGCGGTCCTCCTCGTAGAACCCGAACTTGCGCTTGGCGTCACCGCGCGTCCACGGGTATTTGGTGACCGCGTCCAGCGATGCGCGAGTCAGGTTCAGCCCCGCGCTATTGCCTTGCTCGTCAAGCACTTTGGGCTCGAGGCTGGTCAGAATCCTGAAGTTCTGCGCGTTGCCCTCGAAACCGCCGTACATTTCGGCGACCTCATCGAGCGCGTGTTCGCCGTTATGTCCGTACGGCGGGTGCCCGATGTCGTGGGCGAGGCCGGCCAATTCGACGAGATCGAGGTCGCAGCCCAACCCGATAGCCATTCCGCGCCCGATCTGGGCGACCTCCAACGAGTGCGTCAACCGGGTGCGCGGGGTGTCGCCTTCGCGGGGTCCGACCACCTGCGTTTTGTCGGCCAGTCGACGCAGGGCGGCGCTGTGCAGCACCCGGGCGCGGTCCCGGGCGAAGTCGGTGCGGTGCTGCCCTTCCGTGCCCGGCAGACCCGCCGTCTTCGGTGCCTCGTGGACGCGACGCTGACGGTCGAAGTCGTCGTAGGGGTCGAACTGATTCGTGCTCACCTTCTCATTCACCGCAGCACAGTCTGCCAGGGAAAGCGGGCTACATTGACCTATGCGCAATGCTCGCCTGCTTAGCGCGATCCTGGTCATCCTCACAGGTCTGGGCGGGGGCCTGCTGCTGGCACCGCCCGCCGACGCGCAACCGCCGTTCCGGCTGCCGGATCAGGTCACCGACAACGCGAATGTCCTCTCGGTTTCCGGTCGCGCCGCGGTGAGATCCGCCAACGACAAGCTCTACGCCGATCGCCACATCCGGCTGTGGGTCGTCTACGTCGACAGCTTCTCCGGGCAGGGCGCGGAGGGCTGGGCAAGACGCACCAGGAGCGAAAGCGACTTGGGCGACTACGACGCGATACTGGCGGTGTCGACCACCGACCGCGCATACGCCTTCTTGGTTCCGTCCGCGGTCAGGGGTGTCACCGCGGCCCAGGTTGATCGACTGCGTCGCACCAAGATCGAACCCGCGCTGCACAACGGCGACTGGAGCGGTGCCGCGGTCGCGGCGGCCGATGGGCTCAACGCACCGCCGCCGACGTCGGGCCGCGTATTCCTGCTACTCGCACTGGGCGCCATCGCCATCGCGGTGGTGATTCTCCTGCTGGTCATGCGTTATCGCCGCAAGCGACGGCGCGCCGCCGCCTTGGCCGCGGCGCGGCAGGTCGACCCCACCGACGCCGCGGCGCTGGCCGCCGTCCCACTCGAGGCCCTCGACGACCTGTCGCGATCGATGGTGGTCGAGGTCGACAACGCGGTGCGCACCAGCGCCAACGAGCTGACGCTGGCGATCGATGAGTTTGGAGACGAGCGCACGCAACCCTTCACCAAAGCCGTGGATAACGCCAAAGCGGCTCTCTCACAAGCGTTTAACGTTCGCCACCAGCTGGACGACAGCACGCCCGAGACGCCGGCGCAGCAACGCGAGCTGCTGACCCGGGTGGTCGTGTCAGCGGCTGGCGCCGACCGCGAACTCGAATCACAGCGCGAGGCATTCGACAAACTGCGAGACCTGGTGCTCAACGCCTCGTCGCGGCTTGACGCGTTTACCGGACAATATGTCGAACTGACCAGTCGTATCGCCCCGGCCCAACAGCGACTGGCCGAGCTGGGCAACGAATTCGAGGCCACGGCTCTGACTTCGGTGTCCGGCAACATCGGCAGCGCCAATGAGAGGTTGGCGTTCGCGGACCGCAACATCAGCTCCGCCCGCGCGCTGACCGCCGTCGTGCAGCGCGGGCAACAGTCGCCGTTGGTGGACGCGATCCGGTCCGCCGAGTCGGCGCTCGGCCAGGCCGGGGCGCTGCTGGATGCGATCGACAACGCGGCCAACGACATCAACCACGCGCTCGCCGCACTGCCGTCGGTGATCGACGACATTCAAGCGAACGTCAAGCGCGCGGACGAACAGTTGCAAAAGACGCGGACCACCGCCTCGGGTCACACCGCGGAACTGACCGCGGCGCGCGAAGCGGCGAACCGAGCCATCGCCAGGAGCCGCGTCGACGCTCACGCAGATCCGCTCGGCGCATTTTCGCGGCTCACTAAGGCCGACGCCGACCTCAATCAGGTGCTGGCCGCCGTTGCCCAGGAACAGGCGAATGCGGAGCAGCTCAGCCGCTCACTGGAACAGGCGCTGTTCACCGCGGAGTCGCGAGTGCGCGGCGTCTCCGATTACATCGACACTCGTCGCGGCAGCATCGGAGCCGAGGCCCGGACCCGCCTTGCCGAAGCCAAACGGCACCTGCAGGCCGCGCGGGACAAGAAGTCGGCCCAGCCGACCGAAGCGATCGCGCACGCCAACGCCGCGTCGACGCTGGCCGCCAATGCGCAGGCGCTGGCGAATGTGGACGTGCAGCAGGCCCAGCGCGCCTATGCAAGCCGCGGAGGCGGCGACGCCGGCGCGATGATCGGCGGGCTCATCATCAACGACCTGCTTCGGGGCGGCATCCGCGGGGGACTCGGGGGATGGAGCCCCACCTCGTTCGGCGGTTCTCCGAGGTCGTCCCACGGCGGCCTGATGGGTGGCGGCGGGCGGTTTTAGACTGCCGCACTGAAGGATTGGGCGACTTTGCGCGCGCAAAATGCACAAACGTCGCTGTATATATGGCTGTAGCTAGCCCGCCGCCGGGGAATGCGGTACCACTCGCACGATCCGCGGCATCTCGAAACGGGGTTCGGCTTCGCCTGCCCAGCCGCCCCATTCACTGCCACCCTCGGCAGCAGGAGCGGGGTTGGATGCTTCGGTCGTCGCAGCGGCCGCATCAGTGCCCTCTTCGGGCTTCGGCGCCCAGTGGTCGTAATCGTCCGGCGGAACGACCACGCCCCAAATGAGCGGGACGGATAAGCCACCGAGCAGGCCCGACTCACCACGAATCGCCGATACCTCGGCATCGTCAGGCAACGGTGAACCAAGAGGCAAAAGCATGCCGCCCCCTTCCACAGCCCGTGTACGTTCGGACGCTGTGGCGAACTCGGAAGAACCTAGCGGTGCTTATCGTAAGCCAATATGAAGATATTTGAAGGAAAATGCCGGTTTTGACTTTGTTAAGCAGATGTTCCAAGTGCGTGCGGAGACCGCGACCCGATAACCGCCCAGCGCTTGTGATAGTCCCACGGGGCCTAACAATATTGCGGGACAACGATTTACATCAGTCGGTGTCCGCGCCACCAAGGGAACGGGCGGAGTGGCCTGTCGGATTTCCGGCTGCGGGGCTTACGCGACGCAGCATACCGAAATTCATGCTTTCGTAACTCATTCGTGCATTTGGTCGGGGCGACAGGGGTTCCGCACCATGCCGGCTCGCCCGAATTCGGCTTTATGGATACGAGTTTCGGGGCCGTTCCGCGCGGCCGGGACCAAAGCTGCGGTAGCGCACCGCGACACGAATACTTCCGCGTTATTTGGCGCCGGATCGCGGCACGACTTTGGGCCGCGAACGCACCACGGCAGGGCGTGGCCCGCCGCGCCGCTTCTCCGCGGCGGAATTGTCGCCCTGATCTTCTTTGGCCTTCACCGGCATCGGCATCGCTCGCATGCTTCCCGAGGACCCCGACGACCCGGACGTCGCTGCCATCGTCGGGATTGGAGCGCCGAGAACCGATATCGCTGTGCCCGCCACAGGCGCAGGCATTGCGCCCTGCCACGTCGGTGGCACCGAGATCGCACCCACCCACCGCGCTTGACCCAACCCCGCCGAGGCGACTCCGAAGCCGGCCACGGGCGGGGTCATCGGAACGGCGCTGGGAGCGACGCTGGGGACATCAACGGCCAGGTTGGTGGCACCGGCCACCATCGGAGCCCCCTGCCCCGCAGTTTGGGCCAGCGCCATCATCGGCGAGATCAGCGCGGTCGCGGGGTACATCCCGATCTGGGCGACCGACATCGCGGTCGTCACGGGCGTGGAGGTAAGCAATGTCGTCAACGGTGAGAGGGCAGCGAAGAACGACTGGAACTCCGTGGCGATGCTGGTCCCCAGCGGGCCCAGCATGCTGAGCAACTGGGACAAGATGTTCGCCAACGGCGCCGTGATCAGCCCCATCAAGCTGCCCGCCAGGGTCGTCGGGGGCGGGCTGAACGTCGGCAATGTCGCCGCCACCGACGTGGTCCCGACGTGGTAGCCGAGCATGGCCGCCACATCCTGAGCCCACATTTCCAGGTACTCGAGCTCAGTCGCCGCAATCGCCGCCGTGTTCTGACCCAAGAAGTTCGTAGCGATCAGCGCCACCAACTGAGCGCGGTTCGCATACACCGAGGGCAGCGGCACCGTGGCCGCCAGCGCCATTTCATACGCGAACGCCGCCGCCCGAGCCTGTCCGGCGGTAATTTCGGCGTGCGCTGCCACCCCGTGCAACCACGCCACATACGGCGCCGCCGCGGCCATCATCGCGGCCGACGACGGACCCGACCACGCGCCACCGGTCAAATCCAGAACCACGGCATTGAACGACGACGCTGCGCCCGAGAGTTCCGCCGCCAACGCATCCCAGGCGGCCGCCGCCATGAACAGCGGACCGGACCCGGAGCCGCTGGCTATCAACGCAGAATTGATCTCGGGAGGAAGGAACGCAAAAGCAGGAATCATCGGATCCTCAACCAACCGACGGAGTCAATACGGCTCCCGAACCCCCGTAGCCCGACAACCACCCGCTGCCGCCTGCTCCGAACGCCCAATGCCCGAGCCTAAAGCAGACGCAATACGAAATCCCGAACTTTTTGCAAACCTTAACCCAGAAATCCGGGCTCGGCCATTCGTCGCGCCGGTTAGCAGCCCTTGAGCCGGACCGCCAGATAATCCGTTACGGCATCCATCGCGACCCGCTCCTGCGTCATGTCGTCGCGCTGACGCACCGTCACGGCGTTGTCCTCGAGGGAGTCGAAATCCACCGTCACACAGAATGGCGTCCCGATCTCATCCTGGCGCCGATAACGTCGCCCAATGGCACCGGCATCATCGAAATCGATATTCCAATTCCGACGCAATTCGGCGGCCAGATCTCGCGCCTTGGGACTCAGGTCGGCGTGCCGGGACAGCGGCAGGACCGCGGCCTTGACCGGTGCCAGTCGTGGGTCCAGCCGAAGCAGGGTCCGTTTGTCCATCCCGCCCTTGGCGTTCGGAGCCTCGTCCTCGGTGTACGCGTCGATCAAGAAAGCCATGAACGACCGCGTCAGACCGGCCGCCGGCTCGATCACGTAAGGCGTGTAACGAGTATCGGCGACCTGGTCGTAGAACGACAGGTCGACACCGGAATGCTTTGCGTGCGTTGACAAGTCGAAGTCGGTCCGGTTGGCGACACCCTCCAGCTCACCCCACGGGTTGCCGACGAAGCCGAACTTGTACTCGATGTCGACGGTGCGGTCGGAGTAGTGCGAAAGCTTGTCGGCCGGGTGCTCGAATAGCCGCAGATTGTCGGGGTTGATGCCCAACTCGACATACCACTCGTGTCGGGTGTCGATCCAATACTGGTGCCATTCTTTCGCGGTCGACGGCTCGACGAAGAACTCCATTTCCATTTGCTCGAATTCGCGAGTTCGGAAAATGAAGTTGCCCGGAGTGATCTCGTTGCGGAAACTCTTGCCGATCTGGCCGATGCCGAAGGGCGGCTTGCGCCGAGCGGTCGTGACGACGTTGGCGAAGTTCACGAAGATGCCCTGCGCGGTCTCCGGACGTAGGTAGTGCAGGCCTTCCTCGGTCTCGATGGGGCCGAGATAGGTCTTGAGCATCATGTTGAACTCGCGTGGCTCGGTCCATTGGCCGGGCTCGCCGGTGTCGGGGTCGCGGATGTCGGCCAGCCCGTTGGGCGGCGGATGACCATGCTTGGCTTCGTAGGCCTCGATCAGGTGGTCGGCGCGGTAGCGCTTGTGGGTGATCAACGACTCGACCAGCGGGTCGTGGAAGACCTCGACGTGGCCGGAGGCCACCCAGACCTGCCGCGGCAGGATGATCGACGAGTCGAGGCCGACGACGTCGTCGCGGCCGGTGACGACCGCGCGCCACCACTGCCGTTTGATGTTCTCCTTGAGTTCCACGCCCAGCGGGCCGTAATCCCAGGCCGACTTGGTGCCGCCGTAGATCTCGCCCGAGGGAAACACGAAGCCCCGCCGCTTGGCCAGGTTTACAACGGTGTCGATGACGGACGCCACGGGGCGGTGCACTCCCTTTCCGGGTTTGGCGGGTACTTGCGGCGGTCAACCGCAGTGCGCAGAGCACCAGTCATGGTAGCGATCGACGCCGTGGTCTTTGACATGCGTCATCATGCATGTGACAGTGGAAGGCAGCCGATCGCAACAGCTCGCGGCGTACACATTCCACTACCTGGCACTTTCGAGGTGATGTCTCTCTCCCATGGCGATGTCTCCCTCAACCCCTACCGCCGCCGATGGCGACATCGACTCGGACCTCAGCGTGATGCCGCACGAGCATGGTGGACCCGACGCCGGTGGGCACTCCGGACTCGTCGACTACCCGGTCCCGCCGTCGCGGGAGATCCTGGACGCCGCCGGTGAGTTGCTGCGGGCGCTCGCCGCGCCGGTGCGGATCGCGATCGTGCTGCAATTGCGGGAGTCGCACCGCTGCGTGCACGAGCTGGTCGACGCGCTCAACGTCCCGCAGCCACTGGTCAGCCAGCATCTGAAGATCCTCAAGGCCGCCGGCGTCGTCACCGGGGAGCGGTCCGGCCGCGAAGTGCTTTACCGGCTGGCCGACCACCACCTCGCGCATATCGTCGTCGATGCGGTTGCGCACGCGAGCGAGGGCATTGAATGACCCGCGCCGTCGACGAAGCAGAGCGCAGCGATGAGGAGGAGGGGCGCCGATGAATGGAGCCAGTGTTCGATCCACCCGGCAGCGGGCGGCGATTTCGGCCCTCTTGGACACGCTCGACGACTTCCGCTCGGCCCAAGAGATGCACGACGAGTTGCGCCGTCGCGGCGAGAACATCGGGCTGACGACCGTCTACCGGACACTGCAGTCGATGGCCGCGGCGGGAATGGTCGACATGCTGCGCACCGACACCGGCGAGTCGGTCTACCGCAGGTGCTCGGAGCACCATCACCACCATCTGGTATGCCGCAGTTGCGGTTCCACGATCGAGGTGGGCGATCACGAGGTCGAGGAGTGGGCGGCGGCGGTGGCCGCCAAGCACGGCTACTCCGACGTCAGCCACACCATCGAGATCTTCGGCACCTGTTCAGACTGCGGGGCCTGAGCCGGCCGCTGTGCCGAGTGTGAAGATAGGTTCACGTTCGCGGTCCAACGTGAAAGTAGCTTCACGCTGGGCAACCTGATTTTGGCTCAGCCGATCAGCGCGCGGTGCGGCTGGCCGCACCGCCGGCATCGAGTGTGAAGCTCGCTGCACACTCGGCGGTTAACGGGCTCAGGGCACCAGCTTCTGACGTATGTCAGCGCCCGCGTCGAGCACCAGCAGAATCATGGTGCGCAAGGCGTCATCGGTCAGGCCGCCCCCGGGGAAGTTGTAACGCAGCATCACGTCGGCGCTCTTTGCCGCGCCCCTGCCCGAATTACGCTGCACCGCTTTCTCATTGACCTTCTCGGTCAACGTGACGCTGCCGAAGTTGCTGTCGCGCGCCAGCTTGGCTACCTGATCGCTGATCTTCTTGGACAGCGGCAGATCCCACGCTAATACCTGGGTGAGCGATACCAAATCGAGGTTCTCGACGATGGCCACCACCCGTAACGACGCGATGGTGCCGCCGTGGCGGACGGTCAGCGCGCCGTCGGGTTCCTCGTCGACCGGCAGGACGTCGCCGAGTACCGACGCGAGACGCTCTTGCAAAGACGGCATTATGCGCTCCCGAATCTTCGGTTGCGGGAAGCGTATTCCTCGCAGGCGGCCCACAAGTCGCGCCGGTCGTAGTCGGGCCACAACTTGTCCTGGAAGATGAACTCGGCGTAAGCCGCCTGCCACAACATGAAATTGCTGGACCGCTGCTCCCCCGAGGTCCGCAGGAAAAGGTCGACGTCGGGGATGTCGGGTCGCTGCAGGTGATGCGCGACGGTCGACTCGGTGATGCGCTCCGGGTTCAGCCGACCTGCGGCGGCCAACCGCGCGATTTCCTTTGTTGATTCCGCGATCTCGGCGCGACCACCGTAGTTCACGCAGTAGTTGACGGTGATGACGTCGTTGCCCTTCGTCATCTCCTCCGCGATCGCCAATTCGTTGATGACGCTGCGCCACAACCGCGGCCGCGAACCGACCCACCGGATGTTGACCCCGATGGTATTGAGGTTGACCCGCCGCATGCGCACCACGTCGCGATTGAAGCCCATCAGGAAGCGGACCTCATCGGGCGAACGCTTCCAGTTCTCCGTGGAAAAAGCATAGAGGCTGAGCCACTTGATCCCGAGTTCGATTGCGCCGCAGACGATGTCGATCACCACCGCCTCACCCGCCTGATGTCCGTCGGTGCGGCGCAACCCCTGTTGGGTAGCCCAGCGCCCGTTGCCGTCCATCACGATGGCGACATGGTTGGGCAGTCGGTCGGCCGGAATCCGCGGCGCCGCAGCCTTGGACGGATGTTGGGGCGGGCGGCGCGGACCGCCGTCGCGCGACGGCGGCAGCTCCGGGAAGACGACGGGCCAGGTCGACTTGTCGGGAAAGGTCGGATAGTCCTCGGGCGCCGGCGGCAATTGCGGGAAGTCGGTGGACGTCAGCGCGTGCTCGTGGTTCTTAGCCACAGTCCATATCCTGCCCGATCAGCGCTGCGCGCCGTTCGGCGATGGTGCGGTCGACGTGATACGTCCGTTCCACCAGCGGCAACGTTTTGAGCTGTCGTTCCAGATGCCATTGCAGGTGTGCGGCCACCAACCCGCTGACGTAGCTGCGGTGCGATTGCGGCGCGTTGTCGGCGAACTCCCAATCGCCGTCGTGTAGCGCGCACATCAGGTCCAGCACCCCGGGTGGCGGTGTGGTCGAACCGGCCGGGCGGCAATGCGGGCAGACGCTGCCGCCGGCGGCGATGTGAAACGCCCGATGCGGGCCGGGGGTGGCGCACCGGGCGCACTCGGTCAGCGACGGTGCCCATCCGGCGATGCCCATGGCGCGCAGCAGGTAGGCGTCCAGCAGCAGGTCCCGGGACCGGTGGCCGTCAGCCACCGCTCGCAGCGCGCTCACCGTGAGCCGGTGCAGCGCCGGGGCGGGTGCCCGCTCCTCACCGGCGAGGCGTTCGGCGGTTTCCAGCATCGCGCATCCACAGGTGTAGCGGCCGTAGTCATTGACGATGTCGGTGGCGAACGCGTCGATCGAGACGACCTGGGTGACGATGTCGAGGTTGCGGCCGGGGTGCAGTTGCGCATCGATGTGCGCGAAAGGCTCCAGCCGCGCGCCGAATTTGCTACGGGTGCGACGAACGCCCTTGGCCACCGCGCGGACCAGCCCGTGGTCCCGGGTCAACAGGGTCACGATTCGGTCGGCCTCGCCGAGCTTGTGCTGGCGCAACACAACTGCCCGGTCTCGATACAGCCGCATATCCATAGTTTTGCACCCCGCCGCGACATCGCTGGTATCCGCGCCGATTAGTCTCCTACTCCGTGATTGGCGCTTCTGGGTCCGGTTCCGGCCCCACTTTCGGATCCGGCAGCCAGCGCCTGCCCACGCTGACTGACCTGCTGTATCAGCTCGCCAACCACTCGGTGACGTCGGTCACATTGGTCCGCCGATCCCTCCAGGCCATCAACGCCAGCCAGCCCACTTTGAACGCCTTCCGGGTGGTGCTGAGCGAGTCGGCACTGGCCGACGCGGTGGAGGCCGACCGGCGACGCGCCGCCGGGGACACCGCGCCACTGCTCGGCATCCCGATCGCGATCAAGGACGACGTCGACGTTGCTGGCGTGCCCACCGCCTTCGGGACGGAGGGATACGTCCCGCCCGCCACCCACGACGCCGAGGTGGTGCGCCGCCTGAAGGCGGCCGGCGCGGTGATCGTCGGCAAGACCAACACCTGTGAATTGGGCCAATGGCCGTTCACCAGCGGGCCGGGTTTCGGACATACGCGCAACCCCTGGTCGCGGCGGCACACGCCGGGCGGATCGTCGGGCGGTAGCGCCGCCGCCGTGGCCGCCGGCCTGGTCTCCGCGGCGATCGGGTCCGATGGCGCGGGCAGCGTCCGGATCCCCGCCGCCTGGACGCACCTGGTGGGCGTCAAGCCGCAACGCGGCCGCATCTCCACGTGGCCGCTTCCGGAGGCGTTCAACGGCATCACCGTCAACGGCGTGTTGGCCCGCACGGTGGCCGACGCCGCGCTGGTGCTCGACGCCGCCTCGGGCAACGTCGAGGGCGACCGGCACAAGCCGCCCCCGGTGACGGTGGCCGACTATGTCGGCAAGGCGCCGGGTCCGCTGAACATCGCGTTGTCAACGCGGTTCCCCTACACCGGTTTTCGAGCCAAGCTGCACCCCGAGATTCTGGCCGCGACGCGAGCGGTGGGCAAACAACTCGAATTGCTCGGCCACACAGTGGTTTCCGGCAACCCCGATTACGGCCTGCGGCTGTCGTGGGACTTCCTCGCCAGGTCCACCGCCGGGTTGCGGGACTGGGAGGAGCGGCTGGGCGACGGGGTCATCCTGGACCCCCGCACGATGGCCAATCTGCGCATGGGCGCCGTTCTGGGGCAGGCGATTCTGCGCAGCGCCCGCCGGCACGAAGCCGAGGCTCAGTATCGGGTCGGTTCCATCTTCGACATCGTCGATGTCGTGCTGGCCCCGACGACCGCCCAACCACCGCCGTTGGCCCGCGCCTTCGACCGCCTGGGCGGGCTGGGCACCGACCGGACGATGATCGCCGCGTGCCCGGTGACGTGGCCGTGGAACGTGCTGGGCTGGCCGTCCGTCAACGTTCCGGCGGGGTTCACCTCCGAGGGCCTGCCGATCGGCGTGCAACTGATGGGTCCGGCCAACAGCGAGGGCATGCTGATCTCGTTGGCCGCCGAGTTGGAGGCCGTCTGCGGGTGGGCGAGCAAGCAGCCCAAAGTGTGGTGGAACCAGGGCGCCGACGCTCCCTCGTCGCCCGCGATCGGCTCCTGACCTGGGTCCGGCCGCGCGTTTGTACCTAACGACCGGGGTATCCATTCGTGATGGATCAATCCGCCGCGGAGCAAATCACTCCTTATACCCGGCATTCCGGCCGTCGTTCTCGGCGAACGACTCAATGACGCTGTGCTGGAATACCTTTGCTCTGGCTTGAGCGCAGGCATGAACCTGCCCGACCCGGCGGATCTGCAGACCGTCCGAGTCCTCGCGTGACTGGTCCTGCCAAGCGGCCAGCGGTTGCGACAAATCAAGCAGACACGGGAAACGTCGCGCACTAAAACCCTAATCGGCCAAGCTGTTTGGGGTCACTCTGCCAGTTTTTGGCGACCTTGACCCGCAGGTCCAGGTAAACCTTGGTGCCCAGCAACTTCTCGATCTGGCCGCGCGCCGCGGTGCCTACCTCTCGTAGCCGGGCACCACCCTTTCCGATGATGATGCCCTTCTGGCTGTCCCGCTCGACGTAGAGCAGCGCATGCACGTCGACGAGGTCGTCGCGGTCCTCCCGCGGATTGACCTCATCGATGACCACGGCCAGCGAATGCGGAAGCTCGTCCCGGACCCCTTCGAGGGCGGCCTCGCGAATCAGCTCGGCCATCAAAACCTCTTCGGGCTCGTCGGTCAGCTCACCGTCGGGGTAGTACGCCGGTCCGACGGGCAGCGCCGCGGCCAGCACGTCGATCAGGATGTCGACCTGGGCGCCGGTCGCGGCCGACACCGGCACGATCTCGGCATCCCCGACCAGCTCGCTGACCGCGACCAGCTGCGCGGCCACCCGGTCTTTGGGCACCTTGTCGATCTTGGTGACCACGGCGACAAGCGTTGTCTTCGGTGCGGTGGAACGAATCTGCTCGACGATCCACCTGTCCCCCGGGCCGATCGCCTCGTCCGCCGGGATGCACAGCCCGATCACGTCGACTTCGCCATAGGTGTCGCGCACCAGGTCGTTAAGCCGCTTGCCCAGCAGCGTGCGGGGCCGGTGCAGGCCCGGCGTGTCCACCAGGACGATCTGGAAGTCGTCGCGGTGCACAATCCCGCGAATGGTGTGCCGGGTGGTCTGGGGCCGCTTCGAGGTGATCGCGACCTTCGTGCCGACGAGAGCATTGGTCAGTGTCGACTTGCCCGTGTTCGGCCGGCCGACCAAACACACGAAACCCGAATGGAATTCACTCATCACGTTCGGCCTCCGCGCCATCGGACGAACCGTTGGACTCGACCGGGCTCAGCAGAACGGTGCCGATCCGGACCCGCCCGCGATGATCGGGACCGCCCTCGGCCTGCAGCCGCAAGCCGTGCGAAATCACCTCGGCACCCGGCAGCGGGACCCTGCCCAATTCCAGTGCGAGCAGGCCCCCCACGGTGTCGACGTCGAGATCGTCATCGAACTCCATCCCGTACAACTCGCCGACGTCTTCGATGGGCAGCCGCGCGGAGACCCGGAAGTGCTTGTCGCCCAAATCTTCTACCGGCGCCGTCTCCGCCTCGTCGTACTCGTCGGCGATTTCACCCACGATTTCTTCGAGCACGTCTTCGATACTGGCCAGGCCGGCTATCGCTCCATACTCGTCGACGAGAAGCGCCATGTGGTTGCGGTCGCGCTGCATTTCACGCAGCAGCGCATCCAGGGGCTTGGAATCCGGCACGAACACGGCGGGACGCATCACCTGCGCCACGGTGGTGCTGCGGCCGCGGTCCCCCGACGAAAACGCCCGTTGAACAAGGTCTTTCAGGTATACAACCCCGACGATGTCATCGACGTTCTCCCCGATCACCGGAATGCGGGAGTGCCCACTGCGCACGGCGAGGTTCATCGCCTGGCTGGCCAGCTTGTCGCTTTCGATCCAGATCATCTCGGTGCGGGGCACCATCACCTCGCGGGCGGGGGTGTCGCCGAGCT
>NZ_JAFAUS010000348.1 GCF_019243155.1 Mycobacterium sp.
GCCCGAACACCAGCACGTCGTCCCTGTCGCGATAGGACATCAGCTCTTCGGCCACCGCGCGCCCAGCCTCGCGGCGGTCGCGGAAGGTGCGCGTCGCCGATCGCCGGAGAAAGCCGTGTGGCGGGTTCATAGTCCGCCTCCAGCCTACGTGTGGACTCGAGATGTCGTCGGGCCTCGACGAAAGCGGAACGGCGCGAGGGGAATTGGATCAAACGAGTGTTCGCCGCAGTGAGCTGCGACTCTCACCGCAACAAGGGTGTCCGAGGGGGGACTTGAACCCCCACGCCCATTAGTAGGGCACTAGCACCTCAAGCTAGCGCGTCTGCCATTCCGCCACTCGGACAAGACCAACCGCACGGGTTGGCAGCTAAGGCTATCGGATTGTCTCACGCGGACCCAATCCAGCCGGGCAGCTCGGCAGCGCGCCCATCAGTCGTCGCGATGGTAGGAAAGGGTGTTGTGACCACTCAAAGCGGGGGAGCCCAGGACCCGACCAACCTTCCGGTCAACCCTCCGGCCAACCCGAGAGACGACGTGGTCGAGGTTGTCAGCAGGTTGATCCGGTTCGATACCACCAACACCGGCGAACCGGACACCACCCGAGGCGAGGCCGAGTGCGCCCAGTGGGTTGCCGAGCAGCTCGCCGAGGTCGGCTACCTGCCGCAGTACATCGAATCCGGTCCGGGCCGCGGCAACGTGTTCGCGCGGCTCAGGGGGGCGGACAGCTCGCGTGGGGCGCTGCTGATCCACGGACACCTCGACGTGGTGCCTGCGGAGCCGGCCGATTGGAGCGTGCACCCGTTCTCCGGCGCGGTCGAGGACGGTTACGTGTGGGGCCGCGGCGCGATCGACATGAAAGACATGGTCGGCATGATGATCGTGGTCGCGCGCCAGTTGAAGCGGGCCGGAATCGTGCCGCCCCGCGACCTGGTGTTCGCCTTCGTCGCCGACGAGGAACACGGTGGCACCTATGGCGCCCGGTGGCTGGTCGACAATCGGCCTGAGCTGTTCGACGGGGTCACCGAGGCGATCGGCGAGGTCGGCGGCTTCTCCCTGACCGTGCCGCGGCGTGACGGGGGTGAGCGCCGGCTCTACCTGGTCGAAACCGCCGAAAAGGGCCTGTCGTGGATGCGACTGTCCGCCCGCGGCCCCGCTGGGCACGGCTCGATGGTGCACGACCAGAACGCCGTGACCGCGGTCGCCGAGGCCGTCGCTCGCCTGGGCCGTCACGAATTCCCCCTGGTGGTCACCGATACCGTCGTGCAATTCCTGGCCGCCGTCAGCGAGGAAACCGGGCTCGAATTCGATACCAACGCGCCGGACTTCGGGGGCGCCATCGAGAAGCTCGGCCCGATGGCCCGAATGCTGAAGGCCGTCACGCGCGACACCGCCAACCCGACGATGCTGCGCGCCGGCTATAAGGCCAACGTCATTCCGGCCACGGCCGAGGCGGTGATCGACTGCCGCATCCTTCCCGGGCGCAAGGAGGCGTTCGAAGCCGAAGTCGACCAGCTGATCGGCCCGGACGTCACCCGGGAGTGGATCAAGGACTTCCCGTCCTATGAGACCAGCTTCGACGGTGACCTGGTCGACGCGATGAACGCCGCGGTGGTCGCGCTGGATCCCGACGGTCGCACGGTTCCCTACATGCTTTCGGGTGGGACCGACGCAAAATCCTTCTCGCGCTTAGGAATTCGCTGCTTCGGCTTCAGCCCGCTGCGACTTCCGCCGGATTTGGACTTCACCGCGCTGTTCCATGGGGTCGATGAGCGGGTACCCGTCGACGCGTTGAAGTTCGGCACCGACGTGCTGGCACACTTCTTGACACACTGCTGATAAGAATCGCTGATGCTGATCGTTAGAGAGGATTGCTCATGAGCACCGCGCCCGACCCGTACGCGTCGCTGCCCCAGCTGCCGACGTTTACCCTGACCTCGGACTCGATCACCGACGGCCAACCGCTGGACAATGCCCAGGTCAGCGGAATCATGGGTGCGGGCGGCGAGGATGTCAGTCCGCAGTTGAGGTGGTCGGGTTTCCCCGGCGAGACCAAGAGCTTCGCGGTCACCGTCTATGACCCCGACGCTCCGACGGCGTCCGGGTTCTGGCACTGGGCGGTGGCCAACCTGCCGGCCGACGTCACCGAGCTGCCGGCCGGTGCCGGCGACGGCAACAACTTGCCGGGTGGCGCCCTGACGCTGGTGAACGACGCCGGCCAGCGCCGCTACATTGGCGCCGCCCCGCCTCCCGGCCACGGCCCGCACCGCTACTACGTCGCCGTGCACGCCGTGGATGTCGACAAGCTCGACCTTCCCGAGGACGCCAGCCCCGCATTCCTGGGCTTCAACCTGTTCCAGCACGCGACAGCGCGAGCGGTCATCTACGGGACTCACGAACAGAAGTAGAGCGCGTCCGCTTGTCGGTGGTTTGTCGGTGCGCGGTCGTATTATTCGAACATGGGTTCGATGGACCGCGAGGAAATCCAGCAAGACGTCGACGCGTTGCGCGCCGCGGTATCCCGCGTGCTCGGGCATTCGTATGACTCGTTGACCAACCCGGAGCGGTTGAGCTTGTTGGAGATGCTCGAGCATGAGACGCGTCGTCTGCAGGTTCCAGGTCATCAACTGATCAATCAGCTGGCCGAGCAGTCGAATTCGACCGAGCTACGCCGACAACGACAGGGCGCGGCGCCGCGGGCTGACGCTGGATAAGCAAGCGCCAGCCGGGATGTCGCAACTGCGCGGCTGGCTGACCCCCCGAAGCTCGCGCAACGTTGGAGGCCGTCGTTGCCAAGACGGCCACTCCGGGGCTGTGTAATCCCGACGACGACACCCCCGTCATCGACGGCCCACCCGACGAAGGCGCATGCCGGCGCGACCTTCGCAGTACCGCTCAACGCAACCACGGCGGCTCAATGCTGCTCTGCGCGCGACGTTGGCATCGGGAAATCTCGGTCAGCACAACGGGTTACCGACCACGATCATCGTCTCGACGACCATCAAGGAACTCGAGGCCGCGTCCGGCGCGGCGATCACGGCTGGCGGCACCCGACTCCCCATGTCAGATGTGATCCGCATGGCCCGGCACTCCCACCACTACCTGGCCTTCTTCGACGACGCCAAACCCCTTGGGCTGTATCACACCAACCGAATCGCCTCACCAGGCCAGCGAATTATGTTGTATGCCAAGGAATATGATAAATGTGCACTCTGTGGCGACCTGCACGGTTCCAGCGGCCGGGTTCGGCCCTCGCTGTTACAACCTGCGAAGACCACGCAGTATCTGGGTGAACGGGATCGTAGCTGCCAGGCCGTTTCGCAGGCTTGGCTGCAGCGGACTGAGATTGCCCACCACCGCGTAACGCATGCCGTGGTCACGCCACTCGGCGGCCTGCTCGATTACCTCGTCGGGTGTGCCGGCGACGATCAGCTCGGTCACTAGCGACGGAGGAACGTCGGCTGTGTACGACAGCACGGTTTGTTCATCCAGCGTTTGTGGAATGAAGTCCTGCAAGCCCGTGAAGTCGTCACCGAGTGGATGGCGTGCGCCGTGGCGCGCCCACACGTAGGCGGGCAGGTTGAGCGCGAACGCTTTCATCAGAGGCGAGCCCAGCGCCTCGTCCACCTCGCCGCGGCTGCGGCCCGTGACCGCGAACAGCAACTTCGCGGCGGTGATGGAGTGCGGATCGCGTCCGGCGTCAGAAGCGGCGGCCCGCACTGCCGCCAACCCGGCTTCGTAGTCCTTGGGTGTGATGGCCAGCACCGGATACCACGCATCGGCGTAGCGACCGGTGGCTCGCAGCATCCGGGGTCCGTGGGATGCGATCCATATTTCGGGCCATTTTCCGTGGTGGGGAGGTAGGTCGAACACGGCGTTGCGCAGTGGGAAGAACGGCGAGTCGCGGTTGACGAGTTCGCCGCGCGAATTCCACAGAGCCCGGATCGTGGCCATGGCTTCTTCGAACCGTGCCACCGGCTTGGACCAGTCCACGCCGTAGGGTTCGTTGCCTTCTCGTTCGCCGGTGCCGACGCCCAGGATTGCGCGTCCCCGGGTCAGCAGATGCAGCGTAACGGCCGCCTGGGCGGTGACCGCGGGGTTGCGGCGGCCGGCGTCGGTTACACCTATACCAAGCCGCAACCCGCCGATGCGATTTCGGGCGGCGAAGTGCCCCAGCACCGTCCACGGCTCCAGGTGCGCGTCGGCCTTGGGCGCCAACCGTGCCGCACCCACGTACTTCGGGGTCACGATCGAACGCGGAAACAGTGAATTCAAATGATCGGTCACCCAAAACGAGTCGAGGCGGGTGGCCGCCGCGGTCAGATAACTGGCTCGCACCAGCGCGATTGGCGAATAACGGGTGTGTAGTAGCTCCTGGACCAGACCGACCTTGAACATGGATGCCTCTTTCACACGGATGCTGATGGGGACTCCGCCGGGCTCGCGATGTCAGCAACGGCCGCGATCACCCGGCCGCATCCTGACCGGTGCGACGTTGTTGCGCGAACCATGAATCCAATCTGCCCGCGCGCGGCCAAACGCCGATAGCGTCATTCGACCGAGCTTGCCGCTAACGGCGATATTCCCGACGCCTGAGTTTTGTCGTCATTCGACTCAGGCGACCGTCGCCGCCTTCTTCGGCTGGATGACCCGCAAGAACGCCAAAGGCGACACCGAGTGGATCCCACCGCCGCATCTCGATCGCGGCCAGCCTCGGGTGAACACCTTTCACCATCCCGAGAAGGTCCTGGCTGAGGACGACGAAGAGGTGGCTTAGCCCGCCGTGGTGCCCGGCCTTCGGGCCGCCGAGCCGACCGCATCGGTGAGCGAGGGGAACCCGCCGTCGTGCAGTCGGCGGGCGATGCCGTCATGAATGTGCTTGGGCCACAAGCCGCCTCCGTAAATGAAGCCGGTATAGCCCTGCAGCAGCGACGCGCCCGCGGCTATCCGCTCCCACGCGTCGTCCGCGGTCTCGATCCCCCCGACGCTGATCAGCACCAGGCGATCGCCGACCCGGCCGTAGAGCCGTCTCAGCACTTCGACCGCCCTGGTCGCCACCGGTGGACCGGAGATGCCGCCGGCGCCCAACTCGTCGACCCCCGGTGTTTTCAGGCCCTGCCGCGAGACGGTGGTGTTCGTGGCGACGATGCCGGCCAGGCCGAGGTCGACGGCCAGGTCCGCGATGTCGTCGACGTCGGAATCGGACAAGTCGGGTGCGATCTTCACCAGCACGGGCGTGGACGTCCGGGCAGCTTCCGCGAGGACGGCCGCCAGGATGGGGCGCAGCGACTCGATGGCCTGCAGGTCACGCAGCCCTGGTGTGTTGGGCGAGCTGACGTTGACCACCAGGTAGGAGGCCAGCGGTGCGACCAGCCGGGCGCTGGCCCGATAGTCGTCGACGGCGTCGTCGGCCGGCGTCGTCTTCGTCTTGCCGATGTTGACGCCGATAGGGACGTCGGATCGGCGTCGAGCGAGCTGCACCGCCAGGGCGCCGGCACCAAGGTTGTTGAACCCCATCCGGTTCAACAGGGCGCGGTCGTCGGGCAGCCGGTACATGCGCGGCGCGGGATTGCCGGGTTGCGGGGAAGCGGTGACGGTCCCGACCTCGGCGTGGCCGAACCCCAGCGCCCCCCAGGTGAGCAACCCCAAGCCGTCCTTGTCGAAGCCGGCGGCCAGCCCGAGCGGCCCCGGGAAGCGCACGCCGAACACGGTGCTGGCCAGTGCCGGATCGGCCGGCCCGAGCAGCCGTTGCAACAACCGCCGCGGCGCGGCGACGGCGGTCACCGCGCGCAGGGCGGCGAAGACCAGCGTGTGAATTCGCTCGGGCGGGACCACGAAAAACAGCGGCCGCAGCAGGCCGTACAGCGGATGGCCGTCCCCGCGCGATGAGAGCCGCAATGAGAGCTCAGTCATAGCTCCGGCTGGTCAGGTCGTCGACTGTCCACGCGAGTTTTCTTGCGGCGCAACAGCACTCGCCTGCTGCCATCGGTGTAGAGCCGCACCCGGGTCAGTTCCCAGCCGCGGTACTCGGCCTCGATGGACAACCGGGTGGATGCGCTGATTCGGGTCACTTCCGGCGGTAGCCGCAACGGCACCCACTCGTATTCGTCGGACATCTCGGTGTCCCACCCCACGGGCAGCCGGCTCCACCGGGGCGCGGTCAACGGTTGCCCGCCGCGTGCTCGATGACCTGTACTCCGGCACCGGACCCCGACACCACGTACAAGGTGTCTGACGCTTCGTCGAACGCCAGTGAGTTCGGTTGCTGCACGGTTGGGTAACGCACCTTTTCGACGGGAATTCCGGTGGACAAATCGTAACCAATGACCATATTCGAAGCCGTCGCCGAAACCCAGGCCAACTCGCGAGACCCGGCCAGGCCGTACGGCGCCTGGGGTACCGGATACGCCTGACGCAGGATCAGCGGGTCGACGCCGTAAACCAGCAGTTGTCCGCCGCGGGTGTCGGCGACCAGCACCCGGCCCAGAGCGTCGGAGGCCATGGTGGTGGCGCCCTGGCCCGCGCGCAGCGCCTGTTGGACGTGCCCGTCGGTGCCGATCGTCGTCACCGAGGTTTGCCCGCGGTCCAGAACCACGGTGGTATTCCCTTGTGTCGCAAGCCAATCGACACGGGCAAAGATCTTGTTCTGACTGATGACGCGCGCGGCGCCGACGGTGTTCGGCGTCGGGGAGTCAAGGATGTAGACGGCCCCCTCGGCGCTGCCCAGCACCAGCCTCCCGTCGGCGCGTTGGGCGATCGCGGTGAAGTCGGTCTGCTGGGCATCGGTGACGCTCACTTGTGCGGCGTGACCGGTGGGCAGGTCGACGACGAAGTAGCCACCGTGGGCGGCCAGGTAGACCGAACCGCGGCCGTCGCCGGCCAGCGCGGTCGCAGGCCCCGGCAACCCGATGACTCGCGGCGCGGCCTGAGGATCGCCGAAGACGGTGACGCCGGCGGGTGCGGCAGGGCCGGCGCCGGGGGCCAGGACTGCCAATTGGTGGGTGCCGGCGTCGACGATCGACGCGGCGGCGCGAGCGGGGAGCGGTCGCACCGTGCCGGCCGGACTTTGCGACGCCGGCGGCGAGTCGGCCGGCCGAGCCGGTTCGATGGTGCGCGGCTTGTCGGATGCGAAGGTTTTGAGCGGATTCGACGAACATCCGGCGACTGCGGTCAGCAAAACGAGAAGGCCGATCGAACCGCGTTGAAATGCTAGTTTGTGGCGTCTACGGCGTGACAGCAATTGTTGTTCCCTCGCGTTGCGACTGTACAGTTCAGATTCTAAGGAACGGTTTCGCGCCCAATTCGGTGATGTCGGCTGCATCGCACCGGGGCGGCGAGGTATGGTCACGTCATGGCCGTCACCGCTGACCGTCATATCGAACATGGCGAGTTTGCTGTCGAAGACATGTCGACAGGTATTTCTGCTAGCGGCTATGGACAAGTCGGTGATGGACGGAGTTTTTCCTTCCATATCGAGCACCGCTCACTCGTCGTCGAAGTTTACCGGCCGCGCTTGGCGGGCCCGGTTCCGCAGGCCGAGGAAGTGGTCGCCACCGCCGTCCGCAGCCTGGTCGAAATCGACCTCACCGACGAGCGCAGCCTGACCGCTGCGGTGCGCGATTCCGTGGCGCACGCAGTGCCCGTTTCCCGCTAGTCAGCTCCGTTTGCGGGCGCTCACACCAGGTACGGTCGTGGGCGTGACTTTGGTTTCGGCAGCCTGGGTGGACGCCGCGGCATGACCGTCATCCTGTTACGGCACGGCCGCTCCACCTCGAACACCGCGGGCACTCTCGCGGGCCGTTCCGAGGGCATCGACCTCGACGACAAGGGGCGCGAACAAGCCGCCGGCTTGATCGACCGGATCGGCGACCTACCCATCCGGGCGGTCGTCACCTCTCCGCTCTTGCGGTGCCGGCGCACCGTCGAGCCACTCGCCGAAGCGTTGTGTCTGGAGCCGCTCGTCGAGGACCAGCTCGCGGAGGTCGACTACGGCGAATGGACCGGCCGCAAACTCGGCGAGTTGGTCAGCGAGTCGCTGTGGCGGGTCGTCCAGGCCCACCCCAGCGCGGCCGTCTTCCCGGGCGGTGAGGGACTGGCGCAAGTCCAGGCGCGAGCCGTCGCGGCGGTTCGCGAACACGACCGGCGATTGGCCCAAGAGCACGGGGGCGACGCCCTGTGGGTGGCCTGCACTCACGGTGATGTCATCAAGGCGGTGATCGCCGACGCCTACGGCATGCACCTGGACGGGTTCCAGCGCATCACCGCCGACCCGGCATCGGTAAGTGTGATCCGCTACACCGAGATTCGGCCGTTCGTGCTGCACGTCAACCACACCGGCGCCCGGCTGTCCGCCGCGTTGCGGGCCGGGCCTGAAAAAAAGGACGAATCCAAGGCGGCGACGGACGGCGAGACCACCGACGGAGCCAAGGACGGGTCGAAGGACGAGCCGGCCAAACAACCGGCCGCTGCGGTGCCGTCGAGTGACGCGGTTGTCGGCGGCTCGACGGACTGAGACGCACTGAGACGGACTAATTCGGCCGCTCCGCCCAATCAAGCCGTGATCGGATCGCACGGCGATGGCAACAGCCGGTATTTTGGAAGTGCCATGGCCCGCGCAATTCATGTCTTCCGCACACCCGACCGCTTCGTGGCCGGGACCGTTGGCCAGCCCGGGAATCGAACCTTCTACATCCAGGCCGTGCACGACGCCCGAGTCGTATCGGTGGTCTTGGAGAAGCAGCAGGTGGCCGTGCTGGCCGAACGCATCGGTGCGTTGCTGCTCGAGGTGAACCGCAGATTCGGCACACCGGTCCCGCCGGAGCCCGCCGAGGTTGAGGACCTGAACCCGTTGATCACACCGGTGGATGCCGAATTCCGGGTGGGGACCATGGGACTCGGCTGGGACTCGGAAGCGCAGACCGTGGTGGTCGAGCTGCTGGCCGTCACCGACGCCGAATTCGACGCGTCGGTGGTGCTCGACGACACGGAAGAGGGACCCGACGCGGTGCGGGTGTTCCTGACGCCGGAGTCGGCGCGCCAGTTCGCCACCCGCTCCAATCGCGTCATCTCAGCGGGACGTCCGCCATGTCCGTTGTGCGATGAACCACTGGACCCCGAGGGCCATATCTGCGCGCGCGCCAACGGTTATCGGCGCAGCGCGCTGCTCGGGTCTGACGATGAACCCGAGGCCTGACGATCGTGAGGTGCTGGCCGACGGCGAGTTGACGATCCTTGGACGCATCCGCTCGGCCAGTAACGGCACCTTTCTGTGCGAGTCCACGCTCGGCAACTCGAGCGTGCACTGCGTGTACAAACCGATCTCCGGCGAGGCGCCGCTGTGGGATTTCCCGGACGGGACGCTGGCGGGCCGCGAGCTCGCCGCGTACTTGATTTCGGCAAGCTTGGGCTGGAATATCGTGCCCCACACCATCATTCGCCACGGCCCCGCGGGTCCCGGGATGCTGCAGCTGTGGGTGGACCAGCCCGGCGACACGGTCGACTCCGAACCGCGGCCAGGGCCTGACTTGGTCGACCTGTTTCCGGCGGGCAAGGTTCAGCCGGGTTACCTGCCGGTGCTCAAGGCCTACGACTACGCCGGGGACGAGGTCGTCCTGATGCATGCCGACGACATTCGCTTGCGGCGGATGGCCGTTTTCGATGTGCTGATCAACAACGCCGACCGCAAGGGCGGCCACGTGCTGCGGGACCTCGACGGCCACATCTACGGGGTCGACCACGGCGTATGTCTGCACGTCGAGAACAAACTGCGCACCGTGTTGTGGGGCTGGGCGGGCAAGCCCGTCGACGACAAAATCCTCGAGGCGGTTGCCGGTCTCGCCGATGCGCTGAGCGGTCCGCTGTGCGACGAACTGGACGGGCAGATCACCCGGGCCGAAATCGCGGCGCTGCGCAGGCGCGCGCAACTGCTGCTGGACGATCCAGTGATGCCGTCACCCAACCGGCACCGCCCGATTCCCTGGCCGGCGTTCTGAGACACCCTGTGCCGTCGGCGATACTGAACCGGTGACCTCGGACCCGAGCGAGATGACGGACGCCGCACTAGCCGCCGATCTCGCCGCCGATGCGGGGGAGTTGCTGCTGAAGGTCCGCGACGAGGTCGGTTTCGCCCATCCCTGGGCGCTGGGCGACGCGGGCGACAGCCTGGCCAACACCCTGATCCTGCGTCGGCTGGGGGCAGAGCGGCCCGGCGACGCGGTGCTCAGCGAAGAGGCGTACGACGACCTGGTCCGGGTTAAGCAGGACCGGGTGTGGATCATCGACCCGCTCGATGGCACCCGCGAGTTCTCCACGCCGGGCCGCGACGACTGGGCCGTGCACATCGCGCTGTGGCAGCGCCCCACCGACGGGAGGCGGGAGATCACCGACGCGGCGGTCGCGTTGCCGGCCCGCGGGAACACGATCTATCGCAGCGACACCGTGACCGCCGACTCCGCCCGCGTGGGCGTTCCCCACACCATCCGCATCGCCGTCAGCGCCACCCGGCCGCCGGCCGTCCTGCATCGCATCCGCCAGACCCTGGCGATTCAGCCCGTAGCGATCGGCTCGGCGGGCGCCAAGGCGATGGCCATCATCGACGGTGATGTCGACGCCTACGTGCACGCCGGCGGTCAATGGGAGTGGGATTCGGCGGCGCCGGCCGGAGTGGTGATGGCCGCGGGCATGCACGCGTCGAGGCTCGACGGATCGCCGCTGCGCTACAACCAACTCGACCCGTATCTGCCCGACTTCGTGATGTGTCGCGCCGAGCTGGCGCCCATCCTGCTCGGGGCGATTCGCGACGCGTGGCGCTGACGGGATCAGCGCCAGCCCGCTGCGCGGGCCGCATCGTCGGCGGGCACTGCCTGGGTGCCCGCCTCCTCCTCGGCCCGCTGCGCGGGCCGCATCGTCGGCGGGCCTAGAGTCGTTGGCATGCAGTCATGGCCGTTTCCGCCGGTACCGGTGTTGCCTGGACGCGGACCCGAGCTACGGCTGTACGACACGTCTGATCGGCAGATACGACCGGTGGCGGCCGGGTCGACCGCCACGATGTACGTCTGCGGAATCACGCCCTACGACTCGACCCACCTCGGTCACGCGGCCACCTATCTGGCGTTCGACCTGGTCTACCGCCAGTGGCTGGATCTCGGCCACGAGGTGCACTACGTGCAGAACGTCACCGACGTCGACGATCCGCTGTTCGAACGTGCTGAACGTGACGGCGTCGACTGGCGGGAGTTGGGCGACCGCGAGGTCGCCCGTTTTCGTGAAGACATGGCGGCACTGCGGATCCTGCCGCCCCGCGAATACGTGCCTGCCACGCAAGCGATTGCAGAAGTCGTCGAACTCGTCGAGAAGATGGTGGCCTCGGGGGCCGCGTATGTCATCGACGGCGAGCACCCGGACGTGTACTACCGCGCCGACGCCACGCCGCAGTTCGGCTACGAGTCGGGGTATGACCGCGAGACGATGCTGCGGCTTTTCGGGGAGCGCGGCGGTGACCCGCAGCGGCCCGGCAAGAGCGACGAACTCGACGCCTTGCTGTGGCGGGCCGCGCGACCGGGTGAGCCGAGTTGGCCGTCGCCGTTCGGTCCCGGCCGGCCCGGTTGGCACGTCGAGTGCGCGGCCATCGCGCTCAGCCGCATCGGCAGTGGACTCGACATCCAGGGCGGGGGCAGCGACCTGATTTTCCCGCATCACGAATTCACTGCCGCGCACGCCGAATGTGTCCGGGG
>NZ_JAFAUS010000318.1 GCF_019243155.1 Mycobacterium sp.
ACGACCCCGACGGTGTCCAGGCTGGCGTCCAGACTGAACGGCGCTCCCCCGATGGGGGCCAGGCTCAGTTGGGTCGCCGCGCCGATCTCGGCGCTTCCCCGGGCCTGCGCGCCGTCGTCAGAGTCGCCGTTTGTCGCCTGGGGCACCACCAAACGCTGTACAGCGGGCAGGATTTCACGCAGCGGCAACTCGGCGGGCAACGCCATTTCCGTCAGCCTGCTGTCCGCGAGGATTGCGACGCGGACGATCGGCATGACGGCGCCGGACGTCACGAGACCCTCGAAGGATGCTGGGGCCGTACCTGGAACATCGTGCTCTCTTCTCTATTTTGGGGATTCGGTTATGAGGGTTGGGCGGAGAAATCTCGGGCCAGCCGGTGGCTTGCGAACCATCCGGCGTCCGGCAGTAAGGCGGTCAGTTGTTCGATCGCCACCGCGATTGCGAAGGGCGTGCCGGGGGCGAACGTGGAGACCCATTCCCCGTCGAACGCGCGGGACGGGCTGACCAGTACGCGTCCCGCTGCTGTGTCGACGATGCTCATCCCCACCTCGGTGGTGGCGTGCTGGCCGTCGCGGTGACAGCCGGCGACGATCTCGACGTAGCTGCGCGGGCCGTTGAACACCGCCTCCACCACGGGCCGTGCCGACTGCGGGATGCCCAGGTAGCCAAGGACTTCGGAGAGCGGAGCGCCGGAACGCAACCGCTCGTCAGCCCGGGCGCCGACCCGCATCGGCATGCTGAACTCTTCGAATCGGGCCGGTGCCCGTTGCGCCAGCCCGACGCCGAGGACCGGTACCAGCGCGCGGGGATCGTCGATGTCCATCGCGGTGAACGTGATGAGCTGGGCGCTGCGCAAGGCGACCACCGTCTTGGCCGGCCCGCCATTGCTCCCGCTGCGCTGCGCAACGACGCCGCGCAGAAGTTCGCCTTTTTCGCCGGCTTCACCGGTGCTCGCGGTGGGGCCCACGTAACGCAAGTCCAGCCAGCGCTCCGGGAAGCAGACCGCTCTGATCCAGTCGGCCACAGCGGGGTTGACGACCCCGCGCTCGGACACGAGGCCCATCTGGGTCAGGTCGGCCTTCTGACGGTCGAGGAACGCGTTGCGCTGCGCGGCATCGTTGTAGGGCGAGGTGATCGCGAGCACCCACGGAAAGCTGCCCGCCCCAATGGTTTCCGCGATGAACCACGCATGCTCGACCGTCAGCTCGACGGCGTTGGGTTCAGCACTCATCTAGCGAGGAGACTAACCGCCCCATTTGGCGGCTTCGGCCTGGTCGCGGGCGAGCATCGACATGGTGTTGGCTTCGTGCGTGCTGGCCATCGCCTGGTAGGACCGCACCAGGCTTTCCATGGCCTGGTTCCACTGTGCCTGCCACGCCTGGTAGGTCATACCGGTGTCACCCTGCCAGGCGTTGGACAGCGTGGCCTGCTCAGTGGCGATGTCGGCACCCAGCCCCTGCAACGTGCCGGCGTAGCCCGACATGTCCGCGGCGTGGTTCAACATCGCCGGGTAGTTGTACATGATCTGTGACATCACAAGTCCTTTCGCGATAATGGGCGTCGAAAAGCGGAGGTATCAGAAACCGGTGTAACCGGACGCAGCAGCGGCATCGGCGGCGACATAGGTGCCCGCGGCGTCCCCGAGGTTGGCCTGAGCGATGTCCAGCAGGGTGTTGACCCGCGCGGCGGCCTCAACGAAGCGGGCGTGCGCGGCCTGGAACGCCGCCGACGATTCACCCTGGTGGTACGCCTGCGCCGACATCGCTTCCTGCTCGGCCTGGCTGATCGTGCTCCGCATCAGCCCCGACTTGGCGCTGAACGCCGACTGCGCGGCGACCAGCTGGGGAATGTGAGCGTCCAACATGCTCATGGTGCTTCCTTTCTGTTAGATGTCTTCTTCTCTTGCTTGAGGTTTCGGTGATCGACATGCATCGTGGTGACTGTCTTATCCCCCTTCTTGCGCCGGACCCGCTGGGCTGTGCGGATCGTGTTCCCAAGTTCCGGGCACCATTGGCATCCGCGGGCCGCCGCCGAACTCGTCGTCGGCCAGCTTGGTCAACCCGGTCACCTGGAAAGCTTTCTTCTTCTGAGTGGTTCCGGCGAAACCCAGCCGTCCGGCTCCATTCGCGGACGCCGCCGCGGCCAGTAGCTCCTCGTTGCCCCACTCCGGCGGAACACCGATGTCGGATTCCATGTCCGCGAACTCGTCGGCGTGGTCGTACATCGCTGCCCGCCTGCGTCGCCGCGCCCTCGCCTCGGCCCGAAGCGGCGCCGCAGCGCCGGCCGCCGGGATCGTCGCCGCCGGCGCCTTCACGCCGCCCCGACCACTCAGCGTCGGCCCGAGACCGGCATCGGGATCACCGCCGACGGCGACCAGGTAACCGAAAGTGCTTGCCGCCGGAGCGGGTGCCGGCGCGGAGGCCGCACCCGAACCAGCGGCAACCGTAGACGCCGGGGCCCCAACCGGACTCGTCATCGCCGGAGCCATGGCGACCGCCGGCAACATGGACGGCTTGTTCGACGCGAGGACCGGCACGACGGGCGGCACGACCGCCTCTGGCGCGGTATCTGCGGGTGCGTCGAAGAACGAAGCCAAGCCGATGCCGAGAATCAACGGGATGAGCAACGGTGCGGTCAAAATCGCGCCCCACGTCGGCCAGCCGACGGCGTTGAAGAACACCTGGTAGGCGACGAAGAACAGCAGGGGGCCGTTGGCCGCCAGGAAGGCGGGCAGGTTGTTCATGAAATTCTGAATGATCTGCGACAAATCCTGCAGCAGCTTTTGGATCTGCTGCAGCAGGTCCTGCAGCCAGTTTCCGGAACCGGAGCCCTGCTGCGCAGCGTTCAGCGTGGCGTTTTCGGCCTCACCGCCCGGCCGGACGATCGACGGCGACGGGGCCGTGCGCGGCGCCGCGGCGAGCGCCACCCCCGAGACCGTCTGATAGGTGCCCATGGTGGTGGCCGCTTGGACCCACATCCGCGCATAGTCAGCTTCGTTGACCGCGATCGGAATCGTATTGATACCAAAGAAATTGGTCGCCAGCAACACCCCGTGAACGGTGTGGTTGACGGCGAGCTCGGGCAGCGTAGGCATCGCTGTCAACGCCGCGGTGTAGGCCGTGGCCGTGACCTCGTGCTGCGCGGCAATGCCCGCGCTATCGGCACTGGCCTGTTGCAGCCACGCCAGATACGGCAGATGGGCCGCCACATACTGCTCGGCGCTGGGACCCTCCCACGCCCCTGCCTGCGCCGACACCAAGAGCCCACTGAGTTCGGCTGCCGCCGAGGCGTATTGGGCGCTGAGCGAGGACCAGGCGCCGGCGGCCGCCAAAAGCGGTCCCGGTCCCGGCCCGGCGCTCAGCAACGCCGAATGCACCTCCGGTGGCGAAGCCATCCAGATGACGGCCCCTACGGGGCCCAGTGGGCTGGTCATTGTCAGGCCCGCGCGATCCCGGGCGCGTACGAAGCGGCGGCAGCGGTGTCTTGCGCCTGATAGCTCACGCCGCCCTCGCCAACGCCAACGCCCGCGCGGCCCAACTCTTCAACGCCTTGGGCGGCGACGGCGGTGTGCTCCTGGCCCTGCGCACTGAAACCGACGGCCGTTTGCAGCGATACCGGATCCACCGCAGGCGGTACGACGGCGGTAATCGCCGGAGCCGCCGCCGCATGCGCGGCCGCCAGCCGCGCCGTCAGCGCCTCCACGGCGACGCTAGTCGCTGCCAGACCCTCGGGAACCACTCGCAACGTCATGGCCTACTCCTCTCGTAATCCTTCTATTCCCAGTTCACTTGCCATCACGGACTCCCCCAGCATGGGGTTGACCAACTGCACGTACTCCGGAGTATCGGTGTCCCCCAACAAGATCCCGCGTCCGGCAGGCAAACGGCCGAATCGTTGACCCCGGATCTTTCCGCTGTCTTGCGGATTGCCGGCCAGCATCAATGTGGTTGCCTGCAAGTCATTGAACCGGCGCAGTAACGGGCTCGTCATCAACAGGTGCCCCGATCCGGTGGCGCGCGCCGTGACGATCACCCGCAGCCCCAAATCGGCTGCCTGCGAGAGGATTCCGATCAGCGGAGTCCATGGCCGCTGACCGACGTATGGACCGCTCATCGCCGGCGAGTCCGGTATCTGGTCCACGTCGTCGATGATCAGGTAGTGGGTGTGGCCCACGTAGCTCCAGCGGGACAGGTCGGCGGCCGACAAGCCGGCGGGCGGGCGCCGCCCTTCGATGAGGTTGGCCAGCCCCAGCATCGCGGGGGTGATCCGGTCGATGTTCGCCGTGTACTCGTTATCGGGGAACAGCGGCTCGTCGACCAGGTGCAGGCGCCGGTCCAGCACGGTGAACGCGACGCTCTCGGCCGTGGAGTTCTCGCGGACGGTTCGGATGATATGGCGCAGCAGCGTGGTCTTTCCAGACTTGCTGTCGCCGAACACCATCAGCAACGGCTCCTCGGCGAAGTTGAGCACGACCGGCGCGAGATCCTCTTCGCGTTGCCCGATGACCACCTGCTCGGGGCCGCGATACAACGCACCGACGGCCGCCGGGGCCAGATTGGTCGGCAGCAGCCGCACCGGCGGCGCCGTCATGTCCGGGTAACGCGCGTTGATCGCTGCCACCTGGTCCAATTCCGGTGCTGCAAAAAGGAAGTGCTCGGCGGCCATCGTCAACCCACGGCCTGGCTGGTCGTGCGGCACCGCTTCCGCGGGACGGCGCAGCGCGCCGACGACCCGCACATTGCTGTCGCGCGGATCGTGCAGCTTGAGCTCCAGACGCAGCCCGAGGCCGTCGCGCATGGCCAGCGGTACCTCGAGCCAGCTCGGCGTCGTGATGACGACGTGGATGCCGTATGCAAGGCCGACGTTCACCAGCTCACTCACCCTGGCCAACAGCGGGTTTCGCGTGTTGAACTGGTCGGTGTTGTCGCGGCCGAAGGCGTAGAGGTTGTCGATGACCAGGAATACCTCGCCGAAACCGTCGTCGGGGGCGGCGCCGTGCTTGTCCCGGAACATCTCTCGCCGCTGCCGGGACAGCAGCAACTGCTCCAGCTCACCGAAGGTGCGCCGAATACGTTCGGGTTCCAGCGCCGAAGCGACGCTGCCGACGTGCGCCAGGCCTTCGAGCGCCCTCAGCTTTCCGCCGCCGTAGTCCAGGCAGTAGAACGTCACATCGCGTGGCGAATGCAGGCTGGCGGCCGACAGGATGAAGGTCTGCAGTGCGGTCGATTTCCCGGACTTCGGGCCACCATGGATGACCATGTTGCCGGCCGACGAGGTGGCATCGAAGACCAGTGGGTCGCGGCGCATGTCGAACGGCTTGTCGATCTCGCCGAGCGGCCACTGCCACTGCCGCTGCGGCACCCCGGCGCGAGCGAGCACTGACGTCAGCGGGATCGGTTGGTCCAGCGGCGGCAGCCACAGCTGCGGCGCCTGCGGTCCGTAACTCGCCAACTGGTCGCCGATGGTCGCGATCAGCTTGCGCGGCGGACCGGTCAGCTCGTCGTCCTCGGGGCCGGAGATCAGCCCGTCCTGATCCGGCTCGACCCGTCCGGCGGTGAACAGCTTCGGCTCCGGGACCGACTGCATCACAAAGGCCTTCGTCGTCTGCGGCGGCTCGTAGATGCCGTCGACGTAGGTGCTGCGGAACTTGATAGGCGTCGCGCCCGGGGCGGGTACGAGGAAACCCACGCCCTTATGCTCTTTACCGGACTCGATGTGATAAGCGTCCTCCACCCCGATGATCTGGCGGGAAACGCTGGGACTAGCCACCTTCAACCCGATGCGATACGAGGTGTTCTTGTCGATGTCCTTGATCTTGCCGACGTCCAGCGTCTGCGAGGCGAACAGGATGTGGATCCGGAACGAGCGACCCTTACGCGCGACGTAGTCGAACAACTCCGCGTATTCGGGGTAATCGGCCAGCATCAAGGTGAACTCGTCGGCGACCACGAACAGCGTCGGGATCGGCGGCAACTCATGCCCGGCCGCGATGGCGGCTTCGTACTCCACCACCGAGTTGAAGGCGCTCCCCTGAACGCGGCGGCCGGCCTCACGCAGCAGTATCTCTCGGCGCGCCACCTCCCCGCGCAGGGTGTCCGCGAACCGGTCGGCGAGCGACTTCTTCTCGGCCATGTTGGAGATCACCGCGACGACCTGCGGGAAATGCCGGAAGCTGTCGGCGCCGGCCTCGCCCTTGAAGTCCGCATAGATGACGATCAGGCGGTCGGCCGAATGAGTTGTCAATAGCGACAACAGAATCGACATCAGGGTCTGGGACTTACCCGAACCCGTCATACCGA
Organism: Mycobacterium sp.; assembly: GCF_019243155.1. Taxonomy (GTDB): domain Bacteria; phylum Actinomycetota; class Actinomycetes; order Mycobacteriales; family Mycobacteriaceae; genus Mycobacterium. The sequence continues at coordinate 6,300 of NZ_JAFAUS010000318.1, forward strand.
TCATCAGACCGTGCGGGCCCATCCCGCCTTCGGCTTCGTCCTTAAGGTCGAAGTACAGCGGCTCACCGGTCGCGGTGACACCGATCGGAACGCGCAACTCGTCTTCGCGGCGGCGCGGCGCCCACAGGGTGGGGACATCCAGCTCCGACGCGTTCGGAATGCCAAGCAGCGTGCCGAAAGTGGCGCCGCGGGTGGCCGCCGACCGCAGCCCGGCATGCGTCGGGTTGGAGTCCCAACGCGACAGCAGCCGCGCCAGGTGGGCCGCCTCGTCCGCGCCGAACTGGTCGGCGTTGTCGATGTAGGCTTGCCAGCCACCGGTCTGCCAGCGCTCGATGGCGCCCCGTGAAATCCGCAGGATCGGCTTCTCCGGATCCGAATACTGTTCGCGGTGCGGCGGTGTGGCGATGCGGTGGACCACGGTGATGCCCGCCCGGCCCAGCGCCAGGGTGGACGCGTTCAGGTCGATCTCCGGGTCGTCGACGACGATCAGCAGGTGCTTGAGCGCGTCGGCCGGTTCGCCGTTGAAAGCCGGGCGGTCAACGAGCGCCGACCCCAGCTGAGCGACCAGATCGTCGATGTTGGCCGACAGGAACCGAGCCGGGCCTACGCCGTCGAGCTCACCGGGAACGTCGATGTGCGGCAACCACTTCAGCCATGACCAGTCGGGGCTTTCCACGTCGCGGGTGACCAGTGCCACCCCCAACACCGTCGGGTCGTGCCACGTGACGGCCTGCGCAACCCACGCGCGCAACGCCGCCCGCACCTCATCGGCCTCGCCCAGGACGCTGATCCGCGAGACCTTAGTCAGATCGATTCCGGTCGGCACGTCTCGGACGATGCGGTGGGTGTCGAGCAGGCTGCGTAATGCGCTGTGCGACACCGGTTCCAGGTCGACTTCGTCCGCGGCGTCGTTGACCCGCAGCGCCGTGGCCAGGGGCACCTCGTGGCGCCCTGCCCGCAGGACCAAGAAGTCGGGGTCGTGCGGGTCACGCTCCCACTGACGGCGGGATCCCGGCACAGCGGCCAGAGCCGCCGGCTCGGGATGGGACCACTGTGCGGCGGCCCGTTGCTGGGCGGCCTGCGTTCGGATGTTGTCGCGGACCACCGACAGGTAGCGCAAGTAGTCGGCGCGTTCGGCGTCGACCTCCTCGGTCCGCGTCTTGTTGTCATTGCCGCGATACATCGCGGTCGCCGCCAACAGCAACACGAACGGGAAGAACAGCGTCTGCGGCGAGATCAGCCGCATCCCGGTGGCGAACAGGGCAACCACCATGCCGACGATCAGGATCACCAGCACGTAGGGCATGGCCCGGCGCAGGAACGACGGCGGTATCACCCGTGGCAACTCGGGCGGCGCCTCGATGGTGATGGTTCCCTTGCGGGAAACCGGTGGCGCCAGCCTGCGGCGGGCTTCGAAGATAAGTCGGCTCATCGGGGCGCTCCCTCAGCTGATGCCACGCGGCCGGGCTTGTTGTCGGGCGCCAACCCGTCATGTGCCAGCAGCGCGTCGGCGCGCGATAATGTCGGGCCGTTCGCGAACAGCGACAGCACCGACCACGGAATGGGGGTGGCGGGCTCGCTCAAGCCAAGGGCCTCAACGGTTTTCCCGTGCCCGGCAGCCGAGCTCTCGGCCTCGTTGTCGATGCCGTAGCGAACCCCGGTGTCGGAGACCCAGAACAGCGAGCCAACGGCCGGTGAGCCCGGGCCAGAACCCACGGTCTGGGCGAAATAACCGGTGCCCGGCGCCAATGCGACGCGCGTGGCCATTCCCGGGGAGCTACCACCGACCAGGTCGACGGTATGGATCGACTCCGGAATCGGTAGTCCCGATCCGGCCAACAGGCTCAGTGAGCTCGTGGCGGCCCCGGCGGGCTTGCTCCAATACGCGCACGCGACAGGGTCTTTGGCCGCGTCAACCAGCGAGACCTGCTCGTCCGGATAGCGCGCGGTGTCCAGCATCTTCGACACCGGCAGCTTGGCCACCGCATCGGCACCCAGCCGTGGGGGTTGGTCCAGGCCATAGGAATTGGTGTTACGCAGCATCGCGGCCAGCACCGGAGAGATGGGCTGCAGGCCGTCGGGCAACACAGCGTAGTAACGCGCGGCACCCGAGGAGTTCTGGTCCAGTGTGTAGGACACCACGACCGCCCCGATCGGGGCAGGCACGCTGAAGCCTGCGGGGGCTCCGGCGTTCGGGATGGCAGGCGCGGCCAGCGGCGGGCCTTCGGGAATCGCGTTGAACAATCCTAAGGCGATGGGCCGCGGCGCCGGCACCTCAGAGTTGTTCAATCCCAACCCGAGTGCGTTCGTGACGGCGTGGTCGGACAGGTTGATCTCGCTACGCCTGCCGTCCCACAGCAGCCAGGTGCTGCTGCCCTTCTCGGTGGTGGAGTCGACCAGGACCGCCTGCTTGGAAGCCAGCGTCGCCGCCCGGGCACCGCTGCTGTCCGGCCGGCCCGCGAGCACCGTGACGCCGGTGCTGTGCACCGAGCGTGACGTCCCGCTGACGCCGTCGCACACCGTCCAGTTCGCGTCGTGCGAGGTGTTCTGCACCATGCGTTCCGGCGCGCCAGGAATGCCGATCAGGTTGCCTCGCGGAAACCGGTCCAGCTCACTGCTTTTCACGGTCGTGGGGTTGACCGGCTTGCCGGTGATCAGCCGGGCCGAGGTCAAGTTGAGCACCGGGTGCAGGTCGTCGCCCACCCGCACATACAGCGCGGCGGTTGACCGATCGGCGAGCACCGCGTTGGTCCCCGCCGATCCACTGGGCCGGATCAGCGAGAAGATGAAGCAGCCCGCGACGCCGGTGACCAGCAGGACCACGCCCATCAACACCGCACGCGACTGGGTGCGCAGCGGATCGACCAGCATCCTGGTGTCGTGCAAGGCAATTCCGGAGGCGATGCGCCGCATCACGAATCGCCAGCCGGTGACCTGATGGCGGGTGACGAAACCGCGGCGGTACTCCACCTTGTCGGGGTTGTCGTTGACCGGCGTCCGCGACACGAAGGAACGACGTTCGTCCTGCGGCTGGTTGTCGGTCATGCCGGCTCCCGCAAACCGAGCCCCTGCAGCAGCGGCTCCACTGAATTGCCTACATCCGAAGCGGTTATCGTGACCAGCTCCTCATCGGTGAACTCCCCGGTTGCTGCGTGCTCGGAGTGGTCCAATCGGAATTCGCGTTCCTCTTCGGACTTTTCGACCACGTTACGAACGAATCGGCCGTTACCGGCGATATCCAGGCCACGGCGTTCGACCCCCGCCGCGTCCGGCTTCGATACCTCGGCCAGGTGTGCGAACAACGCCTCGAGGTCGTGCAGCGCTCCCTGGTCGAATGCGCTGTCGCGCTTGGCGGCCATGAAGTTGGCGATCTCGATCAGCTCGAGCGGCTTGTACGACGGGAAGTCGATGCTGCGGGTGAAGCGGGATCGCAGACCCTGGTTGGTGTCGAGGAACCGATCCAGGTCGGCGCGGTACCCCGCGACGATCACCACCAGCCGGTCGCGGTCGTTCTCCATCCGGGCCAGCAGGGTGTCGATGGCGACCAGGCCGAAGTCGTTCTTGGCGCCCGTGGCGACCAGTGAATAGGCCTCATCGAGGAACAGGACGCCGTCCAGCGCGCTGTCGATGATGGCGTTGGTCTTGGCCTCGGTCTCACCGATGTGCTGACCGATGAGATCGGCGCGGTGCACCTCTTTGATGTTTTCCTTCTTCAAAAGGCCAAGGCCGCAATAGATCTTGGCGACCACGCGGGCGATCGTCGTCTTGCCGGTCCCGGGCGGTCCGGTGAAGACCAGGTGGTGGGTGCGCTGGGCAACCTCGAGCCCACGCTGCTTACGCACCAGCTCCATGGCGACCGCACTCTTGAGCCGGGCGACCTGGTCTTTGACCTTGTCCAGGCCGATGAATTCGTCGAGCTCGCGCTCGGCCTCCGCCAGCAGGACACGCTTGCGCTCCTGGGCGCCGGGGTCCACGAAATCCCCTGGGCTGGGCTCGGTTTCGGGGTCCCAAGGGTCGATGCGAGCGTCGATGCGAGCGGCCGTGGTGGTCACGATCCCGAAGCTGGTGTCGGACAGGGCCTCTTGGACTTGTTCGTTCTCGGGATGGGCGGCGTACAAGTCCTGCAGCACTTCGCTCGCCGAGTCCTCGTCGACGTGGGCCCGCAGCACCAGAGCCTTGGCGAGCGCGCCGTCGGTGGCCGCCACCTCGACGGGGCCGTCCGGCTCCTCGAGATATGACAGCGCCGGGGCGAACATGCCCAGCCGGGCCAGCGCGATGCCCAGGGTGATCTTGGCCGCATGCGAGAAGGCCGCGTCGAGATCCGAGTCGTTGACGATCGGGGTCAGCAGCTTGACGACGTCCGACCAGCGCTCGGCGCCGTAGTTGATGACGACGGCCACCCAGCGAGCCTCGCGCCAGTTCGGTCGGCGGGCGGTCAGGCCGGTGACGATCTGATCGGCGTCGGCAAACCGTCCTGCCGTCGCCAAGGCCGCCGCGTAGGCGAGATGGA
>NZ_JAFAUS010000401.1 GCF_019243155.1 Mycobacterium sp.
GCACGCCCGGGGGATCGCGGACACGACCGGACGCAAGGTGTGGGCCTTCATCGGCGATGGCGAGGTCGACGAGCCCGAGACGATGGGCTCGATCGGGCTGGCCGGACGCGAGCAGCTCGACAACCTGATCTGGGTGGTCAATTGCAACCTCCAGCGCCTCGACGGCCCCGTCCGCGGCAACGGCAAGATCATCCAGGAGCTGGAGTCGGACTTCCGCGGCGCCGGCTGGAACGTGATCAAGGTGGTCTGGGGCCGCGAGTGGGACGCGCTGCTGCACGCCGACCGCGACGGCGCGCTGGTGAACCTGATGAACACCACCCCCGACGGCGACTACCAGACGTACAAGGCCAACGACGGGGCCTACGTGCGCGACCACTTCTTCGGTCGCGACCCGCGCACCAAGGCACTGGTCGAGAACATGACCGACGCCGAGATCTGGAACCTCAAGCGTGGCGGACATGACTACCGCAAGGTCTATGCCGCCTACCGCGCCGCCGTCGACCACCACGGTCAGCCGACGGTGATCCTGGCCAAGACCATCAAGGGCTACTCGCTGGGCGCCCACTTCCAGGGTCGCAATGCCACCCACCAGATGAAAAAGCTTGCGCTGCAGGACCTTAAAGACTTCCGCGACGCCATCCGGATTCCGATCAGCGACGCCCAGCTGGAAGAGGACCCGTACCTGCCGCCGTACTACCACCCCGGCCCGGACGCCCCGGAGATCCGCTACCTGCTGGACCGCCGCCGCGCCCTGGGCGGCTTCGTGCCCGAGCGCCGGACGAAGACCAAGGCGCTGAAGATGCCGCCCCGCGACATCTACGCCGCGTTGAAGAAGGGATCGGGCACCCAGGAGGTCGCCACCACCATGGCGACGGTCCGCACCTTCAAAGAAGTGTTGCGGGACAAGGAGGTTGGCCCGCGGATCGTGCCGATCATTCCCGACGAGGCGCGCACGTTCGGAATGGACTCGTGGTTCCCGTCGCTGAAGATCTACAACCGCAACGGGCAGCTGTACACCGCCGTCGACGCCGACCTGATGCTGGCCTATAAGGAAAGCGAAGTCGGGCAGATCCTGCACGAGGGCATCAACGAAGCCGGATCGGTGGGATCTTTCATCGCGGCCGGCACGTCGTACGCCACGCACAACGAGCCAATGATCCCGATTTACATCTTCTATTCGATGTTCGGCTTCCAACGCACCGGTGATGGGCTGTGGGCCGCAGCCGACCAGATGACACGCGGCTTCCTGCTCGGGGCCACCGCGGGGCGCACCACGCTGACGGGCGAGGGCCTGCAGCACGCCGACGGGCACTCGCTGCTGCTGGCCAGCACCAACCCGGCGGTGGTCGCCTACGACCCGGCTTTCGCCTACGAGATCGCCTACATCGTCGAGAGCGGCCTGGCGCGGATGTTCGGGGAGAACCCCGAGAACGTGTTCTTCTACATCACCGTCTACAACGAGCCGTACGTGCAGCCGCCCGAGCCGGGCAACTTCGATCCCGAGGGGCTGCTGCGTGGCATCTACCGCTACCAGGCCGCCACCGAGCAGCGCGCCAGCAAGGCGCAGATCCTGGCCTCCGGGGTGGCGATGCCGTCGGCGCTCAAGGCGGCCGAGATGCTCGCCGCCGAATGGGATGTCGCTGCCGACGTCTGGTCGGTGACCAGTTGGGGCGAGCTGAACCGCGACGGCGTGAACGTCCAGAAGGCGAAGCTGCGCCACCCGGATCGGCCGGCCGGTGTCCCTTACGTGACGCAGGCCCTGTCCGACGCCAGCGGCCCGGTGATCGCCGTATCGGACTGGATGCGTGCCGTTCCGGAGCAGATCCGACCGTGGGTGCCGGGCACCTTCGTCACCCTGGGCACCGACGGCTTCGGCTTTTCCGACACCCGGCCTGCGGCTCGGCGCTTTTTCAACACCGACGCCGAATCGCAGGTGGTCGCCGTCTTGGAGGCCCTGGCGCGCGACGGCGAGATCGACCCGTCGGTGCCGGTCGCGGCCGCCCGCCAGTACCGGATCGACGACGTGCAGGCCGCACCGGAGCAGACCTCCGACCCCGGGGTCGCCTGAGACTCAACGGCCCCCGGCGCGTCGTTTATGAGACAGACTTAAGAGCGACGCGCCCGGCTTTGGCGGATACATCCAGAAAAATCGCGTAGGTTTTAGGGATGAACGACAATCCCTTTGCCGGCCCCTTCGCTAAGCATCCAAGGTCGCCGCTTGAGCTGC
>NZ_JAFAUS010000431.1 GCF_019243155.1 Mycobacterium sp.
GACCCGCGGTCAGAGCTGGTGCGCGATGTGGTGGAGACCGACCCCGAGGGCTATGTGTTGGTGCGCGGGCGCACCACCAGCACCTCGATCGACGGGGTGTTTGCCGCCGGGGATCTGGTGGACCGCACCTACCGCCAGGCGGTGACCGCCGCCGGCAGCGGCTGCGCGGCCGCCATCGACGCCGAACGCTGGCTCGCCGACCACGAAGAAGCAAGCGCGGCCGCCAAGGGCGACGCAACCGAATTTCCTGGCAGTACCGACACATTGATTGGAGCACGACGATGACCAACGCCGAAAAAGCCGGGGCGACAATAGAAGTCTCCGACGCGTCGTTTTCGAGTGACGTTCTGTCCAGCGGAAAGCCTGTGCTGGTTGACTTTTGGGCGACGTGGTGTGGTCCGTGCAAGATGGTCGCGCCCGTTCTCGAGGAGATCGCCAGTGAGCGAAGCGATCAACTCACCGTCGCCAAGCTGGACGTGGACGCCAACCCCGAGACCGCGCGCGACTTCCAGGTGGTGTCGATCCCGACGCTGATCCTGTTCAAGGACGGCCAACCGGTGAAGCGCATCGTCGGCGCGAAAGGCAAGGCCGCGTTGCTGCGGGAGCTTTCCGACGCGGTTCCCAACCTCGGTTGATCTTTGATCTAAATCGCCACACCACGCCCCGCGGTTAGCCTGCGGTTTTCCCGAATATGGGAAGCATCTGCGACAATAGCCGTTAGCTGTTGCCCGTTACGAGCCTGTCAGTGTGTCCCCGGAGGGCCTTTGGTATGTCGAGTCCGCGCCGCGAATACGGCGACGCGCTGCGCTGTGGAGACCGCAGCGCAGCTGTGACCGAGATCAGGGCCACGCTGGCGACGCTAAGTCTGCTGGACAGCCCCGATGAAGACTTCAGCACCGGCCAGCACGTCTCACCCGAGCTCTTCGACGCCGAACTCGATCAGGCTGTGCGCGCCTTCCAGCAGCAACGTGGGTTGCTCGTGGACGGCATCGTCGGCGAGGCCACGTACCGGGCGCTGAAGGAAGCGTCGTACCGCCTCGGGGCCCGCACGCTCTACCACCAGTTCGGCGCCCCCCTCTACGGTGACGACGTCGCCACGCTGCAGGCGCGGCTACAGGATCTCGGGTTCTACACCGGCCTGGTCGACGGGCACTTCGGGTTGCAGACCCACAACGCCCTGATGTCGTATCAGCGCGAATACGGACTGTCCGCCGACGGCATCTGCGGCCCAGAAACGTTGCGCTCCTTGTACTTTCTGAGTTCGCGCGTCACGGGCGGCTCGCCCCACGCGATTCGCGAAGAAGAACTCGTGCGCAGCTCAGGCCCCAAACTGTCCGGCAAACGGATCATCATCGATCCGGGCCGCGGCGGCGCGGACCACGGCCTTCTCATCCAGGGGCCCACCGGACCGATCAGCGAAGCAGACGCGTTGTGGGACTTGGCAAGCCGGCTCGAGGGACGGATGACCGCCATCGGCATGGAGACCTTCCTGTCGCGGCCGGTCAACCGCAGCCCATCGGACGCCGAACGCGCCGCCACCGCCAACAACGTCGGCGCGGACCTGATGATCAGCCTGCGTTGCGAAACCCAGCCCAGCCCAGCCGCTAACGGCGTGGCTTCCTTCCACTTCGGGAACTCACACGGCTCGGTCTCCACGATCGGCCGCAACCTCGCCGACTTCATCCAGCGAGAAGTGGTGGCCCGCACCGGCTTACGGGATTGCCGCACGCACGGCCGGACGTGGGATCTGCTGCGTCTGACGCGGATGCCGACCGTGCAGGTCGACGTCGGCTACATTACCAATTCACACGACCGCGCGATGCTGGTCTCGACGCAGACCCGCGACGCCATCGCCGAGGGCATCCTCGCCGCGGTCAAGCGGCTCTATCTGCTGGGCAAGAACGACCGGCCCACTGGCACATTCACTTTCGCCGAACTGCTGGCGCACGAACTGTCCGTGGAGCGGGCCAGCAGGATGGGTGGCTCCTAACCGCGTCGAGCGGTGTTGACCGCGTTGGCCGCCGCAGACCCGGCGCCGACCGGCTGTTGCAATTGTGCGTTTTCCAGCAGGCGCTCCAGGGCGGCCTCGACTTCGGCCTTCCATCCGAGGCCCTTGTCCAGCTCAAGTCGCAGCCGCGGGAAATACGTATGTGGCGCCACCACAACGAAACCCACGTCCTGCAGGAATTCGGCATCGATGACACAGTGCTCCACCGAGCAGTCGCCGAGGGCCTCCAGCACCGGTCGCACATCGGGGCTTGCGACGAGCGGGTCTTGGAGCTCCGATGCCGCCGGCGTGCGGCCGAAAGCCTCGAGCGCCCGGACTCCACGTCGAACCAACTCGTCGATAACACGGGCGATGAGCCCATGCGGGAGATCGTCGGCGTCCTGCCCGGGCTCGATACCCATCGATGTCAGCAGGATCGCATCCGCCGACACGGGCGCGGTGGGGAATCGCTGCACCCGCGGCACCGCGCTCGGCGGCGCGTAGAAGACGTAGCCCAGGCACGGCGGGTCTGTGTGGCTGCGCTCGTCGCGGGGCGCGGTCGCGACCTGCCCGCAGGAACCCCACTCCAGCATCACCATCGACAACCACGCTTCCTTTTCGAATTCGGGGTCGGCGAGGTGGTCTTGATTACCGAGGGTCGCGGGGTCGACTTCCCAGTAGACACAGCGGCGAGCGTGCTTGGGAAGTTGCTCGAAGGCCTCGAGGCGCAGCGGTGTGATTCGAGCGGACACTAGCCTCCTGGCTCCTGTGCGGTACTGCAGCCAATTCCACCGGCAACCCCTCCAGGATAGGAGAGGTTGTCCTCATCCGGCCAGCTTTGGGGTGGCCACGCCGGTTATCGCGCACGAACAACCGCTGGATCGTGGTGTCTGTCCGCCCGTTGCCGAATCCCCTTGATGCACATGCTGATTCGTTATGCGACGGCAACGAAGCCGCGATTTCCGGTCGTCGGTGTCACAGTGACGTAATTACAGTGGGTGGTAGGTCATGGTTTGGTAACGGTCATCATGTCCATGATCCGTTGCAGATCGTCCACCGAGCCGAACTCGACCACGATCTTCCCCTTGCGCTTGCCGAGGCTGACCGTCACGCGGGTATCGAAGGCGGTCGAGAGCTTGTCGGCGACGTCTTGCAGACCCGGCATTTGGATCGGCTTGCGTCGCGGCGCCGCCGGGGTGCTCGCCCCTCCCCTGTTGGCCAGCGTGACCGCTTCCTCGGTGGCCCGCACCGAGAGGCCCTCCGCGACGATCCGGCTGGCCAGTTCCTCCTGCGCCTCGTGGCCGGCTTCGAGTGACAGCAGCGCACGCGCGTGCCCCGCCGACAGCACACCCGCCGCCACTCGGCGCTGCACGGGGATCGGCAGTTTGAGCAACCGGATCATGTTGGTGATCAGCGGACGCGAACGCCCGATTCGGGAGGCAAGTTCATCGTGGGTGACGCCGAACTCGTCCAGCAGCTGCTGGTAGGCGGCCGCCTCTTCCAACGGGTTCAGCTGCACACGATGGATGTTTTCCAACAGGGCGTCCCGCAACAGATTGTCATCGCCCGTCTCGCGCACGATGGTCGGAATCGTCGCCAGACCCGCCTCTTGCGCGGCACGCCAGCGCCGCTCCCCCATCACGATTTGGTATCGCGCGCCGGACTTCGAGTCGGTGGCGGCCCGCACCACGATCGGTTGCAAGAGGCCGAACTCGCGAATGGAGTGGATGAGTTCGGACAGTGCCTCTTCGTCGAAGACCTGGCGCGGCTGGCGCGGGTTCGGCTCGATCTCCGAGGGGGCGATTTCGCGGTACACCGCGCCCACGTCGGCGGCGGCGGGCGGCGGCCCACCGAGCAGAGCGTCGGCCGCCGCTGCCCCCATCCGCGGACCCAGGGTGGCTGGACCGGAATCGCCGTCCGCCGGGCCGGTCGGGATCAGCGAAGCCAGTCCCCGGCCGAGGCCACCCTTCTTACGTAACGGCTGCGTCATGGTCGTCCCTTCACGGATGGTTATCAGTCGCGTTCGGCAAGCTCGCGGCTTGCGTCGAGATAGCTCATCGCCCCGCGCGAGCCGGGGTCGTAATCAATGATCGTCATGCTGTAGCCCGGCGCCTCAGAAACCTTGACGCTGCGCGGGATTACCGTCCGCAACACCTTGGGCCCGAAGTAATTGCGCACCTCTTCGGCGACCTGGTCGGCGAGTTTGGTGCGGCCGTCGTACATCGTCAGCACCACGGTGGTGACGTCGAGTTGCGGATTGAGGTGCGCCTTCACCATCTCGATGTTGCGCATCAGTTGAGAGACGCCTTCGAGCGCGTAGTACTCGCATTGGATCGGGATCATCACCTCGGGCGCGGCGACGAGCGCGTTGATCGTCAGGAGTCCGAGCGACGGTGGGCAGTCGACGAAAACGAAGTCGAAGTCGAAGTGATCCAACTCCGCCAGTGCGGTGCGCAACCGGTTCTCGCGCGCGACCATGCTCACCAATTCGATCTCGGCGCCGGCCAGATCGATCGTCGACGGGACGCAGAACAGTCGGTCGTTGTGCGGGCTGCGCCGCAGCGCGGACTCAATGGACTCCTCGCCCAGCAGCACCTCATAAGAGGACGGCGTCCCGGATTGGCGATCGGTGATGCCGAGCGCCGTGCTCGCGTTCCCCTGCGGATCGAGATCGATGACGAGTGTCTTGAGTCCCTGCAGCGACAGCGCAGCGGCCAGGTTTACGGCGGTCGTGGTCTTCCCCACCCCACCCTTCTGGTTCGCCACGGTAAGGACGCGCCGGTGACTCGGCCGCCGCAGCGGCGGATAGGTCGCGTGCACGACCCGCATGGCCCGCTCGGCCGCGGCCCCGATCGGGGTGTCGAAGTTGTCCGATGTTTCACGTGAAACATGCATCGGCGCGGGGACTGCGGCGTCGGGTTCGGCGGGGGCCGTCGCTTCCGGAGCGGAGTCAACCGTCGGCGCCGCGGCGTCGAGCGTCGCCGGCGCCGCCTCTTGGGAGCCGCGCGAAATCGACCAATCGCTTGAAGTATTCATCGACTTCCGGCCTTCCCATTCCGTGCCGACTTGTGGCGCGGCTGCTGGCCGCGTCGCGCCAACACTACGGTTGCGGGCGGACGCAAATAGTTCGCGCCACATGTCATCACCCTCGCATCGACGGCGCCCAACGACGCCATCCCACGCCGGTGTTGTTCAAGTTCTTCGGCACCGCGCTCCCCTTTGATCGCGAGCATCCGCCCGCCGGGCCGAAGCAACGGCATGCACCACTTCGTCAGCTTGTCCAACGCTGCAACCGCTCGCGACACCGCGGCATCCCTCTCCCCGAATCGGCTGCGGACCCACGGTTCCTCGGCTCGGCCGCGAACCACCTCGACGGCCAACCCTAGTTCGTCGATGACCTCGTTGAGAAATTCACTCCGGCGCAGCAGCGGCTCCAGGAGGACGACCTCCAGATCCGGCCGCGCGATCGCCAACGGGATGCCGGGCAACCCTGCCCCGCTGCCGACGTCGATCACCCGCTCGCCATCGTCGAGGAGCTCCTCGGCGGCGACACTATTTAATAGGTGGCGATCCCAGATGCGATCGACCTCTCGCGGCCCGAGCAATCCTCGCTCCACCCCGGGGCCGGCAAGCCACTCGGCGTACCGCCGGGCAATGTCAACGCGTTCGCCGAAGATCGCCACCGCGTCCTCCGGGGTACCGCCGAGTTCGCTCCCACCCGCCGAGGCGGGCTTGTCGGCCTCGCCATGTTTCACGTGAAACATCCGCCGGTTGGCTCACGCAGTTTCGGTTTCACGTGAAACATCCTCGGAATAGGCTCGCGCACTGTTGCCTCGGACCGG
>NZ_JAFAUS010000453.1 GCF_019243155.1 Mycobacterium sp.
CGCCGCCGCGCTAGCTGGAGACGCTGGCCGCCATCAGCACGACGTCCAGGATCAGCAGCCCCCATCCGAGTAACGGGACCGCGACCCCGCCGCGGCGCTTCGCGGTGAAAAACGTCAGCACGATGACGACGACGGCGACCACTGGTGCGCCGTAGAACGCGGTGCCGAAGTCGATCCCGCCGCGGCCCAGGTTGGCACAGCTGCGATCGGTGCAGCCGTCGGTGCTCATCGCCGCGCCCAGCGCGAAGAGCATCACGATGGCGGCGCCGGGCACCGTCGCCAGCGCCAGCCCCCAGTTGACCCACGGCCACGCGTTGCGGGCACGGCCACCCGGCCCGGCGCCTCGCGCCATCGCGGTCCCGCTGCCGACCGTCAGGTTGGAGTTATCAGCGTTCATTTATCGGGTGCTACCCGGCGTTCTGGGACCACAAACCGGGCCTGAGGGCACGAATTGGCAACGGAACGTTGCATCGCGATAGTTTCCGATATATCGTGATATTCCGAAGCGCATGGAGCGCTTCCCTGAAACGTAAGGACTTCACATGAGCAACCCATTCACTCCCCCAGAAGAGCCATTCGCCGGCCGACCCGGCTTCGGATTCGGCTTTGGCGCCGGTCCCGCGCAGCGCCGCGCCCTGCACGGCGCCAAGCGCCACGCGCGCCGGGAACTCTTCGAGCACCTCCGCGACCAGGCCGCCCAACACGACGGCCCGCTGGGCTTCGGTCCCGGGTTCGGTCCGGGCTTCGGCCCTGGGTTCGGTCCGGGCTTCGGCCCCGGATTCGGGCCTGGTTTCGGCTTCGGACCTGGTGGCCGGCGCGGCGGATGGCGCCGTGGCGGCCGGGGCGGCGGCAAGCGCGGTGACGTGCGGGCGGCCATCCTCGTGCTGCTGGCCGACCGGCCGATGCACGGCTACGAGATGATCCAGCAGATCGCCGAGCGCAGCAACGGGCTGTGGAAGCCGAGCCCCGGTTCGGTCTACCCCACGCTGCAGTTGCTGGGCGACGAAGGCCTGATCGCCGCGAGCGAGACCGAGGGCAGCAAGAAGCTCTACGAGCTGACCGAGGAGGGTCGCACGGCGGCCGAGAAGGTCGAGACCCCGCCGTGGGAAGAGATCACCGAAGGCGCCGACCCGGGCCAGATCAACCTGCGGGCTGCCGTGGGCCAGTTGTTCGGTGCGGTCGGGCAATCCGCCCACACCGCAAGCGCCGACCAGCAGCAGCGCATCGTTGAGATCCTCAACAACGCGCGCCGCGAGATCTACGGCATCCTGGGCGAAGACTAAGCCCTAGACGAGCGGGCCCTGGATCAGGTCAGATCGACCCAATCCAGGGTCCGCTCAACGGCTTTGCGCCAGCCCGCATAACCCGTTGCGCGCTGCTCGTCGCTCCAGGTCGGCGTCCAGCGCTTGCCTTCTTGCCAATTGGCCCGCAAATCGGACGGGTCTGCCCAAAATCCGACCGCCAGGCCCGCCGCGTAGGCGGCGCCCAGTGCGGTTGTCTCGGCCACCACCGGCCGCACCACGTCCACGCCCAGTACGTCGGCCTGGATCTGCATGCATAAATCGTTCTCGGTGATGCCGCCGTCGACCTTCAGAACTTCAAGGTGCACACCGGAATCCGCCGCCATGGCGTCCACCACGTCGCGGCTCTGGTAGCAGATGGCTTCCAGCGTCGCGCGCGCCAGGTGCGCGTTGGTGTTGAACCGGGACAACCCCACGATCGCCCCCCGCGCATCCGATCGCCAGTAGGGCGCGAACAGCCCGGAAAACGCCGGGACGAAATAGACTCCGCCGTTGTCGTCGACCTGACGCGCCAGCGACTCGCTTTGCGCGGCGCCGCTGATGATGCCCAGCTGGTCACGCAGCCACTGCACCGCCGAGCCGGTGACAGCGATCGAACCCTCGAGTGCGTAAACGGGTTTCGCGTCACCGAACTGATAGCAGACGGTGGTCAACAGGCCGTGGTCCGATCGCACGATCGTCTCGCCGGTGTTGAGCAGCAGGAAATTGCCGGTGCCGTAGGTGTTTTTCGCTTCCCCCTCGGACAGACACACCTGACCGACCATCGCCGCATGCTGGTCACCGAGGACACCGGTGATCGGCACCTCGCCGCCCAGCGGCCCGGTCTCCGGCGTCACACCGTGCGGCTCCGGCGACGACGACGGCGCTAGCGCAGGCAGCATTTCGCGGGGAACGGAGAAGATCGACAGCAACTCGTCGTCCCAGTCCAGGGTTTCCAGGTTCATCAGCATGGTCCGGCTGGCGTTGGTCACGTCGGTGACGTGCATGCCGCCCCGCGGGCCACCGGTCAGATTCCACAACACCCAGGTATCGGCGGTGCCGAATATCGCGTCGCCGCGCTGCGCGGCCTCGCGCACCCCGTCGACGTTGTCCAGAATCCACTGCAGCTTTCCGCCGGAGAAGTACGTCGCCGGCGGCAGGCCCGCCTTGCGACGAATCACCTCGCCGCGACCGTCGCGCTCCAGCGCCGACGCGATCCTGTCGGTGCGGGTGTCCTGCCAGACGATGGCGTTGTAGTACGGACGGCCCGTGCGCCGGTCCCACACCAGCGTGGTCTCGCGCTGGTTCGTGATACCCAATGCGACAAAGTCTTTCGCCGATAACTTGGCTTTGTTCAGCACCGACATCAGCACCGACGACGTGCGCTCCCAGATTTCGACCGGGTCGTGCTCGACCCATCCGGCGCGGGGCAGGATCTGTTCGTGCTCGAGTTGATGGCGGGCCACTTCGGCACCGTCGTGATCGAAGATCATGCAGCGAGTGCTGGTGGTTCCTTGGTCGACGGAAACGACGAATTCAGCGGACTCGGCCAACTGCTCTCCTTTACCCGTGAGCTCTCGACACTTCGACGGCGAACTCCATCATGGTCTACCCGCGCGGCGGACGATAGCGCGACTCGTACCGGCAGCGCTTGCGTTACCGCCGGTAACCCTGTTGCATCGGGCTTGTGGGCGAAGAAGTCAAGCGCACCACGTTCGACAGCGCACATCGGCGGGAATACCGGCGCAAGGTGCAGCTATGTCTGGACGTCTTCGAGACGATGCTTGCGCGGTCGTGTTTCGACACCGAGCAACCGCTTACCGGCATGGAGATCGAGTGCAACCTCGTCGACGGCGGTTATCAACCGGCCATGTTGAACCGCGATGTCCTGGAATCCATCGCGGATCCGGCCTACCAGACCGAATTAGGCGCCTACAACATCGAATTCAACGTCCCTCCGCATGCGTTGCCCGGCCACACCGCCCTTGACCTGGAGGCCGAGGTACGGGCCAGCCTGAACGACGCCGAGATCAAGTCGAGCGAGCGCGGCGCACACATCGTCATGATCGGCATCCTGCCGACGCTGATGCCCGACCACCTTTCCACCGACTGGATGAGCGAGTCGACGCGGTACACCGCCCTCAACGAATCGATCTTCACCGCCCGCGGCGAGGACCTTCCCATCGACATCTCCGGCCCCGAACCGTTGAGCTGGCAGGCGCCGACGATAGCGCCCGAATCCGCTTGCACCAGTACCCAATTGCATCTGCAGCTGTCACCGGAGACGTTCGCCGCCAACTGGAATGTGGCACAGGCGGTGGCGGGCCCGCAGTTGGCGATGGGCGCCAACTCGCCATACTTCTTCGGTCATCAGCTGTGGGCCGAGACCCGCATCGAATTGTTCGCGCAGTCCACCGACACCCGCCCCGAGGAGCTCAAAACCCAAGGGGTGCGGCCGCGGGTGTGGTTCGGCGAACGCTGGATCGACTCGGTCCTGGACCTGTACCAGGAGAACATCCGCTACTTCCCGTCGCTGCTGCCCGAGGTGTCCGATGAGGACCCGGCCGCCGAACTGGCCGTGGGGCGCACGCCACACCTGTCCGAATTGCGCCTGCACAACGGCACCGTGTACCGCTGGAACCGGCCCGTATACGACGTCGTCGACGGGCGTCCGCAGCTGCGACTCGAGAACCGGGTGTTGCCGGCCGGGCCGAGCGTCATCGACATGCTGGCGAATTCCGTCTTCTTCTACGGCATGCTGCGCAGCCTGTCCGAGGCGGACGACCCGTTGTGGACGACGATGGATTTCGCTGTGGCACAAACCAATTTCCTTGCCGCGGCGCGATACGGCATCGATGCGCGGCTGGAGTGGCCCGGTCTTGGCGACGTGACGGCGCGCGAATTGGTCTTGGACACACTGCTGCCCATCGCCGATGACGGATTGCAGCGCTGGGGAGTCGACGTCGAGGTGCGCGACCGGTTCCTGGGTGTCATCGAGGGCCGCGCGAGGACCGGTCGGAACGGCGCCACCTGGCAGGTATCCACGGTGCGTGCGCTGCAGAACCACGGTATGACCCGCCCCGCTGCACTCGCCGAGATGGTGCGGCGGTACTGCGACCACATGCACACCAACGAGCCGGTACATACCTGGGCGCTCTGATCCGCGGGTAGGTTGGGTGCATGTCAGCTGAATTGCCGGACTGGGACAGTGCGTACCGTGAGCAGGGCAGATTCGAGGGTGGGCCGCCGCCATGGAACATCGGTGAGCCGCAGCCGGAGCTGGCCGCGCTGATCGACTCCGGGAAGTTTCGCAGCGACATTCTGGATGCGGGCTGCGGTGTCGCCGAGCTGTCGCTGACGCTGGCCGCAAAGGGTTACACGGTGCTGGGCATCGATCTCACCCCGACCGCCGTCGCTGCGGCGACCAAGGCGGCGGCCGATCGCGGGTTGGGCACCGCGACGTTCGAGCAGGCCGACATCACCTCGTTCACCGGCCACGACGGCCAGTTCAACACGGTGGTCGACAGCACGTTGTTCCATTCGCTGCCCGTGGAGGGCCGCGACGGTTACCTGCGCTCGATACATCGCGCCGCCGCGCCGGGCGCGCGGTATTACGTGTTGGTGTTCGCCAAGGGTGCGTTCCCCGAGGAGTGGCAGGAGCGGCCCAACCAGGTGACCGAGGACGAGCTACGCGCCGCGGTGAGCAGGCACTGGGAGATCGACGAGATCCGGCCTGCCTTCATCCACGCGAACATCCCGGCGGAGACGCAGCGGGGCGACGACCCGATGCCGCCGCACGACCGCGACGAGAAGGGGCGGATGAAGTTGCCGGCCTTCTTTTTAGCGGCCCACAAAGCGGGCTAGGCCGCCGCCGCGGTGGCGGCGATCAGCGCCTCGGCGAAGACCTCCAGATCCGCCGCCGTGCTGTCCACGTGCGGCGAAATCCGCAGCACCGGTCCGGTCAGCTCGAGCGGAGCCCGTTGCACGCCTGCGAAAGTCGTCAGTATCCGACGTTCGGCGAGCAGCCAGTCCCGTACCGCCAGCGGGTCGGCGCCGTCGACCGGCGCCAGGGTGGTGATCGCACTCGGCTCCTCGACCTCTTCGACCACAGCCCACCCCGTCACGTCGCCCAGCAGAGTTCGGCTGATGCCGCCCAGCTCGCCCAGGCGGGCGCGCACGGCCAGCGGCCCGTAGCCCAAATACTCCCCCAGGGCCAGCGAAAACCCCACCCGCGCAGCCACATTGGCCTCACCGAATTCCAGTTGCTGATCCACCGTCGACGATTTCAGCAGCCACTCCGGTGCCGCCAGCCTCGGGCGCATCCCGTCCAGCAGCGCGCGGCGCACCGCGAGCATCCCGACCCCGCGGGGCCCTGCGATCCACTTGCGCGACGAGCAGTAC
>NZ_JAFAUS010000237.1 GCF_019243155.1 Mycobacterium sp.
ACAGGATTCGCAGTCGGCCTCCGGCCAGCCCCGCCCACAGCAGCCGAAACCCAGCGCGCCGCCGTCGAAGACCTTCCGCGCCCGCGCGTTGCGGGTGCCCGGCGTCGGCGAAGGTGCACCGGGGCGACGGTCGCGGGCCCGCAACACTACCGGCAGCGTGATCGGGGCCGCCGACGCCGGCGACACGAGTCCCGGCGCGCGCGGTTTGCACCTGTTCGCCACCCTGCTGTCGGCGGCCGAGCGCGCGGGGGCCGGACCGTTGCGACCGGGACCCGACGACGTGCGGCGCGCCATCCGCGAGGGACGCGAGGGCAACCTGGTGATCTTCGTCGTGGACGCCTCGGGGTCGATGGCCGCGCGGGATCGGATGGCCGCGGTCAGCGGCGCCACGCTGTCGCTGCTGCGCGACGCTTATCAGCGCCGCGACAAGGTCGCCGTCATCACGTTCCGCCAGCACGAGGCGCGGCTGTTGCTGCCGCCGACCTCGTCGGCCCACATCGCCGGCCGGCGGCTGGCCCGGTTCGACACGGGCGGCAGGACTCCGCTGGCCGAGGGCCTGCTCGCCGCGCGTGAGTTGATCGTCCGGGAGAAGGCCCGCGACCGCGCCCGGCGTGCCCTGGTGATGGTGCTCACCGACGGTCGGGCCACCGCCGGGCTGGATCCGCTGCGCCGCAGCCGGATCGCTGCGGCGCGGCTGGTAGCCGAGGGTGCCGCCGCCGTCGTCGTGGACTGCGAAACGTCGTATGTGCGATTGGGATTGGCTGAGCAGCTGGCGCGCCATCTCGGTGCCCCCGCGGTGCGGCTCGAGCAGTTGCATGCCGATTCGCTGACGCGCGCGGTGCGCGACGTCGCCTGAGTGAGGTAACCGGTTATGCCGCAGGGAGTTCCGGCTCAAGTACCCGAAGACGGTCTCACCACCCGGGCCCGCCGCAACACGCCGGTGCTGGCGGTGCACACCGGACCCGGCAAGGGAAAGTCGACGGCGGCATTCGGAATGGCGTTGCGGGCCTGGAACGCCGGTCTCGCGGTCGCGGTGTTCCAGTTCGTCAAGAGCGCCAAGTGGAAGGTTGGCGAGGAGGCGGCCTTCGCTCAACTCGGACAGTTGCACGAGCAACATAAGATAGGTGGACCCGTCGAGTGGCACAAGATGGGTGCCGGCTGGTCCTGGACGCGCAAGGCGGGCAGCGAACTCGACCACGCGGCGGCGGCGGCCGACGGTTGGGCCGAGATTTCGCGCCGGCTTTCCGCGCAGCGCCACGACTTCTACGTGCTGGACGAGTTCACCTATCCGCTGAAATGGGGCTGGGTGGACGTCGACGAGGTGGTGGACGTGCTGTCGGCGCGGCCCGGCCACCAGCATGTGGTCATCACCGGACGAGATGCCCCGCAGCGGCTGATCGACGCCGCCGACCTCGTCACCGAGATGACCAAGGTCAAGCACCCGATGGACGCGGGACGCAAGGGCCAGAAGGGCATCGAGTGGTGAGTGTTCCCGCGGTGGTCATCGCCGCTCCGGCGTCCGGCAGCGGAAAGACTACGGTGGCAACGGGTTTGATCGGCGCCCTGCGCCGGGCGGGGCATGCGGTGGCGCCCTTCAAGGTCGGCCCGGACTTCATCGACCCCGGCTATCACGGCCTGGCCGCGGGGCGGCCGGGCCGCAACCTCGACCCCGTGATGGTGGGCGAGCACCTCATCGGTCCCCTCTACGCCCACGGCGCGGCGGGCGCCGACGTCGCGGTGATCGAGGGGGTGATGGGACTGTTCGACGGGCGGATCGGACCCGGCTCGACCACCCCCGCGGCCGGCTCGACCGCCCACGTCGCCGCGCTGCTCGGGGCGCCCGTACTGCTGGTGGTCGACGCCCGCGGCCAGAGCCAGAGCATCGCCGCACTGCTGCATGGCTTTTCGACGTTCGACACCGCGACCCGGGTCGCCGGCGTGATCCTGAACCGGGTCGGCTCCCCACGGCACGAGCACGTGCTGCGCCAGGCATGCGAGCAGGCGGGTGTTCCGGTGCTGGGCGCCATCCCGCGCGCCGCCGAAATGGATGTGCCGACAAGGTATCTGGGCCTGGTCACCGCTGCGGAGTATGGACGACGGGCTCAGCTTGCGGTCGACGCGATGACCGCGCTGGTCGCCCGCCACGTCGACCTCGCGGGCGTGGTCGCGGCCTGCGCGATCCGGGCGGCGGACCCGCCGTGGGACCCGGCGGCGGCCGTAGGGGAGACCACGTCGCGCGCCACCGTGGCGATGGCGGCCGGTAAGGCATTCACTTTTGCCTACACAGAACATGCCGAGCTGCTGAGGGCGGCCGGCGCCGACGTCGTCGAATTCGACCCGCTCGCCGACCCGTTGCCCGACGGCACGGACGCGGTGCTGTTGCCCGGCGGCTTCCCCGAACAATTCACCGCGGAGCTCTCGGCCAACGAGGTCGTCCGCCGGCAGATCAACGAACTGGCCGCCGCCGGCGCGCCGATCCACGCCGAATGCGCCGGACTGATCTATCTGGCGGCAGAACTCGACGGGCACCCGATGTGCGGCGTGCTGGACGGGTCGGCGAGCTTCACCTCACGCCTTACGCTGGCGTACCGCGACGCCGTCGCGGTGGCCGACTCGCCGCTGTATTCCGTGGGGCAGCGAGTGGCCGGGCACGAATTCCACCGGACCGCAGTCACTTTCAATCGCAGCTACCCGCCCGCGTGGATGTATCAGGTGCATGGCGGCGATTCGGTGCGCGACGGCGTCGTGCACGGCGGCGTGCACGCGTCGTATCTGCACACCCATCCGGCCGCGGCGCCCGACGCGGTAGCGCGCTTCGTTGCCCACGCGGCTAACCGGCATAACCGAAACGCTGACTAGGCTTGCCGGGTGACCGAAGACGCCTACCTCGTTGGATTGCGGTTGGCCGGCAAGAAGGTCGTCGTGGTCGGTGGGGGCACCGTCGCCCAGCGCCGGTTGCCGTTGCTCATCGCCAGCGGTGCGGACGTGCACGTCATCTCGCGCAGCGCCACCCGGTCGGTCGAGGCGATGAGCGGGATCAGCCTGTCCTTGCGCGAATACCGCGACGGCGACCTCGACGGAGCCTGGTACGCGATCGCGGCCACCGACGACCCGGAGGTGAACGCCGCCGTCGTCGCCGAGGCCGAGCGCCTGCGCATCTTCTGTGTCCGCGCCGACATCGCCGTCGAGGGGACGGCGGTCACGCCCGCGTCCTTCAGCTACGCGGGGCTGTCGGTCGGGGTGCTGGCCGGCGGGGAGCACCGCCGCTCGGCGGCGATCCGCTCGGCCATCCGCGAGGCGCTGCAGCAGGGCGTGATCACGGCCGAGAGCGCCGACGATGTCGTGCGCGGTGGGGTAGCGCTGGTCGGCGGCGGCCCCGGCGACCCGGAACTGATCACCGTGCGCGGCCGTCGCCTGCTCGCCCAGGCCGACGTAGTGGTCGCCGACCGGCTCGCGCCACCTGAGCTGCTCGCCGAACTGCCCCCCCATGTGGAGGTCATCGACGCCGCCAAGATCCCCTACGGCCGGGCCATGGCCCAGGACGCGATCAACGACGTGATGATCGAACGGGCCCGGGCCGGGAGTTTCGTGGTGCGCCTCAAGGGCGGGGATCCCTTCGTGTTCGCGCGCGGCTACGAGGAGGTTCTGGCGTGCGTCGACGCCGGAATCCCCGTGACGGTGGTGCCGGGTGTGACAAGTGCCATAGGTGTGCCCGCTTTGGCGGGCGTTCCGGTCACTCATCGGGCGATAAATCACGAGTTTGTGGTGGTCAGCGGGCATCTCCCGCCGGGGCATCCCGAATCGTTAGTGAATTGGGACGCACTGGCTGCAATGTCGGGCACGATTGTTTTGCTGATGGCGGTCGAACGCATCGAGCTTTTCGCCGAGGTCCTTCTGAAAGGCGGCCGACCAGCGGATACACCGGTGTTGGTGGTTCAGCACGGAACGACGGCTTCACAACATACTTTGCGGGCCACCCTCGCCGACACGCCAGAAAAGATCCGCTCCGAAGGCATTCGACCTCCCGCGATCATCGTGATCGGGGCGGTGGCGGCGTTCGGGCTTTAAACGGATCTTAAGATTACTGTAAGGTAACCCTTTATGACGGCTCTTAACGAAACAGAGCGCGCTGCCCAAAATTGGACTGCTTCCGCGCGCCCCGATCGTCCAGCCCCGATGCGCGCAGCGCCCACGGCGGAGGCCGCCTCGACACGTCCCCCCACGCGTATTAGTAAGTACTATCCGGCCTGGTTGCCTTCTCGCCGCTTCATCGCGGCCGTCATCGCCATCGGTGGCATGCAGTTGCTCGCGACCATGGACAGCACCGTCGCTATCGTCGCGCTTCCCAAGATCCAAAACGACCTCAGTCTTTCCGACGCCGGACGCAGCTGGGTGATCACCGCTTACGTGCTGACCTTCGGTGGCCTGATGCTGCTGGGCGGCCGTCTCGGCGACACGATCGGGCGCAAGCGCACCTTCATCGTCGGTGTCGCGCTGTTCACCATCTCCTCGGTGCTGTGCGCGGTCGCCTGGGACGAGGCGACGATGGTCATCGCGCGGCTGTCGCAGGGCGTCGGTTCCGCCATCGCCTCGCCGACGGGTCTGGCGCTGGTCGCGACCACGTTCCCCAAGGGACCGGCGCGTAACTTCGCGACGGCGGTGTTTGCCGCGATGACGGCGGTCGGTTCGGTGATGGGCCTGGTGGTCGGTGGAGCGCTGACCGAGGTCTCCTGGCGGCTCGCGTTCCTAGTGAACGTGCCGATCGGCCTGGTGATGATCTACCTGGCTCGTACCACCCTGCGCGAGACCAATAAGGAGCGGATGAAACTCGACGCGACCGGGGCCATGCTGGCGACGTTGGCGTGCACCGCCGCCGTCTTCGCCTTCTCGATGGGACCGGAAAAGGGCTGGGTTTCGCTAATCACCGTCGGCTCGGGTGTGGTGGCTTGCGGGGCTGCTCTCGCCTTCATCATCGTCGAGCGCACCGCCGAAAACCCTGTCGTGCCGTTCGACTTGTTCCGCGACCGCAACCGGTTGGTCACCTTCGCCGCCGTCTTGCTGGCCGGTGGACTCATGTTCAGCCTGACGGTGTGCATCGGCCTCTACGTGCAGGACATCTTGGGCTATAGCGCGATGCGTGCAGGTGTCGGATTCATCCCGTTCGTGATCGGGGTGGGCATCGGCCTGGGCGCGTCCTCGCAACTGGTGTCGCGGTTCTCGCCCCGGGTGTTGACGATCGGTGGTGGCTGGCTGCTACTGGGCGCGATGCTGTACGGCTTTGCGTTCATGCACCGGGGCGTGCCCTACTTCCCCAACCTGGTGATGCCGATCGTCATCGGCGGCATTGGCATCGGCATTGTCGGTGTGCCGCTGACCCTGTCGGCGATCGCCGGCGTGGGTTTCGATCAGATCGGTCCGGTGTCGGCGATCGCGCTGATGTTGCAGAGCCTGGGCGGTCCGCTGGTGCTGGCCGTGATCCAGGCGGTGATCACTTCGCGCACACTGTATCTGGGGGGCACCACCGGCCCGGTGAAGTTCATGAACGACGCGCAGTTGAACGCGCTCGACCACGGCTACACCTACGGACTGTTGTGGATAGCCGGCGTGGCCGTCGTCGTCGGCGGTGCGGCGCTGTTCATCGGCTACACCCCCGACCAGGTCGCCCACGCGCAAGAGGTCAAGGAAGCGATCGACGCCGGGGAGCTGTAGTTCCCGACGCTCCAGCGCCCGGCTTCGCCGCGCTTGCGATCACCGCTAGGTTCGATGGCGGTGACCCGCGGCGCCCGGCTTCGCCGCGCTTGCGATCACCGCTAGGCTTGCCCGCTGTGATCACCCGGATGTCCGAGCTGTTCTTGCGCACGCTGCGCGACGACCCCGCTGACGCCGAAGTGCCCAGCCACAAGCTGCTGATCCGCGCGGGCTACATCCGGCCCGTCGCGCCCGGCCTGTACAGCTGGCTGCCGCTCGGACTGCGCGTGCTGCGCAAGGTCGAGCGCATCGTGCGGGATGAGATGAACGCGATTGGCGGGCAGGAGATTCTGTTCCCGGCCCTGCTTCCCCGCGCACCGTACGAGACGACGAACCGGTGGACCGAGTACGGCGACGGCGTGTTTCGGCTCAAGGACCGGCGCGGCAACGACTACCTGCTGGGGCCCACGCACGAGGAGCTGTTCACCCTGACGGTCAAGGGCGAATACAGCTCCTACAAAGACTTCCCGCTGCTGCTGTTCCAGATCCAGAACAAATACCGCGACGAGGCCCGGCCTCGCGCCGGCATCCTGCGCGTGCGCGAGTTCCTGATGAAGGACTCCTACTCCTTCGACGTCGACGAGGCTGGGCTCAAGGCCGCCTACCACGCGCATCGGGAGGCCTACCAACGCATCTTCTCCCGGCTCGATGTGCGCTACGTCATCGTGTCCGCAGTATCGGGGGCAATGGGCGGCAGCGCATCCGAGGAGTTCCTGGCCGAGAGCCCGGTCGGCGAGGACACCTTCGTGCGGTGCCTCGAGTCCGGCTACGCGGCCAACGTCGAGGCCGTCGTCACCGCACGCCCCGAGGCGCGCCCCGTCGATGGGCTGCCGGAGGCCGAGGTCCACGACACCGGCGACACCCCGACGATCGCGACCCTGGTCGACTGGGCGAACGCAGCGGACCTCGGTCGCACCGTCACCGCGGCCGACACGCTGAAGAACGTTCTACTCAAAGTCCGGGTGCCCGGCGAGGAGTGGGAACTGCTGGCCATCGGCGTCCCCGGCGACCGCGAGGTCGACGAGAAGCGGCTGGGCGCGGCGCTCGAGCCCGCCGAATACGCACTGCTCGACGACGCCGACTTCGCCAAATACCCGTTTCTCGTCA
>NZ_JAFAUS010000436.1 GCF_019243155.1 Mycobacterium sp.
GGCGCATGGGCTCGACGACCTACCTGGTGCCGCCGCTCGCCCTGCTCTTCGGGTGGGCGTTCCTGGCCGAGGTCCCGCCGCTCATGGCGCTCCCCGGCGGCGCCCTGTGCCTGGCCGGCGTGGCCCTGGCCCGCACCGCCGGCGGCCTCCGTCGGCCTGCGAGTCGCCGCGGCCGGCAGGCAGTTACCTAACAAACCTCCACAAACCGGGCGGTATCAGACCGTCGAATCTGACGCCAGCCGGAAAGCCCGCAGGTCCCATCCGCAGAAACTACGGATTAGGGTGCGACTTGTCCGGACGATGACATTGCTTAGAAAACCGCTGCTAACGGAGGCTTAGGCGTTTTGGAATGACCATCCGGTCAGCGGGCAAGCCAAAGACCACACGGAGGTCAAACCAATGAAGCGCAACAGGAAGCGCGTGCTCGCAGCGGTCATGGTGATCGCCGCCCTCGCCGCTGGCGGTGCTGCGTTCACCAACAGCATCACCGGCAACCCGGTGACCAACGGCACGACCGCTGGTTACGGCACGATGACCGTCGCCGGCGCGACCGTCACCGACGTGAACTACACGCTGAACGCCACCGGCACCAGCATCACCAACGTGAACTTCACCTTCACCGGTAACCTGGAGGGCAACACGCTGAGGCTCGCGTTCAACAACGCCAACCTCGGCCTGTGCGCCCATACGGGCATCACCAACGGCGTGATCCCGACCGGGGCCTATGACGGCACCACCAGCACCACCGTGACGTGCGACGTCACGGAGACCACGACTGCCGCCACCAGCCTTCAGGTGGCCGTCACCAACAACTAGAGCCAACCGGCTCGATGGCCGGGAGGAGCGCGGCGGTTTCCGCCGCGCTCCTCCCCGGCCGACCGACTGCGGATGTTCGAAGTGAAGAGCCCTCGTGAAGCGAACCCGATCGCGTGTAGCCGTCCTGAACGGCATCTTCCTGGGCCTGGTGGGCCTGGGGTGGTTCTACCTTGCCCCATCGCGGATCGGCGGCTTCACCACGTACGTCACGACCCACGGCGTCAGCATGGAGCCGCGGTTCCACACCGGCGACCTGGCGCTGGTGCGGCCGGCCGGCCAGTACAAGGTCGGAGACGTCGTCGCGTATCACAGCTCGCTCCTGCACATGGTCGTGATGCATCGCATCGTGGCGATCCACGGCGGTCACTACACCTTCAAGGGCGACAACAACAACTTCCTCGATCCGGTGCATCCCACGCGCTCGCAGCTGGTCGGAAAGCTGTGGGTGCATCTGCCGCGCGCCGGCGTGCTGCTGAACTGGCTGCACACCCCGATGGTCGACGGCGTCATGTTCGGGTTTCTCGGACTCATACTGCTCTCGAGCTTTGGCGAAAAGGAGCGGCGCCGCAGACGCCGCCGGCGCCAAGAGGCAACCGGGTCCTCTAGCCGAGGAGCACCACTCGTGAGCCCGCCTCGAGATCCCGGCGCTCCGCGCCTCATCAACTTCGGTGCCCTGCTCGCCGCCTCGGCCGTCGCCGCGGCGGCTTTCCTGATGCTGGCGGTGCTTGCGTTCACCCGGCCGGCGAGCCGAACCGTCACCCGGGGCACCCCGTACACCCAGCAGGTGAGCTTCGGTTACAGCGCGCGGGTTCCCAGGGGCCCCGTCTATCCGGACGGCCGGATACGGACCAACGATCCAATCTTCCTCTCGCTCGTCCACAACCTCGACGTGCACATCGCCTACCGGTTCACCAGTGGCGGCGCGCCGGCGTTCGTGGCCGGCACCGAGGAGGTTCTCCTCAACCTCATCGGCCCGAGCGGTTGGACGAGGAGCTTCGTGCTCACGCCTCTCACTCACTTCGATGGGGGCGCGACGAGCACCGATGTAACGCTGAGCCTGGGGCACCTGGAATCCCTCATGGCCGAGATCGAAAAGTTGACCGCCGTGACTGGGTTCGGCAGCTTCTCGGTCACCGTCGAGCCCGTCGTGCACGTGACCGGAACGCTCGCCGGCCATCCGATCGATGCCCGTTACGAGCCGGCAATGGGCTTCCAATTCCAGTCAGATCAGCTTGCGCCGGCCAGCGGATCCGCCCCCGCCGGCGCCACCCCGGGCGCGCCCCCGACCAGCGGGCCGGCCAACTACGCGCCCAGCCAGACGAACGCCGTCGCGACGCGCGCGAGCGCTCCGGGCACTTTCACCGCGTTCGGCGTGTCGGTCGCGGTCACGTGGCTGCGCTGGATCTCGCTCGGCGGCCTGCTGATCTCGATCCTCGCCACGATCTTCTGCTACCTGCGCAAGCGCGGTGAGCCGTTCGAAGAGAGCGTTCGCATCCAGGCGCAGTACGGAGATCTGATCGTCCCGATCGTCGCCGGCGAGGATCTCGGTTGGCCTCCGGTCGACGTTGCGAACATCAAGGCGCTGGCCAAGCTCGCGGAAAGCGGCCAGCGACTGATCCTGCATAGCCGGGCCGCCAACGTCGACACCTACATGGTCAACGACGAGGGCACGGTGTACTGCTACCAGGTGCGTCCGTCCAACGTCATCTGGGGCGAGTGGTCCGAGGCCACTGCTCCTGTCGAAGCCGCGGCCTGAAACACCGACGCCACCTCACCCCGCGACCGCTGCCACCCGGTAGAGCACGACGCTGTCCGGCGCGACGACCGCACTGATCTCCCCGCCCGACTTCGTGCTCCGGTGCGCCCAGAGATCTCGCACCGTGTAGGCACGGGATTCCGCCAGCCCGACCCGGCGCGCACTGGTCGAGATCCTCAGCGGCGCTGATCCGCGGTTCAACAGCGCCACCGCGACCGAGCCGCCGGCCAGCAGCCTGCGCCACACCTGGCCCGAGCCGAGCTGGTCGGCGATCGTGCCCTGGATCCCGAGCGGATCCTGGTCGACCGCGATCACCTCACGGTTTGTCAGCATCGCGATCGTGACCGGTGAGAGCGCCCGCGGGTCTGAGCCGAGGATCAGCGGCGCCGCCACCATCGCCCACATCGAAAGCTGGGCGCCGGCTTGCGAGCTGGTCATCCCGAGCTCCGGCCCGAGATAGTCGGGGTCGTTCCAGTGCCCGGGGCCGGCCGCGCCGGGATGTGCGGCGTCGTGGTCGAGATTGCGCAGCACGTTCACCCACTCAACGGCGTGGGGAAAGCCGATGTCTGTGTCGGTGCGCCAGCTCTCCGCGATCCGGCGAGCCCAGCGGTAGGTGGCGTAGGCCGAGTTGGCATAGATCGGGCGAGTACCG
>NZ_JAFAUS010000516.1 GCF_019243155.1 Mycobacterium sp.
AACCATGAAGGAGCTGAGCAGTTCCCTCTCGGCCCTGAACGCCACGGTCGAGCGCCTGGAGGCCGGTCTGGATCACCTGGACGGCACCATGACCAGTCTGGACGACCTCGCGAAGCGGCTGATCGTGCTGGTGGAGCCCGCCGAGGCCATCGTCGCGCGCATCGACGACATGGTGAAGGTGGGCGAGACGATGATGACTCCGCTCTCGGCCACCGAGCACGTGCTGCGGGGTGTGGTGGACAGGCTGCGCAACCGCTCCGGGCACTAGACGCTCATGGCCACGCTGCTGCTGCACCATCCGAGCTTTGCCGCTCATCGAACAGCCCCGGGCCATCCGGAACGGCCGGACCGCTATCGGGCCGTCGAAGCGGCGCTCAGTGCGCCTCAGTTCGACACCCTCGTACGGGAAACCGCCGAGCGCGCCGACCTCGAGCCGACGCGGTACGTGCACTCCAATCGCTACGTGGACGGGCTGGAAGCGGTGCGGCCCGAGCACGGCTATGTCTACCTCGACGGCGGCGACACCATGATGGAGCCCTCCACCTGGGAGGTGGCGTTACGCGGGGTGGGCGGCACGCTGCAGGCCGTCGACAAGGTCCTGAGCGGGGCGGCCCAGAACGCATTCGTCGCGTGCCGTCCGCCCGGGCATCATGCGGAAACCGAACGGGCGATGGGCTTTTGCTTGTTCAACAACATCAGCATCGGTGCGCGACACGCACAGAAGGCGCACGGACTGACGCGGGTCGCGATCGTCGACTTCGACGTCCATCACGGCAACGGCACCCAGCAGATCTTTTATGCCGATCCGGACGTGCTGTATGCGTCCACGCACCAGATGCCCTTGTTCCCCGGCACCGGCGCGGTCCGGGAAACGGGGGTCGGCAACATCTTCAATTCACCGCTGTCAGCGGGCGACGGGGGCGCCGAACTGCGCGCCGCCTTCGAGGACCGGATACTGCCTGCGGTGGAGGCCTTCGCACCCGAGCTCATCATCGTGTCCGCCGGGTTCGACGCCCACGAACGCGACCCGCTCGGCTCGCTGACGATGACGGCCGACGACTTCGCCTGGGTGACAAGGGAATTGATGAAGTCGGCAGAGAAGCTGTGCGACGGCCGGTTGGTGGCTGCGCTCGAGGGCGGTTACGACCTGCAAGGGCTCGCCGATTCGGTCACCGCTCACGTGGGTGAGCTGCTGAAGGGCTGACTCGAGCGCGCGGTCGGCTACACCTAGCCGCTGTTGCGCAACGCGCTCGCCAGCCCGTTCATCGTCAGCAGAATCCCGCGCTGCACCAATTCGTCGTCGTCGCCAGAACGGTAACGGCGGAGCAACTCGACCTGAAGGTGGTTCAGCGGTTCGAGGTACGGGAAGCGGTTGAACACCGAACGCGCCAGTGCGGGGTTGTCCGCGAGCAGGTTTTCCTGGCCGGTGATGAGCTTGTGCATCGCGATGGTTCGCCGGTGTTCATCCACGATCTTGTCGAACACCCTGTCCCGCAATTCCTCATCGCCGACCAGCTCGGCGTAGCGGGCGGCCAGACCGAGGTCGCTCTTGGCCAGCACCTGCGCCATGTTCGACAGCACGCTGCGGAAGAACGGCCAGCGCTGGTAGAGGTCGTGCAGGATTTCGACTCGCCCGCTTTCGCTTTCGGGACCCGCCGCGATCCACTGCTCGAATGCCGACCCGGTGCCATACCAGCCGGGCAGCATCACCCGTGACTGGCTCCATGCGAGCACCCACGGGATGGCGCGCAGGTCCGAGATCGACGACGTGGGTTTGCGTGAGGTGGGCCGGCTTCCGATGTTCAGCGACCCGATCTCGCTGACCGGCGTGGAGGCCATGAAATACTCGACGAAACCCGGTGTCTCGTGCACCAATTCGGAGTACGCGCGTTGCGCAAGTTTGGCCACCTCGTCGAGCACCGCGTACGCCGGCTCCGCGTCGTCGCCCAGACCTTCGACGTCCAGCAGTGTCGACTCCAGCGTGGCCGCCACCAGGCTTTCCAGATTGCGCCGCGCCAACTGCGGCTCGGCGTATTTGGCGGCGATCACCTCGCCCTGCTCGGTGAGTCGCAGCGAGCCGTTCACCGCGCCCGGCGGTTGCGCCAGGATCGCCTGGTAGCTCGGGCCGCCGCCGCGGCCGACGGTTCCACCGCGACCGTGGAAGAGCCGCAACCGAATTCCGGCCTTTCGGGCCACTTCGACCAGGGCCAGCTCGGCCCGGTACACCGCCCAACTGGAAGCGAGGTAACCGCCGTCCTTGTTGGAGTCGGAGTAGCCGAGCATCACTTCCTGACGTCCGCCTTGAGCGTCGACGACGGCCCGGTAGAGCGGGAGTTCCAGCATCGCATGCAGTATCGTCGCGCCGTTCTGCAGATCCTCGATGGTCTCGAACAGCGGTGAAATAGCCACGGGGCAATAAGGTTCCGGGCCCGACGCGTCCAGCAGGCCCGCTTCCTTCAGCAGGATCGCGGCCTCCAGCATGTCGGAGACCGACCGGCACATCGAGATGACGTAGTTGGGAACGGCGGCGGGGCCGTAACGCTTGACGGCCTGGGCGGCGGCCCGCACGACGCCGAGCTCGCCGCGGGCCAGGTCCGACAGTTGCGCGCCGTCACCGACCAGCGGACGGCGAGTGGCCAACTCGGCGGCCAGCAGCTCGACCCGCTCGTCCTCGGGCAGCGAGGCGTAGTCCGGGTGCACCCCGGCCCAGGCCAACAGCTCCCCCACCACTTCTTCGTGCACGTCGGAGTTCTGCCGCATGTCGAGGCCACACAGATGAAAGCCGAAGACGCCCACCCCTTCTCGCAGCAGCGCCAAACGGTCGTCGGCCAGCAGCGCGCTGCCGTTGGCGCGCAGCGACCCGTCGATGGTGTCGAGGTCGGCCAGCAGTTCGGCGGGGGTCGCATACGGTGACAACCCGAGGTCGAGCACGTCCTGGGGTTGGCGGTCCAAGATCTGCGCAGCCGTCGCGGTGAGCCGGCCGCGGATCACCCGCACGGCGCGCCGGTACGGCTCGTCGGCGCGGATCTTCTCCCGGCACCCCTCGGCCAGTTCGGCCAGCTCAGGGGTGACCGAGACGAGTCGGGCCGACAACGACAACTCCTGCTCGCACGCGGTGAGCTCGGCCAGGTAGTGAGCCAGCGCGGTGAATGCGGCGCTGCCGGTGGCCTGGCGCACCACGTCGCCGGTCACGTTGGGATTGCCGTCGCGGTCACCGCCGATCCAGGAGCCGGGCTGCAGCATCGGGCCGGAAAGCAGGCCGGCATCGGGCCAGCGCGCCCGCAACGCATTTCGGACCTCGGCGTTGACCTGAGGAATCACCTTGAAGAACGCGGCCGCGTAATACCGCAACCCCACCTCGATCTCGTCGGTGATCTGCAACCGGGACAGCCGGATGAGTGCGGTCTGCCACAGCGTGAGGACCTGGCGGCGCAGCTCGAGTTCGACGTTGCGGCCCTCGTCGGTCTCCGTGTGCCCCTCCGCGTGCAGCCGCATTAGCGCGGTGATCCGGTGCTGGGTGACGAACACGGTGCGCCGGCGGGTCTCGGTCGGGTGGGCGGTGATCACCGGCGAGACGAGAGCGCCGCGCAACGCGTCGGCGACCGTGGCCGAATCCAGCTGCGCACGGTCGAGTTTCGCGTACGTTGCGGCCAGGCTGCTGTCCTGCGGCGGTTCGCCGGCGTCGACGTGGATCACCCGTCGGCGTTCCCGGTGGATGTCCTCGGCGACGTTGGCCAACAGCGCGAAGTGGCTGAACGCCCGGATGATCGGGATCGCCTGGCGAATGTCGATGCCGTCGAACATCCGCGCCAAGTCGGCACGGTCGATCTCCGAGCGACGCACGCGAAACGATTCCACCCGGGCGCGTTCGACGAGCTCGAATACCTCGTCACCGTTCTGCTCGCGCACGGTGTCGCCCAGGATCGTGCCGAGCAGCCTGATGTCGGCGCGCATCGGCTCGGTGGCCTCGCGACCGACGGGTGTTCGCTGGACGGCGCCAATCGGTTCTAGCGCGGTGTCGGTGACCTCAACCATGCGTCCCAGTATCGGGGCGGATCGGATAGTCCGCCCGCCGACCGGTCAGCGGTACTTGATTTGCAGGGCCATGCCGATGATGCAGACGAACCAGATGCCGGTGATGAACAACGTCAACCGGTCGAGGTTCTTCTCCACCACCGTCGACCCGGACAGGCTGGACTGAACACCGCCTCCGAACAGCGTCGACAGGCCGCCACCCTTGGCGCGGTGCAGCAGCACCAGCAGCACCACCAGCACACTGGTGACGACCAAGGTGATCTGTAGGGCCAACTGCATGACGACGAGCTTACTGCAGGGTGGCCGAGACGATGACGGCAAGGTCGTCGCGGTCGGACACGTCGAGCTTGATGCAGGCGCGGTAGATGTGCCCTTCCACGGTGCGCACCGACACCAGCAATTTGTCGGCAATCTCACGGTTGGACAGGCCCTCGGCGATCAGGGCGGCGATCTCGCGCTCCCGGGGGCTCAGCGGCAGGGGGCGGGTCGCGGACCGGATCGCCGGCGTCATCGCCCCGCCACACAGGGCGGCCAGCTGCAGGGCACGCCCACTGGACTCGGCGCTGCGACGGCGGTGGCCGGCCTGGTCGTGCAGCGGTACGGCCTGGGCCGCGGCGTCGGCGGCCGACAGCATCAACCCGGCCTTCTCGAAATCCACGCTGCACTTGTCGAGCGCGCCGGCGTCGGCCTCGGCGAGCGCACCTGCGTGCCGCAGATACAGCTCGGCCAGCGTGCCGTCCAGGCGCGGAACGAGGGCCGCCAACGGCTCGGCCGCGGTGCGGTCGCCGAATCGGGCGGCGTGGTGCAGAGCCTCGGCCTCCAGCGCGTACTGCCCGGCCTCGTGGGCGGCCTGCGCCGCGCGGCGCGCCGCCTCGGCGGCCGTGCGCTCACCCCCGAGCGCGGCCGTCAGCCAGGCCTTGGCGATCATCCGTTGCGGCTGGTGCAACTCGACGTGGCGTCCGGTGTGCTCGGTCGCGTCCTCGAGCACCCGTTCGGCCTGACCGGTCTGGCCCAACGCGGCGTAGGCGCGGGCCAGCAGCAGCCGCGCCGGAAGCCGCCACGGCAGCGAGGTTTCGGCGTTCAGCGCAGCCAGGGCCTGCTCGATGGCGGAGATGGCCTCGGCGAATCTGCCGCGGTAGGTGGCGACGAGGCCGGCGGTGATCTTGGCGATCGCCCAGCCGAGAAACTGTCCCTCCGAACAGAATTGGGTGTACTCCACGACCCGCCGGTCAGCCTCGTCCAGCTGGCCGGTGTGGGTCAGCGCCAGCACGTCGCAGTAGCGGACCATGACGCGGATCATGCCGTCGGTCGGCTTCTGTTCCGCGCGGCAGCGCGCGGCGATCGGCTCGTATTCGCTGCCGCGCCCGGCGACCGGCAGGGCCAGCCCGGCCGCGAACGCCGCGAAATCGACGGCCTGCTTGGGCGCGTCGGGGTTGCTCAGCACCGCCTCGGCGGCGGGCACGCCGGTGTCGAAGCGGTTCTCGTGCACCGCCATCGCGGCGCCGGTCGCGTCGACGATCAACCGGACCAGCGGGTGGGTGGACCGCCGCAACAGCAGTTCCAGGATGTCGTGGGCCTGCTGCACCTGACCCATCGACCAGAACAGAATCGACAATCGCGGAATGCCCCACTGCACCAGCTGCAGATCGTCGAGGCTGTCGGGCTCGAACGTCGCCAGGATCTCGTCGGCTTCGCGGGGGCGGCCTTGCCACAACACGGCCCGCGACAGCAGCTCCGCGGCGCGCAGCCCGTCGCCGCGCTGGAAAGCGGTGCGCGCCAAGCTCTCTCCCAGCGGCAGGTTGGCCAAAAAGACCGCGTCCTTGGCCGCCGCGATCAGCAGATCGTTGTCGGCGGGCTGGTCGCTGTCGATGGACAGCTGGGCCAGCCGAACCCGCGCGGCTGCGGAGTCGGTCCCGCGCTCGCTCAGCACGCCGACGATGCGACCGCGCAGCTTGCGGGCCGAGGCCGTGCCGATCCGCCTGCGCACCACATCGCCGTACAGGGGGTGGCTTATGCGCGCGTTGATCTGATCGCCGTCGTGGACTATGTGCAGCAGCCCTTGCACTTCGGCGGCGTCAACGGCGTCTTCGCCGGCCAGTTCGGACAGGGTGTTGATGTCCAGCGGCTCGCACAGCGCCAGCAGTTTCAGCGCTCGCAGGGCCACGTGTCCGGCGCGCTTGAGGCGCTCCTCCAGCAACTCGGCCAACCCGGGCGACACCGCGGTCGGCCCGCGCAGCTGCCACACGCCGTCGACGGCGCTCAGGGTGCCGGCCTCGATCGCGCCCTCGACCAGGTGCCGGAGAAACAGCGGATTGCCATGGGAGGCTTCCCACATCACCTCGGCCGACAACTCCTCCAGCGTGCCGCCGAGCACCGATTCGATCAGCGCGATGCTCTGCCGCTTGGTGAAGGGCGCCAAGTCCAGCCGTTGCAGGTAGCCGTCCTTCCACAGCGAGGTAACGGCGTCCGGAAGCGGTTCCCCGCTGCGGACCGTCGCCACGATGCGCCCCGCCCCCTCGACGGCGATCTGATGCAGCAAAGTGGCTGAAAGCTGGTCGAGCAGGTGCGCATCGTCGACGCCCGCGACCGTTTCCGCGCTGTTCAGGATCGTTTGCCTGGCGTTGACCAGCAGCGCGATCGGGTCGCGCGCACCGCTCGAGCCGACCCATGGAGCAAACGCGCCCAGCGGAATGCCGCGAGAGGTCTCGGTGCACGCCACCCAGTGCACCGGCGTGCGCAGCGATTCGGTCACCGTGCGGGCCAGCGTCGTTTTGCCGACCCCGGCCGCGCCGATTACGACGACTCCACGAAAGTCCGTTCTGGTCAGCGCAGAGCGGATCGCCTCCTGCTCTACAGGACGGTCCAGCAACTGCCAACTCCCGGACATGGCGGGAGTCTAAGGGCTGATAGCCGAGCGTGCCCGGCAAGTGTGTTGAATCATTCGGGCAACTGCGAAATCTTGGGTTCGTAGGACGGTGCGTGGTTTTTCTGGTGCCGAAACTGGCTGGAAGCGTCGTAGACCCGCAGCTTCATCCGGTTGATCGGACCTAGCGGTCGATGAACATTCAGGCCACGCCACGAGTTGAACGAGAGCACCTCGTCGCCGAAGTACTGGCGCTCGTCGGTGTAGGGATTCTGCGCCGGGTACACCAGCTTGGCCACCGGCACGTACGGCGACCGCGATTCGGGCCACTCGACGGTGGCGTCTTCGATCGGCATGCTGCCCAGATCCGTGCAAAGTTGCGCGCACAGTTCGTATTCGGCGCATTCGGTGCTGAAGAAGTCGACCATCATGTCGCGGTATGCCTCTGGTCCGGCAGTGGGCGACAACGGTTTTCCAGCCAAGCGCTTGACGTTGTCGGACAGCGGGACGACTTTGAACTTCGCGACGTAGGAGCCCCAGCGGATCGGCGCCGCCGAGTAGAACTCCATCCCCAGCATGTTGTCGTTGGGCGCGATGAACACCTGCATCGGCAGCGGCAGCGGCACCGCGAAGAGGCCAAGGACGGGCTCTGCCGCCCGCAGCGCCCCGATCACGAATTTCAATTGCCAATCCGACAGCCGGACCAACAGGCCGGCCAGCAGCATGCCTTGCTTCAGATAGTCTTTGACGTCCTTGAACGGAAACTCCTTGTGCGTGACCAGCAGTAAATCCTGCGTGTCGGACGTGTCGCCGACGAGGCAACGTTCCGCGGGCTCGCTGAGCACCTTGGTCACGTCGAGCAGCTTGATGCCCAGCCCGTGCACCCCGCGGACCTGGTCGCTGCGGATCACCCCGGAGGTGCTGGAGAACCGCGCGACGACCTGATAGGTGACGGGCTTGGCGAACAGCCCCTGACGCAGTTCGGGCGCCACGTTGTCGTAGACCCGCAACTCGCCGCGCAGGATCGCGTGGCTCTTTGCGTGCGCGTCGCGCAGCGCGCGGCCGTACTTGCGGTAGACACGCTCGTTGGCGGCGTGCAACTTGTCGACGATCTTGCCGATGTCGAAATCCTCGTCAGGGGCGGGCTGTTCGAGGCGGCTGCTGTAGCGAAGGTAGGGCGCGGCACCCTTGGTGTGCGCGGGCGGGGCGCCGGCCGGGGCCGGCCGAGCCACCAACGGCGGTGAACCGGCTGCCGGCCACGGGGCGAACGGGTTCCTCACGTCGCGCAGCGTGGGCTCCAGCTCGCTGAAGTGCCGCAATAACAGGGTGCGCATCGAGTTGTCACGGATCCACGTCATACCCAGCTCGGTGTAGATCTCCGGACGGAAGTCGCGGGTGAAGAACCGGTCGCTTTCCAGTCGCCGCGACGCCATCAGGATGAAGATGCGGAATGCGGTGTCGCTGAAGCCGAATCCGGGCGGTTTGGGTTCGGCGTACAGGCCGATCATCAGATCGACCCGTTCGACGTCGTGGTAGATCTGGCGTAGCTGCTGAGCCCACTGCGGATTGTCGGTCAGCTCCTCGAAGCTCGCGGCGGGTTTGAGGCGCAGCGCGCGCCGAAATGCGTTGTAGCGCGGGACACCCCGCTCGCGGGTGCGCAGGATGTCGGCGGCGGCCAGATCGATCGGGGTGTCGCGCGGCCGCCGGTCGAAATACCGCAGGTATTCCGGGAAGTTGTGCAGCGTGATCGCACCGGGGTAAGCGGTGCCGAACGAATAGAACAGGTCGGCCATCGAAGTCTCGTCCAGCCGCCGCCGGACGTGCTGGTAGGTCAGGTCGGGCAGCCGAAACGTCTGCAATACCGCGTTGTCCCGCCAGGAGCGGAACTCATAGTCGTCGGGAATGAGCGGGTGCAACCGGTAGACGGCGACGAATTCCTCGGTCAGCGAGTAGGGCACCCCGTGGAAGTCGGTCGGCGATCCGGGGATGCCCTGCAAGATCTCGCTCGCCGTGACCCGGCCGTAGGTCTTGCCGAACTGTTCGCCAAGCAGCCCAAACCAGTTGGCGTACAACGCCGATTGACTGGTTGGGTGCGCGATGATGGCCGGGGTCCACTCCAGGGTGTGGATCTTGGCCATCAGCGCGACGTTGATCAGGCGCGCGGTGTCGAAGAGCTGCTGGTCGGTCATCGCCGGATACGCGGCCGCCAGTTCTCGGCAGATCGCGTTGTGCTCCCGCAGGAACAGTGAGTGCAGGATGGCCAGGCCGACCCAGAAGTTGTTCTTGTTGCCCAGCGGGTCGAGGGACTCCTCCAGCGCCACCGGGTGCAGGCCGTTCGCATCCAGCTTCAGCCGGCCGCCGACACCCTCGCGCAATCCGGCGGCGAACTCCGGTGTGTTGCCGTAGATCTGGGAGGCGTCCCACCAGTGGGTATCGGTGGTCACGAAGGTCGGCGGCCCGGATGCGTCCGGGCTCGCATCGGGCGCCGTCCGGCGGATCGTCATGGGCCTGTCTTCTTGGGGCCAACGGTCACCCGGCGCCAACGGAATCTCGAACGGCCGGTCCGTGACGGTGGCGTGGCTCAGCCAGTCGTGGACCTCGAACTGAATCCAGGCGGCGGCCAGCAGGTTCAACGAGGTGACGGGTTGGAACGTGGTGCGCCTCAGCAGCTGCTCGCTGATCAGCCGGGGGCTGGGCTCCAACAACCGGTCGTCGGGATGGGTCAGTTCGGGCGCGACGTTGCGACCGAATCGGCTGCCGATCGAGCCCATCAGTGGATCCCGCAGATCGTTGCGGGTGCCGTCGAGGGTGCGGGCGGCCTTGAAGTCGGCGTCGCCGGCGGCCAGGGGCGGCGGGGGTCGGTCGGCCGCACCGCGGCCGGTGTCGAAAAGGTTGTAGGCCCGCAATCGTTGCCGCAACCCGATCAGGACCGCGAGCCCCAATGGCTTCGGCAAGCGGTACCACCCCAGCAGGCGGTCGGCTCCTTCGGCAAGGCGGGCCAGCCGCTGTCCCAGCGTCATTCCGCTCCCGTCGCGCATCGAAAGACGATCGCTCAGACCGTAACAGCTGCCGCACACAGCAGGAAGAGATCTGACCCCGCTCGAGTAGTGGACTACTCGTCCGTATATGACTGCGGTGTTTCCAATTCGCGGCGCGCGGAAATCTCCGGCGAAATCCTGTTACCGCTTCGCCATTCCACGTTGTCGGATGATGAGGTTTTGGTGTCGCGGAAGTTAACGGATCGCGCCGATAGTGCCGGCGTGGGCGCGAATCAGGTTGCCGATCAACACAACTCAACCCGCGATTGATCGATCACAGCGCGGACCGGCGGCGCGGACGCACGCGGCAGCGTACCTCACAGACGAGAACAGGTAGTGCTGTACGCGTGTGCACTACCCAGCTCGGCCGCAGGATTCTCGTGATGGGGTCAACACGCGTTCCCGCAACGCCGAGATGGGGTACTCAAATGCCTTCTATACAAGACAGATACGACATCGCGACAACCGCTGGCGACGACGAGGTCGCGGCGCGGTTGCCGGAAATCCAGCCGCTCATCACCGAACAACAGGTCGTCTTCGGCACCGCCGCCGCGACCGCACCGAAAGACCTGCGGGCCCCGGCCAAGGGCGGTTGGGTGGCGAGACTGGCGCGTCGGATGGCGCCGTCACGCACAGAGCGGCCACCGCGTCCCCACTACCCCGCCCAGTACGGATTCATCGCGGACGCCCGCATGGACCGCGAAATGTACCG
The DNA here is from genome assembly GCF_019243155.1 of Mycobacterium sp. Taxonomy (GTDB): domain Bacteria; phylum Actinomycetota; class Actinomycetes; order Mycobacteriales; family Mycobacteriaceae; genus Mycobacterium. The sequence continues at coordinate 10,649 of NZ_JAFAUS010000516.1, forward strand.
GCTGTGATCGGCGCACCGGACAGGCCCGGCCCTGCCAACGGCGCGATGTCGGAGGCCGAGCGCGAGCGAGTACTCGCCGCGGCCTACGACGAGCTAACCCGTTGGGGCATCGACCGTTTCAGCATCGTATCGCTGGCCGATCGGCACGGCCTCGATCCAAGGACCATCCGGCAGCGGTGGGGCACCGAAGACCGCCTGATGCTCGACGTCCTGCTGAACTGGCCGAGCCGAGAGATCACCGCCCCCGACACGGGGTCGTTGCGCGGCGACCTGGAGGCCCTGGCGACCGGGGTCGCGAACTACATGAGTTCCGGGATCGGCCGACGTTTGCAGATCATGCACCTGATCGTCAACCCCAACGTCCCACGCGCGCAGGTTCGACGGACGGTGTGGCGGGCGGGCTCGGAGAGCCTGCGCATCGTCTTCGACCGGGCACGGCAGCGCGGCGAACTCCGCGAGGGGGTGGACGTCGCCACGGTGCTGGAGTTGCTGTTCGCGCCTATCAACATGCGGTCGCTGTTCACCGGCGAGCCGGTCGACGACATCTACTGCCGCCAGCTTTCCAGATTGGTCTGGCGCGCAGTCACATCGGAGGGAAGCTGACGGCCGTCACCGCAACGCGACCGCGGTTCGATCCAGATCCTGCAACCGGCGACAGACGTCGTCGATCAGCGCCGCCGGTTCGTGACCGGCGTCCACGGCGGAGCCGACCGCGGTGATCGCGTCCACGGCGTCCTCCAGCTCGATGGACGCGGGGATCACCCGCAGCGCCAGCGAACTCACCGGCGGGGGCTCCAGCGCGGCGGCTTCGGCCGTGGCGCGGACCTGGTGCGCCAGCCGGTAGGCGTCGGCCCGGACGGATTGCCAATGCCGGCGTTGCGCTGCGGGTTTGACGGCCTCGTCCAGGTAGCTGTGCGCGACCGCGAGCGCCCCCGACAACTGGGCATACGCCGGGAACCGTCGGGCCTCCGGCCACAGCAGGTAACCGAAGACGATCGCCACCGCGGCACCGATGAAGGTGTCCAGCAACCGAAGCGTGGGCGCCACCGGATCCCGTTGGCCGATCGATTGGGACAACAGGGCCGAGGTGGTGATTCCGATGACGACAAGGCCGTACAGCTTCGGCACCGAGGAAACGACGAAGCCCAGCGCCAGCGCGGTGGCCACGACCAGCGGCAGACCGGGCGACAGCACGGCCAGCACGGCGGTCGCCACAAGCGCGCCCACCAGGGTGCCGAAGATCCGGTTCACCGTGCGCACGAACACCGAGGCGAATTCGGGCCGCACGATCACGGCGGTGGTCAGTGGCAGCCAAAACGAATGGGTGGATTGTCGCATCGCGACGGTAAGCGCGGTGGCGACGGCCATGCACAGGCCGATACGCAGGCCGTTGGCCAGGCCGGTCCGCGAGGTGGCCGCACGGACCAATGCCGAAACCCCAGCCGTCTCGGCTGTCACCGTGCCCGGTCGCTCCGGCTGTGGGCTCAGCGCGTCCGCCAGTTCGACCAAGCCCGGGTCTGCCCCGGCGTCCGCCTCCGAGAACGAGACCGAGACGGCAACGGCATGCCAAATCTGTTCTCCCGCTTGGCGAATAGCCGCGACGGCAGCGTCGGGCACCGGCCTTCCCTGGGCGTAGAGGGTCGCGGCCGCGAAGGCCACCAGGTCGGCCTCGCGCCGGTCGCGCGCGGCGCGCGCGACGGCGGACGCGGCGGCCAGGCGGCCGCGGGCCGGGCCGGCCTCGTCGGTTCCCACGGCGGCGCACAGGTCCGCGGCCGCGAAATACACCGCTGCCTGCGCCCGGCGTTCGGGCTTGTCGCGGTGAAAAGCCCACGGGGCCAACACCGAAACCGCGGAGACCGTCGTACCCACCAGATACCACACGGCCTGCTGCCACCACGGCAGCGACGACCCGCCGAACTGGCCGAAGGCCACGCCGATGGACAGCATCATCCCGAACGCGGGTCCGCTGGGGCCCGTCCCGCCAACCATTCCCGAGACCGCACCGGCAATACCTGCGACCAGTACCTGCCCGACACCGGATCCCGGCCAGAGCTGGGCACCCACGCTGATGCCTACCGCCCCGCCGACCGCCTGAGCCACCCATGCCCACCAGCGGGCACGGTAGAAGCCCCGGGCCAGAAACACGAAGGCGCAGGCGGCGCCGAGATAGGCGAGGCCGACAAGCTGCAATTCTCCGAACAGGACGCCCGCCCCGGCGATCAGCGCCGCGGTGCCGATCGCCCACAGGGCGGGCCCCACGGCCCAGGGTGCTGTGGACGGTCGCAGCGCCGCGGCAACGCTGCGACCGAATGCCGCAAGCGAACCACCCACAGGCCGACCGCCGCGGCGTCAGGGAAGCGGACCGCCGGCGGCGATCGCCGCCAGCGTCGCGAACTGCTCGCCGTCCAATGACGCACCGCCGACCAACGCGCCGTCGATGTCGTCGCGAGCGATGATCTCGCCGATGTTCTTGGCGTTCACCGAACCGCCGTAGAGCACCCGCACAGTGTCGGCGATCTCCGGCGACGCCAGCGCGCCCAGCTCCGTGCGAATCGCCGCGCACACCTCCTGGGCGTCGGCCGCGCTGGCCACCCGCCCGGTGCCGATCGCCCACACGGGCTCGTAAGCGATGACGACCTTACCGATCTGCTCGGCGGACAGCCCGGCCAGCGAGCCGCGCAGCTGGTCTTCACAGTGGCTGACGTGGTTGCCGGCCTCCCGGATATCCAGGTGCTCGCCAAGGCAGATGATCGGGGTGATCTCGTGCTTGAGCGCCGCGGCGGCCTTCTCGGCGACCAGCGCGTCATCCTCGTTGTGGTATGTGCGCCGCTCGGAGTGCCCGACCACGACGAAGCTGCACCCCAGCTTGGACAGGAACGCTCCGCTGATGTCGCCGGTGTAGGCACCCGAATCGTGCTGGGACAGGTCCTGACCGCCGTAGGTCAGCCGCAACTTGTCGCCGTCGACAAGGGTCTGCACGCTGCGCAGGTCGGTGAAGGGCGGCAGGACGGTGACGTCCACCTTGTCGTAGTACTTGTCCGGCAACGCGAACGCGATCTTTTGCACCAGCGCGATCGCCTCGAAGTGATTGAGGTTCATCTTCCAGTTGCCGGCGATCAGTGGCTTGCGGCTCACGAGTTCCCTCCGGTCGGCTGTGGCCTGCTCAGCACCTCGATGCCCGGCAGCGTCTTGCCCTCAAGGTATTCCAGCGATGCGCCGCCGCCGGTGGATATGTGCGAGAACGCGTCCTCGGGGATCTTCAGCGCGCGGACCGCGGCGGCGGAGTCACCGCCACCGACCACGCTGAACGCGCCCTTTTTCGTCGCGGCGACGATCGCCTCGGCGACGCCCCTGGTGCCGGCCGCGTACGCGGGGAACTCGAACACGCCCATCGGGCCGTTCCAGAAGACGGTCTTCGCGTTGGACAGCAACGTGGCGAAGCGCTTGACCGAACCAGGACCGATGTCCAGACCCATCATGTCGTCGGGAATCGCGTTGGCGGCCACGAACTGTGGTGGTGAGTCGGCGGCGAACTTCTCGCTCACCACGATGTCGCCGGGCAACCGCAGCACGTCGGCATAGGTGTCCAGCAGCTTGCGACAAGTCTCGATCATGTCCTCTTCGAGCAGCGACTTACCCACCGAAAAGCCCTGCGCGGCAAGGAATGTGAAACACATTCCGCCACCGATCACGATGCTGTCGGCCTTGGTGGCCAGCGACTCGATCACGCCCAACTTGTCGGACACCTTCGACCCGCCGAGTACCACGGCGTAGGGCCGCTCGGTGGAGCTCGTCAACTGTTCGAGCACCCGTATCTCGTCGGCGACCAGCTTGCCGGCGTAGTGCGGCAGCAGGGTGGCGATGTCGTAGACGGAGGCCTGCTTGCGGTGCACCACACCGAAGCCGTCGGAGACGAAAGCGCCCGTCGGCTCGACCAATTCGGCCAGACCGCGCGCCAGCGCGAGTCGCTCGCTGTCGTCCTTGCTGGTTTCGCGGGGGTCGAAGCGGATGTTCTCGAGCAGCAGGATGTCGCCGTCCGTCAGCCCCTCGGCCCGGGCCAGCGCGTCGGTGCCGACGACTCGGGACTGATCAAAGCCGGCCAACTGCACGTGCTGGCCGAGTTGCTCGCCGAGGGCCGCGGCGACGGGCGCCAGCGAGTACTTCGGGTCGGGTCCGTCTTTGGGGCGGCCCAGGTGCGCGGCGACCACGACCTTGGCGCCCGCGGACAGCAAGGCCTTCAACGTCGGGACCGACGCGGTGATCCGGCCCGGGTCGGTGATCTCACCGGCATCGTTGAGCGGGACGTTCAGGTCGGAGCGCACCAGTACGCCACGACCCGAAACCCCTTCGGCGAGAAGGTCTTCCAGCGTGTTAACGGAGGACGCCACGGTTACAGCGACTTGCCGACCAGGGCCACCAGGTCGACGAGGCGGTTGGAGTAGCCCCATTCGTTGTCGTACCAGGACACCACCTTGGCCTGGTTGTCGATCGCCTTGGTCAGACCCGAGTCGAAAATCGAACTGTGCGGGTCGGTGACGATGTCGCTGGAGACGATCGGCGCGTCGTAGTACTTGAGGATGCCCTTGAGCTTGCCCTCGGCCGCGGCCTTGAACACCGCGTTGATCTCGTCGGCGGTCGCGGACTTCTTCAGCTCGGCGGTCAGGTCGGTGACCGAACCGGTGGGGATCGGCACCCGCAGCGCGTAGCCGTCGAGCTTGCCCTTGAGGTTGGGCATGACCAGCCCGATCGCCTTGGCCGCGCCGGTGGAGGTCGGCACGATGTTCAGCGCCGCGGCGCGGGCCCGGCGCAGATCCTTGTGCGGCCCGTCCTGCAGGTTCTGGTCCTGGGTGTAGGCGTGGATGGTGGTCATCAGGCCCTTGACGATGCCGAACTCGTCGTCGAGCACCTTGGTCAAGGGCGCGAGGCAGTTCGTGGTGCACGAGGCGTTGGAGATGATGTTCTGGCTGCCGTCGTACTTGTCGTCGTTGACGCCCAGCACGATGGTGATGTCCTCGTCGGTGGCGGGCGCGGAGATGATCACCTTCTTGGCGCCGGCGTCCAGGTGGCCTTTGGCCTTGGCGGCGTTGGTGAAGATGCCGGTTGACTCGACGACGACGTCGACGCCGAGGTCGCCCCACGGCAGCGCCGCCGGGCCCTCCCGGACCTCGAGTGCCTTGATCTTCGCTTTGCCGACGACGATGGTGTCTTCGCCGTCCAGGCTCACGTCGTACGGCAGGCGGCCCAGAATCGAGTCGAACTTCAGCAGGTGCGCCAGCGTCGCGTTGTCGGTGAGGTCGTTCGCCGCGACCACCTCGATATCGGTCCCCGCGCCCTCGGCTTGTTGGACCAACAAGGCCCGATAGAAGTTGCGTCCGATTCGACCGAAGCCGTTGATGCCTACTCGGACCGTCACTTGTCTCTCCCTCTTTCCCTATGTCCGCTGATTAGCGCTCGCAGCCAGCCTAGATCAGTGACATGCCACGTTGCCGCGCCGGTCAGATCCAGGACCGTTTCGAGTGCGGTACATCACTACTCGGGCCGGCCGGTAGTGACGTCAGCCACTGCGCCGCTTGCGCAGCCACTCCAGCGCCGACTCGGCGGCGTAGTAGCCGCACAGGCCGTGGATCCCGGCTCCCGGCGGCGTGGACTGCGAACACAGGTACACGCCCGGCACCCCGATCGCGTACGGATCGACCGCGATCCGCGGGCGGAAGATGACCTGCAGCCCGTCGTTGGCGCCGCCGATGATGTCGCCACCGATGAAGTTGGGGTTGTACGCCGCAAGGTCGGCCGTGCTTTTGCTGACCGTCGCGACGACGCGGTCGCGAAATCCGGGGGCGAACCGCTCGATCTGGCCGACGACGGCGGCGGTGGCGTCGCCGGTGTAGCCGAACGGCACGTGTGCGTAGGCCCAGATCGGATTGACGGTGCCCGCCGAGCGGGCCGGGTCGGCGAGGTACTGCTGGCCGACGAGCACGAACGGACGATCGACCATTAAGCCCCGCGCGCGTTGGCGTTCGGTGTCGGCGATTTCGGCGAACGTCCCGCCCAGATGCACGGTGCCGGCCCGCCCGCAGTCGGTGTTGGTCCAGGGGATGTCGCCTTCGATGGCGAAGTCGACCTTGAACGCCGACGAGCCCTCGCGATAGCGCCGATAGGACCGTTTGATCCGGGCGGGCATCGCGTCGCCGTAGATGTCCAGCGCGGCGGCCGGGCTGAGATCGAGCATGACGATGTCGGCGTCCGGGATCTGTCTGCGACTGACGACCCGCACCCCGGTGTCCACCGCGCCGCCGTGCTCGGTGAGCACACCCGCCAGCGCTTGGGTGATGGCGCCGGACCCCCCTTGCGCGACGGGCCACCCGTAGCGGTGTCCGCTGGCGAGGATCATCAACCCGAGCGACGCGGTGAGCGGCCGGTCCAGCCGGGTGTAGACGTGCGCGGCCGCACCGCCGAACAACGCGCGCGCCTGCTCGGTGCGAAACCAGCGCGCCATCGTGGTGGCCGGCAACAGCGCGCGTGGACCGAAGCCGGCCAGGCGAATCGGGTGATGCGGGATGTTGAGGACCGGGCGAAGCAGGTCTTCGGCCAGCGCATCGAATCCCGCCGCCAGGTCGCCCACCGCCCGCCGCCACCGGGCGGCGTCGGCTCCCATGCGGGCGGTGGTCTCATCGATCGACTGAAACAGCACACCGGCGGTCCCGTCGTCGAGCGGGTGCGCACAGTCGATCTCCGGCCATTTCCACGACAGCCCGTGGCGCTCCAGATCCAGCCGCTTTAAGAACGGCGAACAGATGCCCATCGGATGGAATGCCGAGCAGTGGTCATGGATGACGCCGGGCATCGTCAGCTCACCGGAGCGCGCTCCCCCGCCGATCGTGTCGGAGGCCTCCAGCACCTGCACGTCGACCCCGTGCCGGGCGAGGTGGATCGCCGCGGCCAGGCCGTTGGGCCCGGCACCGACCACCACCGCCGTGCTCATCGCGGGTTGCGCTCCGTCGTCACGTGTACCGGGTAGTCGTCACCGGGCTCGGGCCACGGCTGGCGGGTCAACATGCTCGCCACATCCACATAGCCCTCTTCGATCAAGCCGGTCTTGGCGTCGACGATGCGGTACTCCTGCCGCTGGGTCTGAAATGGCTGGCTTTCTAAGATGATCACCCGAACGTCACCGTCTTCGAACTCACAGCGCCGCTGCACCGCGGCCAGCAGCTGCTCGTTGTGCAAGTGCCCCTCGCCGAAATTCCACCCGATCAGCGGTCCGGCGATGATTTCGCCGTCCCGCAGCTTGTAGTCTGCCTCGTCCACCCCGTCGCCGAGGGCGCGGGGCACCAGCCCGCCCAGCGTGCGCCCGTGGGTGTGCATCGACCGCCACGCCATCAACTTGTCGATCGTCAACTCAGCGGTGCTCGAATCATAAAGCCGGGCAAGCTGATTGGGGACCAGGGGCGAGGCCTTGGGGATGTTCGCCTCGATCTTGTCCTCGACGCCGTCGCGCAGGCACCACGTGCTGGTGGCCCAGTTCCCGGCGTAGTAGCGCATCGCCGGCAGGAACGAAATCTGTTTTGGGAAAAGGTTTCCCATGATTGGCACCACCGCGAGCGCGGCGAGCAGAATGATCAGCAGCAGCGGCGAGTTCAGCCCCGTGGCCTTGACTCCGGCGTAGTGCCCGAACAGGTAGAACAGCGAGAAGATGAAGAACACGTTCCACTCCAACGGAACTCCCATCGGAATGGTGGAGGTGATGTTGAGGTGGAACAGGACCATGAACGCGATCAGAAACCACGCCCACCGGTGCCCGTCGGCGAAGAAGACCAGCACCAGCGGAACTCCGAACTCCGCCGTCGTGCCGCCGACGTGGGCCATGACCTTCGGTATCCATGACGGGCGCAGGTCGTCGACCGGGTCGAGGTAGAGCCTGTGTTTGAACCAGTTGAACGCCTTGCTGCGCAACAGCGGGTTGTTGCTCATCATCACCGCCACCACATACGGGAAGTGGTGATTGAGCTTCGATGTCGCCGCGCCCCACCACAGCGCCAGCATGATGATCTTGAAGGCGGCGATCTGGTCGGTGAAACTGAAGAAGAACACCAGCAGGGTCAACCCGTAGTGCTCGCCGCGCGCCGCCAGGAACACGGTCTTGTCGCGCAGTCCCAGCAGCGCCAGTGCGACGATCGCCGGCACCACCCGGACGGGATCGATCAGGCCGACATCGCCCGCGGCGGTGACCGGCCCGCCCTGTCCGGGCGCGAGCAACGCCCAGACGCCGGAGCCCAACACGACCACGTACAGCGCCACATCGAGCACGGTGCGGTTGTCCCCACCCGTGAACGGGACCTTGCCGGGCCACGGAGGCAACCGAATCGTGTTGGGCCGCAACCAATACAGGAATCCTCCGAACGGGGGCCAGAACCGCGCGGTGAGCGGTCCGGACCCGCAGCCCAGGCCCAGGATCTCGAAGAGCAGCGTGAAGATGACCACCTTTTGATAGACGATCGGCTGTGTCCACCAGTCGGCGATCTCGCCGAGGCCGCCCAGGCCCGGCGTCAGCGAGATCACGGCGGCCGCGCCGACGACATACGCGGCGATCTTGAAGACGTAGAACAGATACACCGCATACGGGGAGCCGAAGCCGTGTTCGACCCAGTGCCGGCTCATGATCTGCCGCCTGGTCGTACGCGGCAGGCCTGGCCAGAGTTCGGGATCGACGTCGGGAAACTCCGGAGACATGAATCCCACGGGCGGCCTCGTTCCTATCGGCAAACCAGCTGGCCAATAGAATCTATCGGCACCGCACCGCGGGCGTGCGAAAACCGCAGCGGCAAAAGTTGATTCAGGCCGCCGCCGGAATCGGCTACTGGGCCGCCAACCGCGTCCGCTGCGGGGCCGCGGGAGCGTCGCCCGCGTCCTGCCGGATGAACCGCCGCTGCAATTTCTCGATCATGCCGTCGACGGTCTGCCGATCCTGTATCTCGAGACGCACCATGCGCCGGAAGTTACAGGCCGCCTCCGCATCGCGGTTGCCCTCCGCGGCCGCGACCGCCTTCTGATACTCGTCGACGCGGTGGTCGATGAGGTGACGCCGGCCCGCGAGCAGATGCAGGAAGTAGTCGGCCTGCAGATGATCGGCGTTGTCCGACGCGGTCGCACCGGGATCGATCTCTATGGCCGCCGGGCCTTGACTCAGTTTCGGCTCGGGCCGCGGGGCGACAGCACGCGGACGGCGCGCGCCGCGCTCGAGAGTGCTGGTCGTGCCGCGCGCTGCGGCGGAGCGTGCGTCACGCTCGGGGGACAAACTGCCTACGGACATCGCGTCCCCATTTCTCGAGGATCGGCAAAAGAGCGTGCGTAACAATAGCGCGCCAAATCCGGCGGCACCATAGGCCCTTCAGAGCAAAGGGCGAAACACCATCACGGCCGCCCTGCCGGGGTCGCTACCATCGAGGGACTCGACGCGGCAACGCCAGCCCCGCGGGAGCGTCAAGGGAGGAACGTGACCGACAGCGATAGTTCGGAAAACGGGGATATCGGCAAGTTCGACCCCGTCCTGACCCAGCGCGTGATGACCGTGATGCGTCCCGCTTTGAAGACCTACTTCCGGTCCGAGGTGCACGGCCTGGATGGATTTCCGCCCGGCGGAGCCTTGGTTGTCGGAAACCATTCCGGCGGCATGTTCCCGATGGACGTTCCGATCTTCACCGTCGACTTCTATGACAAATTCGGTTTCGACCGGCCCGTTTACACGCTGAGCCACGACATCCTGATGACCGGGCCCACCGGGGACTTCTTCCGGCGCACCGGATACATCCGGGCCAACCGGGAGAACGCGGCCGAAGCGCTGCGGTCCGGTGGCGTGGTGATCGTGTTCCCCGGCGGCGACTACGACGCCTACCGGCCGACCCTGTCGGAGAACGTCATCGACTTCAACGGCCGCAAGGGATATGTCCGCACGGCGATCGAGGCCGGCGTGCCCATCGTGCCCGCGGTATCCATCGGCGGGCAGGAGACGCAGCTCTACCTCACCCGCGGCACCTGGCTGGCCGAACGGTTGGGCATAAAGCGCCTGCTGCGCAGCGCCATCCTGCCGCTGTCGTTCGGCTTCCCGTTCGGCCTGAGCGCCGTGATCCCGCCGAACCTGCCACTGCCCACCAAGATCGTGACTCGGGTGCTCGAACCCATCGACATCGCGGCGCGATTCGGCGAGGAGCCGGACGTCGACGAGGTCGACGAGCACGTGCGATCGGTGATGCAAGAGGCCCTCAAGGAACTCGCCACCAAGCGTCGTTTCCCGATTCTGGGCTGAGCCATGGCAAATCCTCTTGATCAGGCCGTCGGATTGATCAGCACCCTGGTGCGCGCGCGGATGCTCGCGCCGATGCGACCCGACCGCTACCTGAAGATGGCCGCCGCCATGCGCCGCGAGGGCATGGGCATGACGGTGGGTTTCGCCGGCGCGGCGCAGCGTTGCCCGGACCGCCCCGCGCTGATCGACGAACTCGGCACGTTGACCTGGCGACAGCTCGACGAGCGGATCAACGCGTTGGGGACCGCGCTGCAGGGCCTGCCCTCGGGTCAGCCGAAGGTCATCGGGATCATGTGCCGCAACCACCGCGGCTTCGTCGAGGCGTTGGTGGCCGCCAACCGGATCGGCTCCGACGTCGTGTTGCTGAATACGTCGTTCGCCGGGCCGGCGATGGCCGAGGTGGTCGACCGCGAAGGCGTCGACGCGGCCATCTACGACGAGGAGTTCACAGCGACGGTGGAACGCGCGCTGGCCGACAAACCGGACGCCACCCGCATCGTGGCGTGGACGGACGGGCCGCACGAGCTGACTGTCGAGAAACTCATCGCCGGCCACCTCGGGCAGCAGCCGGAGCGGACCGGCCGCAAGGGCAAGATGATCCTGTTGACCTCGGGCACCACCGGAAGTCCCAAGGGCGCCAAGCAATCCGGCGGCGGGGCCGGGATCGGCACGCTCAAGGCGATTCTGGACCGCACGCCGTGGCGCGCGGAGGAGACGATCGTGATCGTGGCGCCGATGTTCCACGCTTGGGGTTTCTCGCAATTGATCTTCGCCGCCTCGATGGCGTGCACGATCGTCACCCGGCGCAAGTTCGACCCGGAGGCCACCCTCGACCTCGTCGACCGGCACAAGGCGACCGGCCTGGCCGTGGTTCCGGTCATGTTCGACCGCATCATGGATCTGCCCGACGAGGTCCGAAACCGTTACAGCGGAAAGTCTTTGCGGTTTGCCGCCGCGTCGGGCTCGCGGATGCGGCCCGACGTCGTCACCGCGTTCATGGACCAATTCGGTGACGTGATCTACAACAACTACAACGCCACCGAGGCCGGCATGATCGCCACCGCCACGCCGGAGGATCTGCGCGCGGCGCCCGACACCGCCGGCCGCCCCGCGGGCGGAACCGAAATCCGGATCCTGGACCCGGAACTCAACGAACTTCCCACCGGTGAGGTGGGCGGCATCTACGTCCGCAACGACACTCAATTCGACGGCTACACGTCCGGCAGCACCAAAGACTTCCACGCCGGGTTCATGTCGTCGGGCGACGTCGGGTATCTCGACGAGGCGGGCCGGCTGTTCGTGGTCGGCCGCGACGACGAGATGATCGTCTCCGGCGGCGAGAACGTCTATCCGATCGAGGTGGAGAAGACATTGGCGGCACATCCCGAGGTGGCCGAGGCGGTCGTGATCGGCGTCGACGACGAGCAATACGGCCAGCGCCTGGCGGCGTTCGTGGTGCTGGCCCTATCAGCGTCGGCCACCGACGAGACGCTGAAGCAACACGTCCGCGAGAACCTCGCCAACTACAAGGTGCCGCGCGAGATCACACTCGTCGACGAACTGCCCCGCGGCAGCACCGGCAAGATCTTGCGCAGCGAATTGCAATCACGGGTCAGCGGCGCATGAGGC
>NZ_JAFAUS010000428.1 GCF_019243155.1 Mycobacterium sp.
CCCAGGAAGTCCATCTTCAGCAGGCCGATGGCCTCGCACGACGGGTAATCCCAGCCGGTGATGATGGCCCCGTCCTGCGGTCGCTTCCAGAGCGGGATGGCCTCGGTCAGTGGCTCGCTACTCATGATCACCGCGCAGGCGTGCACGCCGGCGTTGCGGATCAGGCCCTCCAGGCCGCGGGCCGTCTGGTAGATGGTGCGAACGTCGGGGTCGGTCTCGATCAGGCCGCGAACCTCGGCGGCTTCCTTGAAGCGCTCGTGGTTCGGGTCGGTGATGCCCGACAGCGGGATGTCCTTGGCCATGATCGGCGGCGGCAGCGCCTTGGTGATCCGGTCCGCGATCGCGAAGCCCGGCTGGCCGTAGTGGATGCGCGCCGAATCCTTCAGCGCCGCTTTGGTTTTAATGGTGCCGAAAGTGATGACCTGGGCGACCCGGTCCTGGCCCCACTTGTCGGCGGCGTAGCGCACCATCTCGCCGCGCCGACGGTCGTCGAAGTCGATGTCGATGTCGGGTGCCGACGGGCGCTCGGGGTTGAGGAAGCGCTCGAACAGCAGGCCGTGCGGGATCGGGTCGATGTTGGTGATGCCCAGCGCATACGCCACCAGCGAGCCCGCCGCCGAACCACGCCCCGGACCCACCCGGATGTCGACCGACTTCGCGTAATTGATCAGGTCGGCGACGATCAGGAAGTACGACGGAAAACCCTTGTCGCAGATGACCTTGATCTCGTATTCCGCCCGGTCGATGTAGTCCTGGCCGACGCCTGAGGGGAAACGCCGCTGCAGTCCGGCCAGCACCTCGTGGTGCAGCCAGCTCGCCTGGTCGTGGCCCTCGGGCACCGGGAAGACGGGCATCCGGTCGCGCTGTTCCCATACGTCGGCATAGGACTGCACGCGTTCGGCGATCAGCAGTGTGGAGTCGCAGGCGCCGGGCACCTGGTCGTCCCACAGCTGGCGCATCTCGGCGGCCGACTTGAGGTAGTAGCCGTCGCCGTCGAACTTGAACCGGGCCGGATCCGACAGCGTCTTGCCGGTCTGCACGCACAGCAGCGCCTCGTGATTGTGCGCGGCGTCGCGGGTCACGTAGTGGCAGTCGTTGGTGGCCAGCGGGCGGATGTTGAGCTTGCGCCCGATGTCGAGCAGCCCTTCACGCACCCGCTGCTCGATCGACAGGCCGTGGTCCATCAGCTCGAGGAAAAAGTTGTCGGGGCCGAAGATCTCGCGCCACTTGGCGGCGGACTCCACCGCTTCCTTGACGTGGCCCAGCCGCAGCCGGGTCTGCACCTCGCCGGACGGGCAGCCGGTGGTGGCGATGATCCCCTCGGCGTGTTCGGCGATGAGTTCGGCGTCCATGCGCGACCACTTGCCGAGCTGACCCTCGAAGGAGGCCAGCGACGACAGCTTGAAGAGGTTGCGCAGGCCGGTCGCGTTCTCGGCCACCATCGTGAGGTGGGTGTAGGCGCCACTGGCGGACACGTCGTCGCTCTTCTGGCTGGGGTCGCCCCACGTGATGCGGCGGGTGTCGAAGCGTGAACCGGGTGCGATGTAGGCCTCGACCCCGATGATCGGCTTGATCCCCGCGCTCGTCGCCCCGTTGTAGAACTCGCTGGCCCCGAACATGTTTCCGTGGTCGGTCATCCCGATCGCGGGCATTTCCAGCCGCTGCGCCTCGGCGAACATCGGCGAGATCTTCGCAGCACCGTCCAGCATCGAGTATTCGGTGTGGTTATGCAGGTGCACGAAGGACGATTGGTTCATAGGGACGCCAGTCTATGACCGAGCACCGACGGATTTCGGGCGTGTCGCGATGTGTGTCTGGCCGATTAGCCGTACAGCTCGACGAACTGCTTCAGCGACTTCTGCACGTCCCCCTTGACGGCGCGAGCCGCGGCCGCACCCACCGGACCGAACAACGGTCGCCCGCCCAGTTCGAGGCGCAGACCCAGCGACGACCCCTGCTTGGTGGGCTGCACGGTCAGCGTGACGGCGTACTTCGCGCCGCCCTTGCCGGACCCCGACAACGCGACCTGATGCGGCGGATCCCAGGTGGTCACCGTCCAGGTCACCCGGTTGCGAAAGCCCTTGGCCCGCGCCACTCCGACGACTTGCACACCCTCGCCGAGCTCGGTGGGCAGCTCGCTGCGCCACGCTTCGTGCATCACGAGCCAATCGCCCAGATCCGATAGATCGGAGACGTGGTCCCACATCTCCTGGGGGCTCATCGGCACGTCAGCTTTCAGGTCCACGGCAGCCACCGCATGAGCCTAGCGGTGCGCTCAGCGGCCGGGTCCCCCTCGGAACCGATTGCCGAGCCGGATGCCGGGCAGCAGCAGGCTGCGCGGTGCGAACCGGCCTCCGGTGCTGACCACCTTGGGCACGACGCCGGGCACCACGGTGCGCCGCCCGACCAGCATCCCGCCGATCGCGGCTTCGGCCACGTCGCGCGGCGACACCTGCGCCATGGGGATGCTGAACCGCTCGGCGTTGGCGATCTCGGCCCATTCGGTCGGCACCGGTCCCGGGCACAGACACGTGACCGATACGCCGGTCCCGTGCAACTCCTCGTGGACGGCTTCGGAGAAGGTCTGGACGAAGGCCTTGGTGGCCGAATACACCGCCATATAGGGAACGGGCTGGAAGCCGGCGATGGACGCGATGTTCATCACCGCGCCGGCGCCGCGCTCGACCATGCCGGGCAACGCGGCGTGGGTGAGTTCCATCAGGGCCAGCGCGTTGAGGGTGACCTCTTCACTCTCGCGCTCGACGGGCAACTCGTGGAAGAGGCCGCTGGTGCCGAAGCCGGCACTGTTGCACAGGCCCGCGATCGGTTCGCTGTGCAGCCGGCCCGCCAACTTCGCGCGGGCCTTGGCGTCATTGAGGTCGAGGGTCATCACCTCGACGGCGATCGAGTATTCCTGTCCCACCTCATTGGCGAGATCGTCGAGGCGTTCGCGGCGCCGGGCGACCAGCAACAGCGGGAAGCCGCGGCGCGCCAGCCCGCGAGCCAGTTCGGCGCCGATACCGGACGAGGCGCCGGTGATGACGACGGTGGTCTGAAGGTCGGGTTTCGGAAGGCTCATGCTCTTACCAATGTATCCCGCGAGTGGCTCGCACAAACGTCTCGCTTCTCTTGTCGAATTGCCTTGTATCACTCTCGTTTTCGTCGCCCTTGGCGGCTTCGGAGTCGCTGAACATCGCGAAGGCGCGGTTGCGCACCCGGTCCATCACCGCCGGGTTCACGGCATCGGCGACCGCGGCGAATTGCCCGAACGGCGAGCTGGCCCGGCGGGGCCGGTGCACGATCGCGTCCGCTATCACCCCGGCCGCCTGGTCGGGCGTCAGCGCCGGGAACTTGTCGTAAAGCGTCGTCGGGCTGATCATCGGCGTGCGCACCAGCGCCATGTGCACGGTGGTGAACCGGACGTCGTCGTTGACGGTCTCGGCTTGCAGTGCGTCGCACAGGCTGTCCAGCGCGGCCTTGCTGGCGATGTACGCGCCGAACCGCGGCGCTCGCGTCTGCACGCCGACGGACGAGACGTTGACGATGTGCCCGAAGCCGCGTTCCCGCATCCCCGGGACGAACTTGAGGATGAGCTGGACCGCACCCAGGTAGTTGAGCTGCATGGTCCGCTGGTAGTCGTGAATCCGGTCGTAGGACAACTTCAGCGACCGCCGAATCGACCGGCCCGCGTTGTTGATCAGAACGTCGACGCCCCCGAGGTCGCCCAGCACCTGGTCGGCCATCGCGGCGATGGCGTCCATGTCGGACAGGTCGCACGGGTAGACATGGGCGGTGCCGCCGCTTCCGTGGATGTCGTCGGCGACCTTCTCGAGGTTCTCGCGGGTGCGGGCAACCAGCGCCACCGTGCCGCCCGCGTCCGCGATTTTCTTCGCGGCTGCCTCACCGATGCCCGACGATCCCCCGGTGATCAGGACGGTCTTGCCCCCGACGGCTTCGGCCAGCGTGCGGCCCTGCACCGCATCCAGCAGGTTCCTCAGATAGAACGGTCGGTACCGACCCGCGGAGTTGGGGGTGTTGACGATGTGGGACACCGCCGCGATGGGCTTTTCCACCAAGTTCGCGAGCGGCTTTTCCACCAAGTTCGTGAGGTCACCAAGATTCATTGAGTGTCGCTCCTGATGATGTCGGCCCCCCGACCGCAGATGGCCCGCCCGATGACCACGACCGCCTTGAGAGGCTGTGAATGATGTGACGTGAGTCATTAAGCCACATCCGGCACCGGCCCGACGTGGATTGCCGGCATGCAACGCGGACGCACGTCTCACGCCGCCGCCGAGGCATTCGCCAGTCCTAGGCAATCCGCTTGTTACACAGAGCAATCCGTGCGTGATCGCGGACTAACTGCAGGGCAACGCCGAAATGTTCCAATCGTGCTTATGAAAATTCAGGCGCACTTCCGCAAGCCCCAGCCGGTCAGCGTCTACGACCGGATCGGCGGACACGAAGCACTCGAAGTCGTGGTCGAGGACTTCTACGTGCGTGTGCTTGCCGACGATCAACTGTCGAGCTTTTTCACCGGAACCAACATGAACCGCCTCAAGGGTAAGCAGGTCGAGTTCTTCGCGGCCGCCCTCGGCGGCCCCGAACCCTACTCGGGCGCACCGATGAAGCAGGTGCATCAGGGCCGCGGGATCACCATGCACCATTTCAGCCTGGTGGCCGGCCACCTGTCCGACGCACTGGCCGCCGCCGGCGTGCCCGCCGAGACGGTGACCGAAATACTCAGTGCCATAGCGCCTTTGGCCCCGGAAATCGTGACGGGCGAGTCCGACAGGGCCAAGGTCTGACCGCATTTGCGCCTCGTTCGCCTAGCATGCCTGGCATGCGGCGTACATTCGACGACCTGGTGGCAGAGGCCGAAGCCGCCCGGATCGACGGCTGGGATTTCTCGTGGCTGGACGGGCGGGCGACCGAACAACGCCGATCGTGGGGCTACCAGCGCTCGCTGAGCAACCGGTTGGCGACGGTGTCGGCCGCGCTGGACATCCACACCGGCGGGGGCGAGGTGCTGGCCGGCGCAGGACCGTTCCCGCCGACCATGGCGGCCATCGAGACGTGGCCGCCGAATGCGGCGCTGGCCACCCAACGCCTGCATCCGCTCGGCGTCGTGCTCGTGGCGACTTCGAACGAGCCGCCGTTGCCCTTCGGCGACGAGGCGTTCGACCTGGTGACCACGCGTCACCCGGTCTGCGTCTGGTGGAGCGAGATTGTTCGGGTGCTCCGGCCGGGCGGCAGCTACTTCGCGCAGCACATCGGCCCCGCAACGATGGGCGAACTGGTCGAGTACTTCATCGGGCCGCAGCCGGCGAAATGGGCCGAGTTCCACCCGGACACCATGCGGGCGCAGGCCGAGGCGGCGGGCCTGCAGATTGTCGACCTGCGGATGGAACGGCTGCGCGCCGAGTTCTTCGACGTCGGCGCCGTCATCTACTTTCTGCGCAAGGTCGTATGGTCGGTGCCGGACTTCAGCGTGCAGCGCTACCGCGACAAGCTGCGGGAGCTGCACCGGCGCATCGAAGCCGACGGCCCGTTCGTCACGCACTCGACCCGGGTCCTCGTCGACGCCCGCAAGCCCGGGTGATCAGCCCTCGTCGCGCAGCACGTCGAGGGCGTGTTGCAGATCGGCCGGGTAGGGGCTGACGATCTCGACCCGCCTGCCGTCCGCCGGATGGGCGAACGCCAGCGACCGCGCATGCAGCCATTGGCGTTCCAGCCCAAGCCTTTTCGCCAACGTCGGATCGGCGCCGTAGACGAGATCCCCACAACACGGGTGATGCAGCGCGGAGAAATGCACCCGAATCTGGTGGGTCCGACCGGTTTCCAGGTGCACGTCGAGCAGGCTGGCGGCGACGTGGGCTTCCATGGTGTCGTAGTGGGTGATGCTGTGCCGGCCGTTGGTCGTGACGGCGAATTTCCACTCCCCGCCGCGATGCCGCCCGATCGGCGCGTCGATCGTCCCGCTGGACGGATCCGGGTGTCCCTGCACCAGCGCGTGGTAGCGCTTCTCGACGGTGCGCTGCTTGAACGCCCGCTTGAGCACCGTATACGCGCGCTCGGACAGCGCCACCACCATCACCCCGGAGGTTCCGACGTCGAGGCGGTGCACGATCCCCTGCCGTTCGGGCACCCCCGACGTGGTGATCCGGTAGCCGGCGGCGGCCAGGCCGCCGAGCACCGTGGGGCCGGTCCAGCCGACCGACGCGTGCGCGGCCACCGCCGCGGGCTTGTCGACGGCCACGATGTCGTCGTCGGAGTACAGGACCGTCATGCCCTCGATCTCGATGGGCGCGTTGTGCAGCGGCGCCG
This sequence comes from Mycobacterium sp., assembly GCF_019243155.1. Lineage (GTDB taxonomy): Bacteria > Actinomycetota > Actinomycetes > Mycobacteriales > Mycobacteriaceae > Mycobacterium. The sequence goes on from NZ_JAFAUS010000428.1 coordinate 6,328, forward strand.
GCTCCTCGGGCAGGCGCACCTGAAGCCAGGCGCCGCCGGCCAGCCGGTCGGACTTGCCGGCCGCAACCCCGTCCAGTTCGACGCCGCCGTCTTCGGCGATGGCGGCCACCGCGCTACGCGACAGGCCCAACAACCGCGCCAGCCCGGCGTCGACACGCATGCCCGCCAGTCCCTCCGGAACCGGCATCGAGCGTTGGGTCATCAGCGCTGGTCGGCCTTTCGCCGACCCACGCTGTCGAAATCGAAACCGAAGATCGAGAGCACGACCAGCAGGATAGCGCCACCCACCACCGACGGGTCGGCGACGTTGAACACCGGCCACCAGCCCACCGACAGGAAGTCCACGACGTGGCCGCGCAGCGGGCCGGGCGCCCGGAAGAACCGGTCGACCAGGTTGCCCATCGCGCCGCCGAGGATCAGGCCCAGGCCCACCGCCCACCAGGGCGACACCAGCCGCCGGCCCATCCAGAAGATGCCGACCACCACACCGGTCGCGATCAGCGTCAGCAGCCAGGTGTATCCGGTCGCCATCGAGAACGCGGCGCCGGAATTGCGCACCAGGGTCCAGGTCACGGTGTCGCCGATGATCGGCACCGGCTGGCCGGGGGGCAGCAGTTTGACGGCCAACACTTTGGTGACGACGTCCAGCGTCAGGACTACCGCCGCGACCGCCATCAGCAGCCGCAGCCGCCGCGGCGGTCCCTGCGGCTCGACGTCCGCGGGCTTCGCGGCGTCGTCGTCCGAACCGGTATCCCTGGCCTGTTCGGCTGAGGTCACCGGCTCCGTTGATCCTGTTGGTTCGTCGGGCACTCTCTCATCATCCCTTACTGCTGACGCGGGCTGGCCGGTGCTTGCACGCGGTGTGCGCGATGATTCCACTGTGGGTGCTATCAGGGGCCGCTACACCGTCATCGCCACCGGAGGGACGATATCGACCGGTACCGGAGCCGATGGGGTGCACCGCCCCGCTTACAGCGGAGCGGACCTGACGACCGGCCTTGATGTCGACGCCATCGACCTGCTGGCCGTCGACAGCTCGGAACTGACGCTGGCCGACTGGGATCGGATTCGCGGCGCCGTCCAGGCCGCGGTCGACGGCGGCGCCGAGGGCGTGGTGATCACCCACGGCACCGACACCATGGAGGAGACCGCGCTGTGGCTCGAGGTCACCTACGCGGGCGCCGCCCCGGTCGTCCTGACCGGCGCCATGCGCAGCGCCGACGCCCCGGACGCGGACGGCCCGGCGAACCTGCGCGACGCGCTGGCGGTGGCCGCCACCCCCGCCGCGCGTGACATGGGCGTGCTGCTCTGTCTCGCGGGGCGGGTGTGGCAGCCGTTGGGCATGAGCAAGGTGGCCACCGACGACCTGAGCGGCTTCAGCGGTGAGTTGCTGGGCACGGTCGGGGCAAGCGTCGCCCTGACCGGGGCCAAGACGCGCCCCTATCTCGGCGACCTCACCGCCGCCGCCGCGCCGCGGGTCGACATCGTCGCGGCCTACCTGGGAAGCGACGGGGTGGCGCTCGACGCGTGCGTGGCCGCCGGCGCCCAGGCTGTGGTGCTGGAGGCGTTGGGTTCGGGCAACGCCTCGCCCGCGGTGGTCGACGCCGTGCGCCGGCATTGCGGCAACGGCATCGTGATCGCGGTGTCCACCCGGGTTCCCGGCGGCCGGGTCGGCGCCAGCTACGGTCCCGGTCACGCGATGGCGGCCGCCGGCGCGCTGACGGTGCCCAAGTTGCGGCCGTCGCAGGCTCGCGTGCTGGTGATGGCCGCGCTGGCCGCGAAGCTACCGGTCGCCGACGTCCTCGCCCGGTGGGGCTGACAGCGCGTCGGCCTGCATGGCGCCCAGATAGTCCGGCCAGTCCAGTGAGTCGACGGGATTTGCGGCCACCAGATCGCCGGTGTCGGCGGAGAACGTCCGGGCCGGGCCCGCACCCGAGCTGCGGGTCTCGAATCGAGCGGTGACCACCCCGTGTCCCGCGCCCTGCACCCAGCCGTGACCGAGTTCGCGGTGCGCGACATCGTCTCCCACCCGCCAGCCCGGTCGCTCGGGCGCCGGCGCGAACATCGCCTCGGTCTTGGTTTCGACGGGTTGACCGGACACCGACTGCGGCTCCGACAGCTCCAAGTCGGGGAACAGCGATTCCTGGCGCACGTCGGTCAACCCCGAAAATCCAACGCCGAGAAGGCGGATCGGCCCGATCTCGCGCGGGTCGAGCAGCAAGCGGCGGGCCACGGCGACGAGCGCGCCGGGCTCGGTCGTCGCGTAGGGCAACGTCGCCGAACGAGTCAGTGTGCTCATGTCGGACTTCTTCAGCTTCACCGTGACGGTGCGCGCGCCGCGGCCGTCGCGCAGCAGGCGGTGATGGGCGTGCTCGGCGATCGGTTCGATCGCCTCTCGCAACTGCTCGAGGCTGGTCAGGTCGGCAGCGAAGGTCGACTCCGAGCTGATCTGCTTGGCCTCGGCGCGCTCGGCGACGGGGCGGTCGTCGATACCCCGGGCCAGGCGATGCAGCGCCGGCCCGATCGTGCCGCCCAGGATGTTGGCGGCCTCGGCGTCGGTCAGCGCGGCCAGCTGCCCGATGGTCTCGATGCCCAGGCGATGCAGCTTCTCCTCGGCGACCGGGCCGATGCCCCACAGCCGCCGCACCGGCAACCCGTCGAGCAGCAACCGTTCCTCGGAGCGCCGCACCACCCGAATGCCGTCTGGCTTGGCCAGACCGGAGGCGATCTTGGCGATTTGCTTGCCCGATCCGGCGCCGACGGAGGCGATCAGCCCCGTCTCGTCGCGAACCCGTCGCCGCAGGTCCTCGCAGAAGGCCTCGACATCCTCGGCGGTGGCGCCGGCCAGCCGGGAGGGTTCACCGAAGCCCTCGTCGAAGGACAGCTGCTCGACGACGGGCATCACGCCGCGGATGACGTCGAAGACCCGCCGGCTGGCCACCCCGTACACCACGCCGCGCGGCGGCAACACCACCGCCGTCACGCCGATCAACCGGCGCGCCTGGTGCATCGGCATGGCCGATCGGGCGCCGAACACGCGCGCCTCGTAGCTGGCTCCGGCGACCACACCCCGACCGCCCACGCCGCCGACGAGCACCGGCCGACCACGCAGGGTCGGACGAGTGAGCTGCTCGACGGAGGCAAAGAACGCGTCCATGTCCAGGTGCAGCACCCAACGGGACTCCACGCAATAAATGCTATTGCGCTACTGAGCTACCGTTTTGCCATGGCCATGAACCTTGCGCACCGAAAGATTTGCAGCTCGGAAAAATGGGCGACATCCGTCAAAGACGACCTGCTGCCCTGGGCGCTCGCCGACGTAGACCTCGGTGACAACACCCTGGAAATCGGACCGGGTTACGGTGCGATCCTGCGGGTGCTGGTGGACAAGACGCCGAAGCTCACGTCGGTGGAGATCGATACTCCGATGGCGCAGCGGCTGCAGCGGCTCTACGGCGACCGCGCACGCATCATCAACGGCGACGGCACCAACACCGGACTGCCGGCCGACGAGTTCAGCTCGGTGGTGTCGTTCACCATGCTGCACCACGTCCCGACGGTGGACCTGCAGGACAGACTGTTCGCCGAGGCCTTCCGGGTGCTGCGCCCCGGCGGCGTCTTCGCGGGCAGCGACAGCGTGACGTCGCTGCGGTTCCGGATCCTGCACTTCCGGGACACGTGCAACACGGTCTCGCCAGACACGCTGCCGGACCGGTTGCGCGCGGCGGGATTTCAAGACGTCGACGTCGAAGTGCGCGGCGGCAGACTACGGTGGCGAGCGGTCAAGGCGAGCTGATGGACACCCGGTGGACGCGGCTGCGCCACCAATGGCACCAGCGGCTGCAACCCGGCGAACAGACCGCGGTGTTGGCCTGGGCGTCGTTCACCCTGACCTTCGGCGGGCTGCGCGCGCTCACGCACTGGATCCGCGCCGGCCATGGACCATCGGGCGGCGGTGTGTCGCTGGGCGGCAGACACTTTCACCACTACAACATCGGCATCGGGATGCTGGCGACGGTGGCCGGGGTGGGTCTGCGCGGCACTGAGGAACAACGGCGACACCCTGCGGCGGCGGTGGCTTACGGCGCCGCGAACGCGATGATCGTGGACGAACTGGCCCTGCTGCTCGACCTCAAGGACGTCTACTGGGCACACGACGGCCGGGAAAGCGTCGACGTCGCGGTCGGGCTGATCGCGACGGGTGCGACCGTCCTGGCGGGCATGCCGTTCTGGTCTCATGCCCATCGCGCGCTGACGCACAGGAGTTGACCTCGAGCGGGTAGAACGGAGAGATGCCGACTGTCTCGACAGAACACTCGCATCCGTCCGACCCCGAGCCGCACCTGCTCAGGCAGGTGGCAGAGTCCTTCGGGGTCAACGCCGAACGCTACGACCGCGCCAGGCCCCGCTACCCCGACGCCCTGATACAGCGGGTCATCGCCGCCAGCCCCGGCCTCGAGTTCCTGGATGTCGGCTGCGGCACCGGCATCGGGGCGCGGCAGTACCGGGCGGCCGGTGTCACGGTCCTCGGCGTCGACCCGGACGCGCGGATGGTCGAATTCGCCAGGGGCACCGGGATTGAGGTGGAGATTGGCAACTTCGAAACGTGGGACGCCCGCGGACGCACCTTCGACGCGGTCGTCGCCGGTCAGGCCTGGCACTGGGTCGACCCGGAGCTCGGTGCGCAGAAGGCGGCTGGGGTGCTGCGGCCGCGCGGACTGCTGGCGCTGTACTGGCACGTCTTCGACCCACCCGGCCCGGTCGCCGACGCGTTCGACGACGTCATGCAGCGGGTGGCGCCCGACGCTCCCCTGCAGAACCCCGGCCTCGAGCTGCAGCAGCGAAATGTCAAGCGGGCCATCGACGGTGTCCGGGCCGCCGGCGGCTTCGCCGAACCTGAGCAGTGGCGGTTCGAGTGGCAGCGGGAGTACACCCGCGACGAATGGCTGGACCACCTGCCCACCACCGGGACGCTCACCCAGCTCGCACCGGATCAGCTCACAGAAGTGCTGGACGCCGTGGGAAGCGCCATCGACTCACTCGGCGGCGGCTTCGCCATGCAGTACGTCACCCTGGCGACCGCAGCGACCCTGACCGGCTAAACCTTCGCGATGCTCACCCGCACGCCGTCGCCGATTTCTGCGGCGTCGCCCGGGTCTCCGAATTCAAAAGTGGTGGCCAGGATTTCGCCGGCGATGAGGTCACGATGCGTCGTCGCCCAGTCGGCCCGCTCGGCCGGCACCGACATGACCACGCTGATCCGGTCGGACACGTCGAGACCCGTCGACTTGCGCAATTCCTGCAGCTCGCGGATACGGTCCTTCGCCCAGCCTTCGGCCTCAAGCTCCGGCGTGACCGTGCCGTCCAGCACCACCAGCCCGGCGCCATCGGGCAGCGCCGCGGTGAATTCCGGGTCGGCGGCGACCAGCCGCGAGCTGTATTCATCGGGTTGCAGCACAGCCGGACCCGCGGTCAAGGTGCCGTCCGGGTTGACGACGCCCTCCCCCGCCTTGACCGCCTTGATGGCCGCCTGCACGTCCTTGCCGAGCCGCGGCCCGGCCACCCGCGCGTTGACGGTGAGCTCGAACCGCCCGTAGGTGTCGATCGCGTCGGTCAGCTCGACGCTCTTGACGTTGAGCTCGTCGGCGATGAGGTCGGTGAACGGCTCCAGCCGTTGCGGATTCTCCACCGCGACAGTCAGTTTCGGCAGCGGCAGGCGGACCCGCAGTTTCTTGGCCTTGCGCAGAGAAGAGGCGGCCGAGCACACCTCGCGGACCTGATCCATCGCGGCGACCAGGTCCGCGTCCGCGGGCACCTCGTCCGGCTGCGGCCAGTCGGTCAGATGCACCGACCGCTGGGCGGTGAGGCCGCGCCAGATGATCTCGGTGACCGACGGGAGCAGCGGCGCGGCCAGCCGCGAGGTCACTTCGAGCACGGTGTGCAGGGTGTCGATCGCGTCGACGTCTTCCTCCCAGAACCGCGAACGCGACCGTCGCACATACCAGTTCGTCAATGCTTCGGTGAACTGGCGCAGGTGCTCGCAAGCTCGGGAGATGTCGCAGGAGTCCATCTCGCGGGTGAGGTTCGCGCGCAGTTCGGCGAGCTTGGCCAGGATGTAGCGGTCCAGCACCTGCTTCGAATCAGCCCGCCAGGTACCGACTTTCGGCGCGTAGAGCGCGAGGAAGCTGTACGCGTTCCATAAGGGCAGCAGCACCTGCCGCACGCCGTCGCGGATGCCCTGCTCGGTGACGATCAGGTTGCCGCCGCGCAGGATCGGCGAGGCCATCAAAAACCACCGCATGGCGTCGGAGCCGTCGCGGTCGAACACCTCGGAAACGTCCGGGTAGTTGCGCAGCGACTTGCTCATCTTCTGGCCGTCGGAGCCCAACACAATCCCATGCGCCACACAGGTTTTGAACGCGGGGCGGTCGAAGAGCGCGGTGGCCAGCACGTGCAGGGTGTAGAACCAGCCGCGGGTCTGCCCGATGTATTCCACGATGAAGTCGCCCGGGTAATGCCCGTGGAACCAATCCTCATTCTCGAACGGGTAGTGCACCTGCGCGTACGGCATCGAACCGGAGTCGAACCACACGTCGAGCACGTCCGGGATTCGCCGCATCGTGCTGCGACCGGTCGGGTCGTCGGGGTTGGGCCGGGTCAGCTCGTCGATGAAAGGGCGGTGCAGGTTGGTGGGCCGCACCCCGAAGTCGCGCTCGAGCTCGTCGAGGCTTCCGTACACGTCGATGCGCGGGTAAGCCGGATCGTCGGACTTCCACACCGGAATCGGGCTGCCCCAGTAGCGGTTTCGCGAGATCGACCAGTCACGCGCGCCCTGCAACCACTTGCCGAACTGGCCGTCTTTGACGTGTTCGGGATACCAGGTGATCTGCTGGTTGAGTTCCACCATGCGGTCCCGGAATTGGGTGACCGACACGAACCACGACGACACCGCCCGATAGATCAGCGGGTTGCGGCACCGCCAGCAGTGCGGGTAGGGGTGCTCGTAGGTTTCGTGGCGCAGCAGCACGGCGCCGTTGGCCGCCGCCGGGCCGCTCTGGTTCTTCAGGTCCCGGATGATGTGCGGGTTGGCGTCAAAGACGTGCTGGCCCTGGTAATCCGGGACGGTCGCGTCGAAACGGCCCCTGGCGTCGACCGGCGTGACGGGCACGATGCCGACCGTGTCGGTGGTCGCCATGTCGTCCTCGCCGTAAGCGGGCGCCATGTGGACGATGCCGGTGCCGTCCTCGGTCGTCACGAAGTCGCCGGGCAGCACCTGAAATGCGTTCGCGGTGTCCATGAAATACGGAAACGGCGGCAGGTAGCGGGTGCCCAGCAGTTCGGTGCCCCGATGGGTGCCAAGCACCTCGGGCTCGTCTCCCAATTCGCGCGCGTAGGCCGCCAGCCGCGGCTCGGCAAGCACGAAACGCCTGCCCTCGGAACGCACTTCGACGTAGGTCACGTCCGGGTTGACCGCGACCGCCAGGTTCGACGGCAGGGTCCACGGTGTCGTCGTCCACACCAGCAGGTAGGCACCGTCGACCGGTCCGCTGACAGCCTTGAACCCGACCGTCAGAGCCGGGTCCTGACGGCTTTGGTAGACGTCGTCGTCCATCCGCAGTTCGTGGTTGGACAGCGGGGTTTCGTCGCGCCAGCAGTACGGCAGAACGCGGTAGCCCTCGTACGCCAGGCCCTTGTCCCACAGTTGTTTGAACGCCCAGATCACCGACTCCATGTACGGCAGATCGAGTGTCTTGTAGTCGTTGTCGAAGTCGACCCAGCGCGCCTGGCGGGTGACGTAGGCCCGCCATTCGTCGGTGTAGCGCAACACCGAAGCGCGGCAGGCGTCGTTGAACGCGGCGATCCCCATGTCGTCGATCTGGGACTTGTCGGTGATGCCCAGCTGGCGCTCGACCTCGAGTTCGGCCGGCAGCCCGTGGGTGTCCCAGCCGAAGCGGCGGTCGACCTTGTAGCCGCGCATGGTGCGGTACCGCGGCACGATGTCTTTGACGTAGCCGGTCAGCAGGTGGCCGTAGTGCGGCAGGCCGTTGGCGAATGGCGGCCCGTCGTAGAACACGTATTCTTCGGCTCCGTCGCGGCGGGCGATGCTGGCCCGGAAAGTGTCGTCGCGGGCCCAGTAATCGAGGACCTCCAGCTCGAGCGCCGGGAAGTCCGGGGCCCCGCCGGCGGGCTTCGGGTAGGCCGTGACGGCGTCCACGAACTCAGCCTTGTCGGTCACGATGCGCGTCGTCTCCTGTGCCACGGTGTCCGCTCGGGGCAGTTGATGCCCTGAACGAACTAGTCAGGCCGGGGACGACGACGCGCTGGGTGCGCGAGCGCCGCGGTACCACCCCGCTTGCCACGCTTTCGCGTGGCCGCTCGATTATGGCTGTGACGGGCCTACCCGTTCGGTTCTACTGAGCCTGGTCGGCTGTTCTTCCGAAGGCTCCCCGGTGATGGCCGGATCGACGCCAATAGGACGATTCTACGAAAGCCCGCAAATCCGGGTGCGCTCCAAGGGGCTATCTGGCCTCAGGCGAGAACCTGCGGCCAGGTAGCCCCTTGGAGCGGAGAAGAGGATGGTTCGCTGTCCATTGGTACTGCGCTCTTTCAGACCTGCACTTCGAGCACGCCGGCCCGCCACAGTGCGGCATACACGTGGCGCAGGGGGATGCTCAGCAAGCGAGCGGCGCCGTCCACCAACGGGTCGCCCCCGGCGCCGAACGGCGCGTTGGGTGCCCGGCGCGTGGCCGTCTTGGGCGCCGTGGTGGTGGTGTCGCTGTCACCCACCACCGTCAATGTGCGGACGGGGGCTACGGTCACCACTTCGTCGTAGAAAGCTGCGGTCATGATCGCCTCCTTGAGGGGAACGAGGACTAACTGGACTGACGTGTCCCGTCCCGTTGTGGTTCCGATCCGGAGAACGCTTGGCCGATAAGCCAGTTCGCGTTGTGACGGCTCAGATGAGAACGTCGTGCCGGAGATCGGATCGGGACAAGACATAGTTCGGACTTCGGCCCGGACTATCACTGGAACTCATACGTCCCTCACCTCCTCGCGGTCACGACGCGCACGGTTATCCGCACGCGATCTACGCACAGCAGAGGAGCAGAACCCGACGAGCGTCGGCGATCCGCACCCCTCTCGTCAGAGCTTTGGCACCACACGACGTGTCCGGTCATCGGAAGCCACCTGGGCTCAACCCTTAAGCCGGGAGGAGCTGTCCTGACCCGGGGCGTCTTTCGACGTTCGGGGTCAGTGGCCTGTATTCGTGTAGACGCCTCACCTAACGAGGTGCTTACCCGACCGATGATGCACGACGGGTATGA
>NZ_JAFAUS010000499.1 GCF_019243155.1 Mycobacterium sp.
CTGGACTCCTCGCCCTCCGTTCCTGACAGTTCGCGCTGAAGCCGCTGGAAATCGGTCTGCGGGGAACTGTATTTGAGTTCTCGAGCAACCTTGGTCTGCTTTGCCTTAGCCCGGCCGCGGCCCATGGGGGAACCCCCTCGCGCAATAACGGAGCGGCCTAAACTAGGCGGCTCCGATCTCCTGGTGTCGTTATTGTCCTGCCGACAGTTTACCGTGCCTCACGGATGAGCGTCGGCCCCCCTGCCCGCCGTGGCGGACGTTGTCGTTCATTATCCAGCACCGCCCCGCAACCGTTCAACGGCAAGCCGTCCCGCGCCGATCTGTTCGGTCGGTGGGACCGAATCCACGTCCATCATCGCGGCGACCGAACCCTGCGGACCGGTCGTCAGTTGAGTGTCCACCGGGAGTCCGCGCTTGACCAGAGCCAGGGCCACCGGCCCCAGGTCCACGTGGTCGACTACGGTGCCGAGCCGGCCGATCGAGCGAGGACCGGCGAGCACCGCGTCACCCGTCGCGGGCCGGTCGACCGAGCCGTCCAGGTGCAGCAGCACCAGCATCCGGGGCGGGCGCCCCAGGTTGTGCACCCGCGCGACCGTCTCCTGTCCGCGGTAGCAGCCTTTGTCCAGGTGAACGGCCCCTTCGGCGGGCCCGCCGATCCACCCCACCTCGTGCGGAATCGTGCGTTCGTCGGTGTCGACGCCGAGTCGCGGGCGCAGGGCCGGGACCCGGTGGACGACGCGGTGGGCCTCGAACGCCCACACTCCGGCCGGCCGCACTCCTGCTTGCCTCAGGCGGCTCTGCCAGTCGGGCGCATCGGCGCGCGGCACCACGAGGTCGAGCTCGATCTGGCCGTTGGTCGAGTCGGGCATTCGCCGTACAAAGCCACCGCCGCTAGGGGTCGCGACCCGAACGGCCGGCAGCGCGTCCAAGCCGAGCGCGTCGAGCACCGCCCGGTCGGCCAGCCGCGGTCCCAGCAACGAGAGCACCGCCATGTCGGCGCTGTCGGCGGTGACCTCGGACCAGAACACCATCTTGCGCAGGTACCCGAGCAGCGGCTCACCCCGCCACGGTTCGGTGTCGAGGTAGGTGACACCACCCAGCTCGGTCTGGATCCAGTGATCTTCGACGCGACCCTGGCCGTCGAGGCTGAGATTCTGTGTGCTGGCGCCGTCGGGAAGTTCGCTGACGTGCTGGGTGGTCAGGCTGTGCAGCCACGTCTGCCGGTCTTTCCCGGTCAGGGTGAGCACCGCGCGGTGCGAGCGGTCCACCAGCACCGCGTCGGTCTCGGCCGCGCGCTGCTCGCCCAGCGGATCGCCGTAATGCCAGGCGGCGCCGGCGTCGGGTCCGGATTCGGGTGCAGGGACTGCGTTCATGTGCGCCGCTCCTCCTCACGTGGCTCTGCGTCAACTCTACGGATCGGCTGCCGATAGGCTTTTCATTCATGGCGGGCCAGGCGGGAGTGATCATCACACTGGACGGCGAAATGCATTCGCCGGACACGCCTCTGCTGAGCGCCGACGATCTCGCGGCACTGCGCGGTGACGGCGTCTTCGAGACACTGTTGGTCCGCGACGGCAGGGCCTGCCTCGTCGAGTCGCACCTGCAGCGGCTGACCCAGTCGGCCCGGATGACGGATCTGCCCGCGCCCGATCTGTCGAGTTGGCGAAACGCGATCGAGCTGGCCACCCGGCAATGGACCGCGGACACCGCCGACGAAGGGGCGATGCGGCTGGTCTACAGCCGCGGCCGGGAGAGCGGGCCACCGCCGACCGCCTACGTGATGGTCCACCCCGTCCCCGAGCGCGTGACCGCGGTTCGGCGTGACGGGCTGGCCGCCATCACTCTGGATCGCGGCCTGTCCGCCGCAGGTATCGACACCATGCCGTGGCTGCTCGCCGGCGCCAAAACGCTGTCGTATGCGGTCAACATGGCCGCGTTGCGTCATGCCGCCCGCCAAGGTGCCGGTGACGTCATCTTCGTCAGCTCCGATGGCTACATATTGGAAGGCCCGCGGTCGACGGTGGTGATCGCCGCCGAGACGGGCGCCGGCGGGAACCTCTGCCTGCTCACGCCGCCGCCGTGGTATCCGATTCTGCGCGGCACCACCCAACAGGCCCTGTTCGAGGTGGCGCGGTCGAAGGGATACGACTGCGATTTCCGCGCGCTGCGGGTTTCCGATCTTCAAGTTGCGCAAGGGATTTGGCTGGTCTCCAGCATGACCCTGGCCGCCCGTGTGCACACCCTCGACGGTCGCCACCTGCTCAGGTCTCCGCTGGCCGCCGAGTTCGCCGAACTGGTGGACTCGGCGATCGTCAGTGATCGCTGAGCGCTGAATTCTGTTGTCGGCTCGCAGCATCGCGGGTACGGTCGGCCGTACACAAGAAGGGAGGTGGTCCGAGAAATTGATAGCTTCATGGACATGTGAGGTGGCTGCGCGCTAGCTGCACCGGCTCGGAAGAGTCAGCGATGTGCGCTGGCGAATTCCCCGCAGTTACCCGGCCCCCGAGCTTCCGGTTTTTGTCCAACCGGAGATTGGCTCGGGGGCCGCTCCATGTCGAGGGTCTGTGTCAGGCCTGCACCTTGGCGGTCATCTTCTGCGTGAGCCGGCTCGCCTGATCGGTGGCGCCCACCGCGCACGCCTCGACGTCGAGGACGACGTCGGACACCGCGCTCAGCACTCGCTGGCAGGACGGCCTGGCCGGATCCGCGGGAGTGCGCAACTGGCTGATCGTGGGCGGAGCCCCGGCGACGCTCCCGAAGGTCCAGCGAAACACCCGATCCCGGTCGGTGGTCATCGTCACGGATTTGTTCGCGCACGCCTTCCATTTGTCCGCAGACGCAGTCACGAAGGCCTGCGCCTTCTCGGCATTCGGAAAAGCCACCGCCGCCTGCTGGACCCTGAAGTCGTAATCCGACGTCCGCAGCAGCTGGCCGCGCACCGCCCTGGAGGCGCTGCCCGTGTAGACGGACTCCTCGATGGGTTCGAACGCGCCGAGGCATTCCAGATTCGACAGCGACCCGCTGGGTGGACGCAATTGCTGCGTCTGGTCTTTGATCTCGATGCTCGGCAGACCCATGATCGTGGCGACTTCCGGCGGCCCCAGCAGAATCGCGTCCAACCGGCCCGGCGGTGCCGCTGCGCCGGTCTGAGGATGATCGCCGGCCGGCGCCGACGACTTCTTGGACGTCCCCTGCGTCGTCAGCACGACGACGACGGCGATCGCGGCGATGACCGCGACGGCGGCGCCGCCGATGATCATGAGCCGCTTGTTGGATTTGCCCGCAGGCGCGCCCGCGCCACTCGCGGCGCCGGTTGCCGGGCGGCTGGGTTGCGTCGGGGCGGCGACCGCGGCCGGCTGTGCCTCGGCAGCCGCTGTTGTCGCTCCGCCCTCCGAACCGCTGTTCTTGGCCTCGATTTCGGCCAGCACGTTGTCGATTTCGGTCCGGTTGCGATAGGTGATGTCGTGCCGCAGCCGCAACATCCGGAGCAGTTGGGCGATGTCGCTTCGGGCGCTGGGGTCGTCGCCGTCCTCGTCGAGTCCGGACCGCAGTTCGATCAGCAGCTGCGTCTGCTGCTGCGGGCTGAGCTCCTTTTCGGCGAGGGTGTTGCCGAGCCGGGTGATGTAGCCGAACGGCACCGGCGGCTCCTCGGGGAGCGGTTCCGGCAACGGCACGGGTTTGCTTTGCAGCGCGTGCACAGCGGTGACAAGTTGGATGCCGGCGTCAACGCTCGGCTCGCGGTAATCGATGATCTGCAACGCGGCAAGGGGATTCACGCGCATGCTGTCGATATCGCCGATTCGAACGGGAAGGATCGGCCGGTTCAGCGCCTGGGCATAGCGCAATTCGGCCTGACTGGGCTTGGACTGCAACCAGTTATTCGACAGCGCGACGATGAACACGTCGCACGAGCGGACCTGCTCGAGGATCTTGTTCCACCAGGATTCGCCACCGCCGAGCTCCTGGTCGAACCACACCTGCTGTTGGCCTTTCCGAAGGGCATTCGTCAGCGCATCGACCGTCGACCGGTCTTGGCTCGAATAGCTGATGAACAGCGCCATCGCAGCTCCTAGCGTGAGAGGCGAACAAACGACACGAAAGTCTGCGTGCGGCAGTTGTCCACGCGCCGATACCGTATCAGTGTCGGACCCCGTCGGAACGGGCAAATTTCATCGCAATTTCGGTCAGCGGTTCATCGATTGTCGCCATCATCGACCGCGACCTCTTCGGCCGGATGGAATTCGGTGTAGCGATGCGCGAATTCGTCTCCGGGAACCGGCCATTGCTCGCCGGTGGATCCCCGGACGACCCAGTCGCCGTCGGCCGCGCTCGTGGGCCCCTCCAGCGTGTTGATGGTCTCGCCGGGACGCGCCGGACGGGCCTGGACCCGTCCCTTGCGCTGCCACAGCCCGTCGCCGGCCGGCTCGTAGGTGTCGGAGAAGATGTCGTCGCGCACCGACCACACCTTGCCGTCCGCCTGCACCGCCCAGTCGCCGGCCTTGGCGCGCATCTTGTCCCCGGAATCCGAGGTCCACGTCCAGGGTCGGTCTCGCCGCTGGGCGGCGACGGTCCCGACCCGGCTGAAGGACTGCCACAGCGGGCGCGACCGAAAGCCCAGTTGCCGCAAGCTCCACAACGTCCCCGCCAGGCTGCGCACGGCGGCGTTCAGCATCTCCGGGGTGCTCTCGACCACCGACCAGTCGACCAGCTTGTCGTGGATCTTGTGCGAATCATCGCGGGGCGACCCGTATTTCCAGCCGTTGCGCCGGTAATAGCGGCACCAGTCCTCGTGCTCCGCTTGGGCCATGCTCATCGCGGAAAATTGGTCGAAACCCATCAGCGCGAGCTGGTCCAGTGGCGGCAATCCCGCCATGTCGCTGCCGGACAGCTGCGCCGGCGGGCTGCCCCAGGTGTTCCAGGTGTGCCCGGCGATCTGTTCGACCATCCACAGCGCGTTGCGGACCTGGCGGCGGTTCGATCCACGGTAGAACTCGCTGAGCTCGGCCCACGGCATCGCGGCCGGCGACCGCGGCGACTGCGAGTCGATCGTCGACACGTAGCGCTCGTGGATCAGCCTCGACGCGCGCTCCCAGGCGTCCTGGACCTGGCCCTCGCGGGTATCCAGGACCAGGGAGTAGGACTGCAGCATGCCGACGACCTGGATTGAATCGTCGGCGATGGTGGAGTTGAGATCGGCTGCGTAGACGGGCATTTCGGGGAAGCGGGCGGCCAGCCGGGTACCGGTCGTGGTGGCGTGGGCATCCACCAGAACCACGGCGCAGACCGCGGGGTCGGCATCGTCGATCAGCTTTAGCAGGGTCGGTATCGTCGGCGCCTCCGCGATCGCGTCGATGGCCGGTCCCTCCGACATGAATCCCGCCTGCCGGCGGTAGAACTCGTGATCCCGCAGGTACTCTTCGGCGTCCCTTTCGATCAGGGTGAGCGCGGGCAGCGGGGCCGCGTCGGGCGGGGTGTGGAAGTCACGCTCGAGCGCGCGTTGCGTCAGGTCGGCGCACAGCGCGAGCGTCAATTGCGAAGTGCCGCAGACCAATACCCGCTTCGTCACCCCCGTCGCGATGATGCCGTCCAGTAGCCGGCCGGCGGTCACCTCGTATTTGCCGACCACGTCGGCGGCCCAGCGGGTGTCCGACCCACCGAACTGCTGGGCGCGCCACGCCTCGGCCAGCCACGGGTCGTCCATCCGGACGATGAGGGGCAGCCGGTGCCTGTGGCCGATCTCGGCGAGCCGCCTGCCGATCCGCTCCAGCCACAACAGGTTGATCGCCGGGTCGGGCGCCATCAGGTAGAGGTGTGACAGGTTGCGCCACAACCGGAGTGAGGTCAGGGTGGACAGATTGTTGAAGTCCACCAACACGACTCGGGCACCCTGTCTGCGGGCGCGCTGCACGCGGTCGTCGCCGGCGTTGGTGATGACCACCAGGGTGCTGCGCCGGTCCGACCTCTGCGCGATGCCGCTGATCATCGACTGGGTGTCGTCGTCGACCCCGACGACGGCGGTGACGGACTCGGCGTAGTTGGCCCGCAACCGGTCCACCTGGGACCGGAACACGCCCACGACGACGCCGCCCAACCCCGTGAAGATCGCCGCCAGCGCGGTGATTCGCCCCAGCTCCAGGCCGGCCGGTGTGGGGTTCGGGCAGGTGTGCCCGCCGACGGAGTAGTCGCCGGTACTGCCCTTCATCAATTGGGCCGTCGCCATCAGCGGAGTGAAGAAGGCCGGATGGTTGGCGTCGTGACAGCCCCAGTACGCGCTGAGGCCCAGCACCGCGCTCATGCCGACGAGCACTGCAATCACGGTGAACGAAACGCCTACCAAACGATGGCTGCCCTCCGAGCGGAAGGTCAGCACGCAGGCGGCGATCAGCAACGCGACCATGATCGCGAGCGTCGCCATCGACCCCGGACGGCCGAACCACCCCAGCCATGACGGCAGCGCATCGACTATCGACGGGCGCAGCGCCAAGACGGCCAGATATGCGACGAGCAGCAGGCCGATCCCGGTGACCGCCCAGCGCAATACGGGCGAGGGTGATCGCTTGGGACGCATCCGGCCGACCTCCTTTGGGGAATATCGTCGACCATCGCCTGCTCGGACGTCGAACAGAACACGCCGAAAGATCAGCCGCGACGATTCGCGGCGGGCCGCTAGCCGACGAACCGCGAGAGCCGCGCCGAGAGGTGAGGTACCAGGCCGCCGTCGGCGTCCACCCGTTCCTCGACGTAGGCCAGGTCGCCGCCTTCGACGATGCCGTAGAGCCGTTTGGCGCCCCCGACCAGCACGCCCGACCTGCTGCGGGCCAGCGCGTCGGTCACCAGCTCCCACGACGACTGGTTGCGTGGCCTGCCGTAGAACAATTCGACGTAGCCGGCCGAATGGGCCAACAGCAGCTCGATCGCCTGGGATTCGCTGGGGTCGTCGGGGTCGCGGACAAAGCGCCAGAAACCCGTCTCGCGCAGGCCGCGGTCCTGGTAGTCGCCAGTCTCGTCAAGCCGCCAGGAGCGGGCCTCCCAGTTCAGGTAGTCGCCGCCGTCGTGCGAAACCACGATCTGCTGGCCGAACCGGTAGTCGCCGTCTTGGCCGCGACCCTCGCCCTCGCCGCGCCACACCCCGACCAGCGGCAGCAGCGCCAGCAGCGCATCGTCCAGGTTGGCGCCCTCGCGCAGGTTCGCGGTATCGGCGGGAAGCGGCAGATCGTCGAAGGCGGGGATATTGCGGCCGGCCGTCAGCTTGGCGCGCTCAGCGGCGGCAGCGACCGCGCGGTCGCCGGAGGTGCCGGAGCCGAAGGGTTCGTCGGAAGTCAATTGCGCCGCTCCTCCCCATCGCTGCGCTCTGGATCGTCGCCGGCGCCCGTCACGATTCGTCAGTGATGAGCCGGTAGAGGACGTACAGGGCGAACCATGAAATCACCACGACCGCCACGACCAGCATGATCTCGAAGAACAGCACCACGGGCACGAGTCTATTCGTCCCGCGACGATGTGGTCAGGGGCAGCGGGTGTGTCAGGCGATCTTGACGTCGACCTCGTGGACACCGGCGCCCGACGGTGCCACCACCGCGTTGCCGTTGCCCGACGCGGACAGCGCCCGCAGCGTCCACGATCCCGGTGCGGCAAAGAACCGGAAGTCACCGGTGGCCGACGCGACGACCTCCGCGGTGAACTCGTCGGACGAGTCCAGCAGGCGGACGAACGCGCCGCCCACCGCTTGACCGTCACGGTCGACGACGCGGCCGGTGATCACCGTTTCCTTCTCCAGGTCGACGCTGGCGGGCAACGTCAGTCCTTGCTTCGGCGAAGAGCACATATCAGCTTCCCAACTCGATCGGGGCGCCCACCAGGGAGCCGTATTCCGTCCAACTGCCGTCGTAGTTCTTGACATTCCGATGCCCGAGTAATTCCTGCAGCACGAACCAGGTGTGCGACGAACGCTCACCGATCCGGCAGTAAGCGATGGTCTCCTTGGTGCCGTCCAGCCCGGCGTCGGCGTACAGCTTGGCCAGCTCCTCGTCGGACTTGAAGGTGCCGTCCTCGTTGGCGGCCTTGCTCCACGGCACGTTGATCGCGCCGGGGACGTGGCCGGGCCGTTGGCTCTGCTCCTGCGGCAGATGCGCGGGCGCCAGGATCTTGCCGGAGAACTCGTCGGGGGAGCGGACGTCGACCAGGTTCTTGACATTGATCGCCGCGATGACGTCATCGCGGAACGCCCGGATGCTGTTGTCGGGCGCGGCCGCCGTGTAGGAGGTCGCGGGCCTGCTGACGGCGTCGCCGGACAGCGGGCGGCCGTCGAGCTCCCACTTCTTGCGGCCGCCGTCGAGCAGCTTGACCTTGTCGTGGCCGTACAGCTTGAAGTACCAGTACGCATAGGCCGCGAACCAGTTGTTGTTACCGCCGTAGAGGACCACGGTGTCGTCGTTGGACACCCCGCGCTCGCTCAGCAGCTTCGAGAACTGCTGGGCGTCGACGAAGTCACGCTTGATCGCGTCCTGCAGATCGGTGCGCCAGTCGAGCCTGATCGCGCCGGGGATGTGGGAAGAGTCGTAAACGCTGGTGTCCTCGTCGACCTCGACGAAGACGACACCTGCGGCGTCGAGATTGCTCTCAGCCCAGTCGGGAGAGACCAGGACGTCGGAGCGTGCCATGCGGGGATTCCTTTCAATTGCTTTCGTTAAGAGCGGGTCGGGCGGGGACGCGTAGGCGTGCCACCAGCGGGTAGAGCTGGCATCCCAGGCAGATGCCGAAGGCCGCGTTCAGGAACGCGGCGACCAGCGCGCCGGCGGTGGCGACGACGCCGAGCAGGAAGGCGCCGGCGGCGAAGCCGACCGTCGCGACCGCCGCGAAGATCAGGCCGACGAGTTGGGCGAATTTCAGCGGTGCGACCGGCTCGCGTTCGGCGACCGGCCCAAGCCGGGGTGCCACGATGCGGGCGAACAGCCGGCCGTAGGGATGCTTGCGCGGTCCGGCGGCGGCGCCGATGGCGAAAATCACCGCTTGCACACCCAAAATGAAAGCGGCCGCCAGCGGGCTGGCGGCCGAGACGGCGAGCGCAACGATCAAGACCGCGGTCGTGATCCAGGCGGCAAACCGCGGTCCACGCACGTCAACGCCTGCGGGCTGGGTGTTGTTGCTGCTCGACACGGTAGTGCTCCTTGATATGCCTGTTGCTTTGAAAACTGCCTGCTATTCGAGAGGACGAAGTGGAGACGTGCCACGGCAAAGTTCCGGGGGGCAGCTCCGAGTGCTACGCGGGAGTGCGCGGCTACTCAGCAGCTACAGCAACAACAACAGCCCGGGGTGCGGCACAGATCGACTGCGCGACGCTGGGTGAGCATGGGCTCAAGGCGGGCTGGCACGTCGGTCAGCTTACCTAATGACCCGGTGATCAGGCCAACCGCGGTTCTTCGGGCCTACGACTGCTTGAACCCGTCGAGGGCGACGGTCACCCCGTATGTGATGCCTTCGATGATGACGTCGGAGCCGCGCGCACCCTCGGTGGTGGGCGTTACGCCGAAGGGGAGTCGCTGATTGGGGAGTCTGGCGCTGAAGGCGTGCAACACCGCGTCCCGCTTGTCGTCGGGAACGGTTTGGTTGGCGGTGTCACCTCCGGTGAGGACACCGGTCGGGGTGATGACCAGTGTCGTCTGGTCGTCCGGGGCGATGGACAGGTCCACCGACATGCTGACCCGACGATCGAAGCCGGCGGATTTCGGCGTGCCGCTGAACACCAGCCCGTGGCTGCCCGAGACGCCCGACGCGGTGATGCCGCCGGTGGCGGTGTTCGTCTCCTTGGGTGGCGCCTCGACCATCAGGTCGTCGATGCCCATGTACCGGCCCAGGTGCGTCGAGTCGATGATGATGCGGCTCTCCAGCTTGCCCACCGGAAGCTTCGCATCGGGCTTGATCAGCCAGGAGGCGTACGTCAAATCCACCGAATACATCGTGGCTTCCAGGGTGGCCTTGCCGGTCATCGCGTGCTCGACGGCGTTGGCCTTGATCTCCAGCTGGTTGTAGTGGCGGCGCATCGCCTGCGGAATGAACGGGAACGCCACGATCGCGATGAATGGGTCCGTACCCAGATTGGCCGCCTTGCGCACGGTGGACGACAGCCGATATTCGGCGTAAATGCTGGTCCCGTAATCGACGCCGAGCGCGCCGAAAGCCACCACGACCACCACGATCGTCGCTGTCAGCACACCGAGCAATAGCTTGCGCACCTGCACATTGTGTCGTAACGACAGGCCGCCGCGAACCGCCGGTCGCGCCGTGGCGGGAATCACACTGGCCCCGTACGCCACGCCAAATAACCAGGTAGCACGTTATCGTTAGATGACCTGGTAACTAACGCGTAATGGCGCTGTGAATTTGGGAGATGCCGTTCCCCCGAGCAGGAGGGACCCGTTGGAGCTATTACTGCTGACCCCTGAGCTACATCCCGATCCGGTCCTGCCGTCGTTGTCGCTGCTTCCCCACACCGTCCGGACGGCGCCGCCGGAACCGTCCTCGTTGCTCGAGGCCGGAACCGCGGACGCAGTACTCGTCGACGCGCGCACCGACCTGTCGTCGGCGCGCGGGCTCTGCCGGCTGTTGAGCACCGCCGGCCGGTCGGTTCCCGTCCTGGCCGTGGTGAGCGAGGGCGGCCTGGTGGCCGTGAGCGCCGACTGGGGGCTGGACGAGATCCTGTTGCCCACCACCGGACCCGCCGAGATCGACGCCAGGCTCCGGCTAGTGGTGGGCCGTCGCGGCGGACTGGCCGATCAGGAGAGCGCGGGCAAGGTGAGCCTCGGCGAGCTGGTGATCGACGAAGGCACCTACACCGCGCGGCTGCGGGGCCGCCCACTCGACCTGACCTACAAGGAATTCGAGCTGCTTAAATACCTGGCCCAGCACGCCGGCCGGGTGTTCACGCGCGCGCAGTTGCTGCACGAGGTGTGGGGATACGACTTCTTCGGCGGCACGCGCACCGTCGACGTGCACGTGCGACGGCTGCGCGCCAAGCTCGGCCCGGAGTACGAAGCGCTGATCGGCACGGTGCGCAATGTCGGTTACAAGGCGGTCCGTCCGGCGCGCGGCCGGGCGCCGGTCGCGGTCGACGCAGCCGACGACGCCGAGTCCGACTCCGAGGACTTGCAAGAACCGTTGGCCGATCCGCTGCGCACTCAGTGACCTCGCCCGACTGGCGGTCGGCGCTGACCGCCGATGAGCAGCGAGGCGTGCGCGAACTCGTTTCCGCCGCAACGGAATTCGATGGAGTGGCGCCGGTCGGCGAGCAGGTGCTGCGCGAGCTCGGGCACGAGCGCACCGAGCATCTGCTGATCCCGGGATCTTCGTCGGGTGCCGAAATCGCAGGCATCGTCGGCTATCTCAATCTCAGTCCGCCCCGCGACGGGGATGCCGGAATGGCCGAACTGGTCGTGCACCCGCAGGCGCGGCGGCGCGGTATCGGGACGTCGATGGGGCGGGCGGCGTTGGCCAAAACCGCTGGGCGCAACCACTTCTGGGCGCACGGCACACTCGATTCGGCTCGGGCGACCGCGTCGGCGCTGGGTGTGGTCCCGGTGCGGGAACTGATTCAGATGCGACGCTCGCTGCGTGAGGGGCCCGCCCCGGTTTCACCCCCGCCGGGGGTGCGGCTTCGCACCTACGCCGGGCCGGCCGACGACGCCGAGCTGCTTCGGGTCAACAACGCCGCGTTCGCCGAACACCCCGAGCAGGGCGGCTGGACCGGGGTCGAGCTGGCGGAGCGGCGCGACGAACCGTGGTTCGACCCGGCGGGCTTGTTCCTCGCGTTCGACGATTCCGGGTCGCTGCTGGGCTTTCACTGGACCAAGGTTCATCTCGATCGGCCCGGACTGGGGGAGGTCTACGTCGTCGGTGTCGACCCGTCGGCGCAGGGCCGCAAGCTGGGGAAGCTACTGACGGCCGTCGGTATCGAGTTCCTGGCGGGCCGGCTGAACGACTCGGACGACCCGACCGTGATGCTCTACGTGGAGTCGGAAAACGTCGCCGCGGTCCGGACCTACCAGGGCCTGGGCTTCACGACCTACAGCGTCGACACCGCGTACGCCGCGCCCAACGTCGGCTGAGCGACGCGGCGTATGCCGAATATTCACCTGCGCCTGCTAACTAGAGCTTGCTGTGGACCCGCCGCATATTTTCCCGGTGACTTGGCAACTTCCTCCTTGGGGAGATTCCAGTTCGGCGCCGCAGCGGGTGCAAAGTGCGTCAGGAAAGCGAGATACGTGAGGCTCGACAAGCAGGGTGGGGCGCTCGCGCTGGCGTTGGCGATCGGTGCTGCGACGCTGACGGCCTGCGGCAGCGACCAGAACCATCGCGGCGCTTCCTCGGCGGGCAGCTCCGGTTCCGGTGGGACGGCGGACTGTAGCGGCAAAAACCAGCTGACCGCGGAGGGCTCCACCGCACAGCTGAACGCGATGGCGCTGTTCAACCAGGTGTGGGGCCAGAACTGCCCCGGCAAGAGCGTGGCCTACAACCCGACCGGATCGGGTGCGGGCCGTGAGCAGTTCATCGCGGGCCATGTTGACTTCGCAGGCGCGGACTCCCCGCTGGTCGCAGACCAGATCGGTCCCGCCGCCAAACGCTGCGACGGAAACCCGGCGTGGGACCTGCCGTTGGTTTTCGGGCCGATCGCACTGGCCTACAACCTTCCCGGCGTTGCCGGGCTGGTGCTCAACAGCGACGCGATGGCCAAGATCTTCAGCGGCAAGATCACGGCCTGGAATGACCCGATCCTGGCCGCTCTGAATCCCCGCGCGGCGCTGCCCGACACCAAGATCACCCCGATTTACCGGACGGACTCGTCGGGGACCACAGACAACGTGCAGAAATTCCTGACGGTCTCCGCGCCCCAGAGCTGGGCCAAAGGAGTCGGCACCGAGTTTCAGGGAGGTGTGGGCGAAGGCGCTGCCAAGTCGAGCGGCGTCATTCAGGCCGTCCGCGCCACCCCGGGTGCCATCGGCTACGTCGAAAAGGGCTTCGCCGACCAGGCCGCGATGCCCTACGCCCAGATATCCACCGGCGGCGGCGTGGTCCCGCTCAACAACGACACGGCCGGCAACGCCGTCAAGGCGGCCAAATTCGTCGCCGACAGCAACGACCTGGTGCTCGATCTCAATGCGATGTACTCCACCAAGGAACCGGGCGCATACCCGCTGGTGCTGGCCACATACGAAATCGTCTGCTCCAAGGGCTACGACCCGGATGCCTCAAGCGCGATCAAGTCGTTTCTGTCCACGGCCGCCGACAGCGGACAGACCGGCCTGTCCGCGGCCGGTTACGTTCCGCTGCCCGATAAAGTCAGGAAGCGACTGGTTACCGCGATCAACGCGATGCAATAACCAACCGATTCGGGTTCAAGGAGCGACAGTAGAACTGTGACGGGATCACAGTGACAACGCCAAATCCAATCGATGCCGGTTCCGGCGCGGTCGTCGCCGCGCCCTTCCCCGAGTCACCGGTGGTCCCCATCAGCCCATGGGGACGCTCTCGTCCGCATGTGGGTGACCGGATATTCCGCAGGTTGGCGCAGGCTTCCGGCCTGTTCATCGTTGCCGTGATCGTCGCGATCGCCGGGTTCCTGCTGTGGCGCTCGACGCCGGCCCTGCAACGCAACCGCGAGAACTTCCTCAGCTACGGCGGCAACTGGATCACCACCAACACCTCGGCGATGCACTTCGGGATCGCCGATCTGCTGCAGGTCACGGTGTTCGTCTCGCTGTTCGCGCTGGCCCTGGCCATGCCGGTGGCGCTCGGCGTCGCCATCTTCGTCACGCAGTACTCGTCGCGCCGCGTCGGCGGGTCGTTATCGTACGCGGTCGACCTGCTGGCCGCGGTCCCTTCGATCGTCTACGGCGCGTGGGGCCTCTACGTGCTGGCGCCGCAGCTGCAACCGGTCGCCGACTGGCTCAGTCACACCCTGGGCTGGTTTTTCCTGTTCGCCGACGGCAGTGCCTCGCCCTCGGGTGGGGGCACCATCTTCACCGGCGGAATCGTCTTGGCGGTCATGATCCTGCCGATCATCACCGCGGTCACCCGGGAGGTGTTCGTCCAGACGCCGCAGGACCAGATCGAGGCGGCGCTGGCCCTCGGCGCCACCCGTTGGGAGGTGGTGCGGACCATCGTGCTGCCCTTCGGCAGAACGGGGTTCATCAGCGGCGCGATGCTGGGGCTGGGGCGGGCGCTGGGCGAGACGATCGCGCTGCTGATCATCGTGCGCGGCACCCAGACGGCCTTCGGCTGGTCGCTGTTCGACGGCGGCTCCACTTTCGCGACCAAGATCGCCGCCGCCGCGTCGGAATTCGACGACAAATACGAGGCCGGGGCCTACATGGCCGCGGGGCTGATGCTCTTCGTGCTCACCTTTCTGGTCGACGCCGCCGCGCGTGGCGCCGTCGCCGGAACCGGCAGCAGAAGAGGCGACCGATGAACTCGATGTTGGATCGCCCCGTCAAATCGCGGACGTTGGCGGCGCTGAGCTGGCGCCGCCGTATCGCGAACAACGTTGCGACCGTGCTGGTGTCGCTGTCGATGGTGATCGCAGTGACGCCGTTGATAGCGGTGCTGTGGTCGGTGGTCGCCAAAGGATTCCGCGCGATCCTGTCCACGGTGTGGTGGTCGCATTCGCAGGCGGGCATGACGGCGTTCGTGGCCGGCGGCGGCGCGTACCACGCGATCGTCGGCACCGTGCTGCAGGGATTGGTCTGCGCGGCGATCTCCATCCCGATCGGCCTGATGGTTGCGATCTATCTGGTCGAATACGGCGGTGACACCCCGCTGGGCAGACTGGCCACTTTCATGGTGGACATCCTTTCCGGAGTGCCCTCGATCATCGCCGCCCTGTTCATCTACGCGGTGTGGGTGGCAACGCTGGGGCTTCCCCGCTCCCACTTCGCGGTCTCGCTGGCGCTGGTTTTATTGATGATCCCGGTGATCGTCCGGGCCACCGAGGAGATGCTGCGGATCGTCCCGGTGGACCTCCGAGAAGCCAGCTACGCCCTGGGGCTACCGAAGTGGAAGACCATCACCTCGATCGTCATCCCCACCGGTCTGTCGGGCATCGTCACTGGAATCATGCTGGCTGTGGCCAGAGTGATGGGCGAGACGGCCCCCTTACTGATTCTGGTCGGTTATGCACAATCGATGAACTTCAACATCTTCAGTGGGTTCATGGGGACGCTGCCAGGCATGATGTACAACCAGACCTCCGCAGGCGCGGGCATCAACCCGGTGCCCACCGATCGGTTGTGGGGTGCGGCGTTAACCCTCATCCTGGTGATCGCCACCATCAACATCGGGGCCAGGGTGACAGCCAAATTCCTTGGCGCCAAGAAGGCATAGGCAGGAGCATTAAGTGGCCAAGCGGTTGGACCTCAAAGCCGTCAACATCTTCTACGGCGCGTTTCACGCGGTCGCGGATGTGACGCTATCGGTTCTGCCCCGCAGCGTGACAGCGTTCATCGGCCCGTCGGGCTGCGGCAAGACGACGGTGTTGCGGACGCTGAACCGGATGCACGAGGTGGTCCCGGGCGGCCGGGTCGACGGCAGCGTGCTCCTCGACGACGAAGATATCTACGGCGCCGGTGTCGACCCGGTCGGCGTGCGCCGGGCGATCGGGATGGTGTTCCAGCGGCCGAATCCGTTCCCCGCCATGTCGATTCGCGACAACGTGGTGGCTGGCCTGAAGCTGCAGGGAGTGCGCAGCCGCAAGGTGCTCGACGATACGGCGGAATACTCGCTGCGCGGCGCGAACCTGTGGGACGAGGTCAAGGATCGGCTGGACCGCCCCGGCGGCGGGTTGTCCGGCGGTCAGCAGCAGCGTTTGTGCATTGCACGGGCCATTGCCGTGCAGCCCGATGTGCTGCTGATGGACGAGCCGTGCTCGGCGCTGGACCCGATCTCCACGATGGCCATCGAAGAGCTCATCAGCGAGCTGAAGCAGGACTACACCATCGTCATCGTCACCCACAACATGCAGCAGGCCGCCCGGGTGAGTGACTACACGGCGTTCTTCAACCTGGAAGCCGTCGGAAAGCC
>NZ_JAFAUS010000127.1 GCF_019243155.1 Mycobacterium sp.
TGCAGCATCGCGAGGTTGGTCTTGCCGCACGCCGACGGGAACGCCGCGGCGAAGTAGTAGGCCTTGTTCTCCGGCGAGATCAGCTTGAGGATCAGCATGTGCTCGGCGAGCCAGCCCTCGTCGTGGGCCATCGCCGACGCGATGCGCAGCGAGTAGCACTTCTTGCCCAGCAGCGCGTTACCGCCGTAACCCGAGCCGTAGCTCCAGATCTCACGGGTCTCCGGGAAGTGGGTGATGTATTTGGTGTCGTTGCACGGCCACGGCACGTCCTTCTGGCCCGGCTCGAGCGGGGCGCCCACGGAGTGCAGCGCCTTCACGAAGAACCCGTCGTCGCCCATCTTCTCCAGGGCGGCCTTGCCCATCCTGGTCATGGTGCGCATGGAGACGACGACGTACTCGGAGTCGGTGATCTCGACGCCCAGCTTCGGGTCGTCGGCGCCCAGCGGGCCCATGCAGAACGGCACCACGTACATCGTGCGGCCGCGCATGCAACCGCGGTACAGGTCTGTCATGATGCCGCGCATCTCTGCCGGCTCCATCCAGTTGTTCGTGGGGCCGGCGTCGATCTCACGCTCCGAGCAGATGAACGTCCGCGACTCGACACGCGCCACGTCGGAAGGGTCCGACAACGCCAGATACGAGTTGGGGTGCTTCTTCTCGTTCAGCTTGGTGAACGTGCCCGCTTCCACCAGCTGACCGGCCAGGCGGTCGAACTCCTCGGCGGAGCCGTCGGCGAAGACCACCCGCTCAGGCTGGGTGAGCTCGGCGACCTCCTGTACCCATGACAGCAGCCCCTGATGCTTCGTGGGCGCGGTGTCCAAACCGGGAATGGTCGCTGAGGTCATCGAAATCTCCTGATCCTTCGGCGTACTCGTGCGTCTCTATGGATGTATGTGGTCGACCACACATATCTCCGAATGGTGGGCGTTAACTACAGGTTATCCCGAGGACCTTGTCGGGGAAGCCTCGGGCAGGTATAAGCCTTCTCACAACAACGATTCAGAAGCCTACGAAAGGCCGCTGTCTTCGCTCCTCGGGGCCGGTTTTTCCATTTCGTCCGCAGCCTCCCCTTCCGACGGATCCTCGGCCGTGCTCCCGGTAGGTGTGCCCGGTTCCCCCAGCTCTGTACGCACGGCGTCCAGCGCGGCCAGGACCGCCGGCATCTCGCGGTCTTGGGTTGCCGCGGCCCGCTTGGCCGCCATGGCGTGCTCGCGCAGCTCGTTGTCGATGACGGCGACCTGATCGGTCACCTGGGCGTTTTCGGTCGCATCCTGGGCCATCACGGCTTTGGTCAGCACCGATTCCGCGGCCAGAACGCGGGTCGCGACCAGCTCCTCGGTCACCGATTGCAGCGACGACGTCACTTCGCCCGCCCAGCGGTCCAGCAATGCCCGGTCCCGCAGCAGGCCGCGGATGTTGATCACGATGAAGGTGACCACCAGCCCGATCACCACGCACGCCACCGTGGCGGCGACGGCCAGCGCCGGGCTGAGCCGTGACGCGACTCCACTGAGCAGCCGGCTCAACGTCAGCGCGACGCCCAGGCCGAACCCGGCACCCAAGAGCATCATCAGCCAGGTTTCTTGTTGGCGAGATTTCAGCGGCGGGGCCTTGACTTCAACGGTCGGCAGCATCTGAGCGGGCGGCAGTTCGACCGAGACACCCATGACCTGCGCCACGTCCGCGAGTTGAGTGTCGGCGCCGTCGCGGACCTCGGCGACCACGTCGTCGAGCCGGCCGCGCGTATCCGCCTCGAAGGCGGCCATGTTGCGCCGCGCCAATGCCGCCGCGTCCTCCTGCAGCTCGGTGCGCAGCGACGAGCAGCGGTTGCGCGCGAAGTAGGACAGCTGGACGCGCGCCTGCTGGATCTGCCCGCGCAGCGTGACGGTGCGTTCGGTCTTCGCCTCTCGCCGCTGCTGCAAGGCGGTACTGCGCTCGTGGCGCAATGCGTCGACCCGCGCCTGCCGGCCCGCGCCCTCGACGTCGCGGTCGAATTCCCGCACGGCCGTCTGAAGTTGAAATTCCCACGCCCGCAAAACGTTTCGACGCTCAAGAGCGGAGTCGCCGAGCTCTTCGGAGATCGTCTTGACCAGCTCGTCGATGTCGGGCTCACCGAGGTCGGGCAGCGCCGCCGCCCCCACCCATGGCACCTGGCCGTAGCGGGGCGCGTGCGCGGCCAGCTTTTCACGGTTCGCGGCGACGATGTCACGCCAGTTGAGGTGCACGTCGATCTTGGACACCACGCCGACGACCGCGTCGGTGTATTCGGCGGCGGCGTCCAGCAGCGCGCAGTCGGACTCCGTCAGGTGCGACGCGGCCGACACGACGAAGACCACGGCCATCGGAACGTCGCCGACGCCCAGTTCCGTCGACTCGACGAACTTGTGCTGCTGCAGCCGTTCGCTCAACGCCGTCGCCACCGCGGTCACCCCGGCCATCCACGGGCCGGTCACCAGCACCACGTCGGACCGTTGCGTCGGGGGCCCGTGCAGCTTCGGCCCGACCGCCTCCACCAGGGCGTCCACCCGGGTGGCGTCGTGATCGTCGCTCACCATGACCCCCCGGGCAGCGACCCGCAGGCCTGCGACCACAGCCGCAGCGATCCGCGCGCGATGTCCGCACCGCACGCGCGATGCAGATCGCTGACCGACGCGCGGCTGTAGCGCTGAAACCGGGCCGCGCGTGGCAGGTGGGCGCCCGGGTTGCGATGCAGATCGACGGGCCCGACATCCAGGCCGGCCGCTTCGGCCAGGTCGACGGCGGCGGCCATCCGGGCGACGACGGTGTCGTCGCGGGACAAAAATCCGCTGATCCGCTCCCCGAACCGGCCCTGGCCGACGGCCAGCGCCTCCAGCTCCGCGACGGCCGCGAGCACCCGCTGGTAGCGCACCTCGGCGCCCACGATCGAGAGCCTGGCCAGCACGGCGTCGACCCCACTCATCC
Source organism: Mycobacterium sp. (assembly GCF_019243155.1). Classification (GTDB taxonomy): domain Bacteria; phylum Actinomycetota; class Actinomycetes; order Mycobacteriales; family Mycobacteriaceae; genus Mycobacterium. The sequence goes on from NZ_JAFAUS010000127.1 coordinate 2,944, forward strand.
GGCGCAGCAACGCCCGGACCTGCGCAGGCGTCCTGTCCTGGCGGATCGCGGCGATCGCCAACGCGGTGCCGAACAGGTCGAGCGTGTCCAGCAGGCGCAGGCGGACGTCCGTCGGGACCGGGTTGTCGGCCGCGAGGAAGCCGGCAAAGGAATCATCGAGGCAGGGGTTCATAGCGGCGGCCAGCGTCCGTAGCGCCGCCCACATCGCGCTGTCCAGATCGTCGAGCGCGGCGACCCCGAGCAGTCCGATCATCGGTTCCATCGGAACACCCGCCAGCGCGGCGAGGTCCTTGCACCGCGCTCGCGCGGCCGCGATCGGCCCGTCCGCGCCGCGTCCCGAAAGCGAGCCGGTCAGATCGGCCTTGTTCAGCACCGCGAGCACCGGGTGCGCGGCGGTGGCGATGCCGTCGAGGTCCTCGGGCTTGAGCACCTCGGTGGTTACGTAGACGACGACGTCGATCCCGTCGTCGTCCAGGGGGACCACTCGTACCTTCGTCGCTCCCGCGCGGTCCAGCGCGCGGGCCACCGCGCCGCGCCCTACCCCCCGGCGACCGCGGACAGCCACCCGCAGGGGCGCGGCGGTTCGCTCCGCGACCGCCGTCACGCGCGGGTCGTCGAGACCGGCGGCAAATCGCGCCAGCTCGTCGACGAAAATCTGGTGTCCTTGTCCCTTCACGCCCTACCCGTCCGATTCGATCGCGCGGCAGCCTTTGCCACTCGGCGAATGCAATGCCGTTTCCGGTCTGGACCCGTTTGCCGGCCAGCCGGTGCGATACCACCGAATGGTGGCACCTGTATCAGCATGATGCGAGCCACTGTTTATCTGGTACCAGCTGAAGGCAACTGTTGGGTATCAATCCGGACCAGGGGCGGATACATCATCGGTTTATAGGCCACCATGGACAAATGCACGCGCAACCCGGAGTGGCGATATCTCCCGACACGCCGGTGAGTGAATCGGAATCGGATCGTCGCGAACAGCGCTATCTCCCAGCCTCGAGCTTCCGCTCCAGGCGGTCGGCTCTTTCCGACGCGCAGCGCAAGGTCTGGGAACGGCGCTGGCCGGACCTGGGTCTGTCGCTGGACGCCTCGCCGGAAGGTCGCGTCCAGGCGCCGCTGGACACCGCCGCCTGGTTCGGGCGTCGGGCGCCGGTTGTACTCGAGATCGGTTGTGGCAGTGGCACATCGACGTTGGCGATGGCCAAGGACGAGCCCGATATCGACGTGATCGCGGTGGAGATCTACCGACGGGGTCTGGCGCAGCTGCTGAGCGGGATCGACCGTGACCAGATCGGCAACATCCGGTTGGTCCGCGGCAACGGCATCGAGGTCCTGCAGCGGCTGATCGCGCCGGGTTCGCTGACCGGGGTGCGGGTCTTCTTCCCCGATCCGTGGCCGAAGGCGCGCCACCACAAGCGGCGGTTTCTGCAGACTTCCACGATTGCCTTGATCGCCGATCGGCTACTCGGGGGTGGTGTTGTGCACGTCGCGACGGACCACGCCGGCTACGCCGAACACATCGCGGAGGTCGGTGACGCCGAACCACGACTCAGCCGGGTGGATCCCGACAGCCGACTGCCGATCTCGACCGACCGCCCGATCACCAAGTACGAGAACAAGGGCCGCGACGCCGGCAGCGTCATCAACGAATTCATCTGGCTCAAGCCCGAAACCGGGCCCGGAACAGGCGATAAGTAGGCGAAGAGCATGAGCCTGACGGAAGAAACCGCGTCAGCCGCGGAACCCGTGGCCCCGCCTGCGGTACTGGCCGACGACGGGGCACTGGGTGGCTTCTCGCCGGGCGGGCGCGTCTTGCTGGTCTGGGACGCGCCCAACCTCGACATGGGTCTGGGCTCGATCCTGGGTCGGCGCCCCACGGCGATGGAGCGGCCGCGGTTCGACGCCCTGGGACGCTGGCTGTTGGGGCTCACAGCCGAGGTCAGTGCCGGTCGCCCCGGCGTCGTGATCGAACCAGAAGCCACCGTTTTCACCAACATCGCACCGGGTAGCGCTGATGTTGTGCGGCCCTGGGTGGATGCCCTTCGGAACGTCGGATTCGCGGTTTTCGCCAAACCGAAGATCGACGAGGACAGCGATGTCG
>NZ_JAFAUS010000084.1 GCF_019243155.1 Mycobacterium sp.
GCCGTCGGACAGGATGATCGGCGTCCACGAGTAGCCGGGATCCTTGGTGTCGACGATCAGGATCGAAATGCCCTTGTGCTTAACGGCTTCCGGGTCGGTCCGGCAGGCCAGCCAGATGTAGTCGGCATCGTGAGCGCCGGTGGTGAAGACCTTCTGGCCGTTGACGATGTACTCGTCGCCCTGGCGAATCGCCGTGGTCCGCAACGACGCAAGGTCGGTGCCCGCCTCGGGCTCCGTGTAGCCGATCGCGAAGTGCACCTCGCCGGCGAGGATCGCGGGCAGGAACTTCTTCTTCTGCACCTCACTGCCGAACTGTTGCAGCGTCGGGCCTACGGTCTGCAGCGTCACGGCGGGCAGAGGAACATCGGCCCGATGGGCCTCGTTGACGAAGATCGACTGCTCGACCGGTCCGAAACCCAAGCCGCCGAACTCCTTTGGCCAGCCGACGCCGAGCTTGCCGTCCTGGCCCATCCGGCGGATCACAGCGCGGTATGCGGCGTTGTGCCGGTCGGATTCCATGGCCTTCATCTCGTCGGACGAGATGAGGTTCGAAAAGTATTGCCGCAGCTCGGCTTGCAGCTGTCGCTGCTCCGGGGTCAGGTCGATGAACATTGCGCTCCCACCAGGTCAAGGCGATGAGATGGCCCGCCCAACAGCCGGGACAGGTCTTTGATCGTGGAGTAGTACCGGTGCATCGGGTAGGTGATGTCCATCCCCATGCCGCCGTGCAGGTGGTGGCAGAGCTGCATCACCGGCGGCGCCTGCGACGTCACCCAGTAGCCGAGCACGTCCAGGTCCGAGTCGGCGTCAAGCCCTTCTGAGAGCCGCCATACCACCGACTTCGCCACCAAATCGATTGTCCGCGAGGCGATGTAGACCTCGGCAAGCTGAGCCGCCACGGTCTGAAAGGTCGACAGCGGCTTGCCGAACTGTTTCCGCTCGGCCACATAGTCCGCGGTCAGGCGCAGCGCCCCGGCCACCAGGCCGTCGGTGAAGGAGCCCGCCATCGCCAGCGCCAACTGGTTGGCCCGGCTCGCGGTAGCGCCCGCCAAGACATCGGAATCGGCGACGGGCACGTCGGCGAACGTGACGGTGTATTCGTCGGAGTCATTCGATGTCGGCGTCTTGACCAGCTGCACACCGTCGGCCTCAGGCGAGACCACCACGACGGCGTTGTCGGCGGTCACGATCAGCCAATCCGATTGTCCGGCATACCCGACACCGACTTTGGTGCCCGACAACCGGCCACCGGAGAACATGGTCGACGGCCGGTCGGGCAGCGCGATCCCGGGCTCGTTGAGCGCCGCGGTCAGCACCCCGCCTTTGGCTACTGAAGCCAGAAATCGGTCCTGTTGTTCGTCGGAAGCCAGGTCCAGTATTGGCACAACACCATAACCCAGTGTTGCCAGTGCAGGCGTGATCGCGCCGTGCCTGCCCACCTCGGTGAGCACCGTCGCCACCTCGGGAAGGCCGACGCCGTCCCCGCCGAGACGTTCGGGCACCGGCAGGGCACTCACACCGCCGGAAACCAATGCTTCCCAGCTTAATTCCCGGTCGAGCACCGAAGTTACGACGTCAGCGACGGCCAGTTGCGTCGCGCTGAGATCGAAGTCCATCAGGACGTCACCGCCGGCTTGCCGGCGTAGTCGACCTGCCAGTGCTTGATTCCGTTGAGCCACCCCGACCGCAGCCGCTCGGGCTCGCCGAGCGGCTTGAGGTCCGGCATGTGATCGGCGACCGCATTGAAGATCAGGTTGATGGTCATGCGGGCCAGGTTCGCGCCGATGCAGTAGTGGGCACCGGTGCCACCGAAGCCGACGTGGGGATTCGGGTCGCGCAGGATGTTGAAGGTGTGCGGGTCCTCGAAGACCTCTTCGTCGAAATTGGCCGAGCGGTAGGACATTACGACCCGTTGGCCCTTCTTGATCTGCACGCCGCCCAACTCGGTGTCCTCGTTGGCGGTGCGCTGGAAGGCCGATACCGGAGTGGCCCAACGAATGATCTCGTCGGCCGTCGTGACGGGGCGCTCCTTCTTGAACAGCTCCCATTGATCGGGGTTGTTCGCCATCGCGATCATGCCGTGGGTGATCGAGTTTCGCGTGGTCTCGTTGCCCGCCACCGCGAGCATGACAACGAAGAAACCGAACTCGTCGTCGGAGAGCTTCTCACCGTCGATGTCGGCCTGGATGAGCGTGGTGACGATGTCGTCGGTCGGGTTCTTGCCCCGCTCCTCGGCCATCTTCATCGCGTACATGATCAGTTCCATCGACGACTGCGCCGGGTCGACGTCGGCGTACTCGGGGTCGGTACCACCGGTCATCTCGTTGGACCAGCGGAAGAGCTTGTCGCGATCCTCCTGGGGTACACCGAGCAGGCCTGCGATGGCCTGCAGCGGCAGTTCGCACGACACCTGCTCGACGAAGTCGCCGCTACCCTCGGTCGCCGCGGATTTGGCGATGTTCTGGGCGCGCTGCGCCAGTTCGGCTTCCAGCCGTCCGATGGCCCGCGGCGTAAAACCGCGCGAGATGATCTTGCGCAGCCGGGTGTGGTGGGGTGCGTCCATGTTGAGCATGACGCTGCGCTGCAGTTCGACCTGCTCGCGTTTCATCTCCGGCGGCCAGGTCGGGATGGCGCCGTTCATCCAGCTCGAGAAGATGTCGCTGCGCTTGGACACCTCCTTGACGTCGGCGTGCTTGGAGACGATCCAATATCCGTGATCTTCGAAGCCGCCGGCGCCGTTGGGAATGTCGACCCAGTGAACGGGCTCCGCCTTGCGCAGCTCGGCGAGCTCCGCGACGGGCAACCCTACGAGGTTGACGTCCGGGTCGAGAAAGTCGAAGTCGGCGGGAATGTTCGGGGGTGCCATGTAGATTGCGCTCCTTTTACAACACTAATTGCAACGTGTTCTAGTGCCAGTAAAACACGCCTCCTGCGCAGATAAAAGGCAGGTCATCATCCTCGCTTGTCAGAGTAATGAAACGTGTTCTAGCCTGACGGAATGGGTAACCC
>NZ_JAFAUS010000099.1 GCF_019243155.1 Mycobacterium sp.
GGAGAAGCGGTTGCACTGGATCGAGGGCACCGATCGCCGCTTCGACGGCTACAACTTCTTCGGCGTGCACCCCGAGGTTCCGATCGAGTGGTTCGACAAGCACGTCAGCTGACGTGAAAGTGGTTCTTACACAGAGCCTTAGGACGCCATGCTCAGTTGCCGTGCGGGAGTCTGGCGAACCAACAGCGCGGCGAGAAGCAGCCCGGCCACCAGCAGAGCGGTCACGAATCCCACGGTGGCCGGCCAACCGCCGCCCCGGTAGACAAGGCCGCCGAGTGCGCCGGCCACCGATCCGCCCATGTAGTAGCCCAGCAGGTACAGCGCCGACGCCTCGGCGCGATCCCGCTCGGCGAGGGCGCTCACCCAGCCGCTCGCCACGGTGTGCGCGGCGAAAAAGCCGCCGGTGAACACGCCGGCTCCGACGGCGACCGCGACAAGGGTGTGGGGCATGGTCACCAGCAGGCCGGTCGCGGTGATCGGCATGGCGACCCCGAGCACCAGAGCGCGTCCCTTGCGGTCGGCGAGCCGTCCCGCGACCGTCGAGGTGACGGTTCCGACCAGATAGAGCAGGAACACCATGCCCACCGTCGACGACGACATGTGAAACGGCTGGGCGGTCAATCGGTACCCCAAGAAGTTGTACACGGTCACGAACCCGCCCATCAGCACGAAGCCCAGGCCAAAAAGCTTGATCAGTAACGGGTTTCGCAGATGGGTGAGCAGGCTGTGCACCGTCGCGGAAATGCTCGCCGGTTTCGGTGTGAAGAACTGGGACCGAGGAACCAGCACCGCGAACAGCACCGTGCCCACCAGCGTCGTCAGCGAGACCGCCAAAAGCGCGATCCGCCAATTGCTCACGTCGACGACGAGCGACGGGACGATCCTGCCCAGTAGGCCACCGATCGTGGTCCCGGCGATGTAGCGTCCCATCGCCGATCCGAGCGAGTCGGCGTGCACCTCTTCGGCCAGCAGCGCCATCGCGACCGCTGGAACGCCGGCGAGCGCGATGCCTTGCAGCGCGCGCCCCACCAACAGGACGCTCAACGACGGGCTGAACGGGATGAGTAGCCCGATCACACTCGAAGCGATCCCCGACGCCAGCATCACAGTGGTGCGTCCGTAGCGCTCGGACAGCACGCTGGCGGGAACGATGGCGAGCGCGAGCATTCCGGTGGTCAGCGAGACCGAGAGCGCGGCGACGGCCGGGTCGATGCGGTAGTAGGCCGACAACACGGGAAGCAGGGCCTGAGTGCAATACATCGCGGCGAAGCTGGCCAGTCCGGCGCTGCACAGCGCGGCGGTCACCCGAAGGTATCCCCTGGTGCCTGCTTGGTGTGGGACGGGAGGGCGGGTGTCGCTGGACATGGCTTCGATGTTGCGCGCTGCCGAGTTGTAACGGAAATGAATTATTGTCGGGACTAATATGCTGATTTGACATAAGCAAAGGTGATCAGCATGCCCGACGGTGAGTATGAGTGGTTTGTCACATTGGCCGAGCTGCAGCACGTTACGGCGGCGGCCGAACAACTCGCGGTTTCCCAGCCAACGCTCACCCGCATGCTGGGCCGCCTGGAAAAGCGACTGGGTGTGGCGTTGTTCGATCGCCGCGGGAAGCGGCTGTCGCTCAACCGTTTTGGTCGAATCTTCTATGAGCACGCGCGGCGGGCCCAGCTGGAGCTCGATTCAGCTCGGCGCGCGATCGAGGACCTGGCCAACCCCGCAGCCGGCGAGATCCGCCTGGGGTTCCTGAGTTCGTTTGGGTCGACGGTAGTGCCTCGGCTGATCGCCGAATTCACTTCGCTGTCGCCGGGAGTGACATTCGCCTTGCAGGAGGACGCGACCGATGCGATCGGCGATCTGGTGCAGAGCGGGTTCATCGACATCGGCGTGGTGTCGCCGCGGCCACGCAAACCGACGTTGGCCTGGCGCAGCCTGTTTCGCCAGCGGCTCGGCATCGCCGTCGCCCGCGACCACCACCTCGCCGGCACCGCGACGGTGTCGATGACCGATCTCGCCGACGAGCCCTTCGTGACCTTGCATACCGGGTTCGGCATGCGGCGGCTGCTCGACGAACTTTGTGCCGCAGCACAATTCCAGTCGCGGATCGTGTTGGAAGCACCCAACCTGGCCACGACCGCCGGCCTGGTGGGCGCGGGGATCGGCATCAGCCTGATGCCCATCGACGGCAGCGATTACGCGCCAGGGGTGATCACGCTGCCGCTGGCCGATTCCGACGCGTATCGCGACGTCGGGCTGATCTGGAACTCGGCTCAGCCGCTGTCCCGCCCCGCCCGGCAATTCATCGAATCCGCGGCAGCCTCCGAAATCAGCGGCGTCCGCGGCAGGTGATCGCGCAATGGCGGTTGCCAATTCTATAACAGCGTTATATGTTGGCTATAACGACGTTATAGGAGTTCGCACGTTCTATCGCCGGCTGACCACCTGTTATCGACAACGCGAGAGATTGGGAGAGAAACCGTGCCTGGATCCACCTATCAAATTATCACCGGCATAGTCATTTTGACGGTCGTCACGATTGCCTACGGCGGAACATTCGTCCTCCGCGTCACCCGAGGAAGTCTGCCTGCCAACGATTTACAAAAGTCGTTTTTTCGAGCTGGTCATGCGCACGCGGGCGTGTTGGTCATGCTCGGGTTGCTGGTTCTGACTATCGAGCAAATCAGCAACGTCCGCGCGCCCTACCCCACGCTCAGCCTGGGCATCCTGTTCGCCGCCATCTTGATGCCGGCCGGATTCTTCTTGTCGGTGATCGGCCGCAACCCGTCCCGGCCCAACCGCGCGATCGCGCTGCTGTGGATTGGTGCCGGCGTTCTGACGGTCGGGCTCATCGCCGCCGGATTGGGATTGATCCTGACGGGGATGAACTCCTAAAGTCCCTGTCCCGTGTACTAGAGACCGAACGCGGGTATTTGCCAACTCGAGCCGCGACCGCGATGGCGGGTTCTAACGGCATAGTCGGCCAAGCAGAGGCTGAAAGCAATTCGCGTGCAGCAATTTTCGCATGTCCAAGGGGAGGACGGTCGCAGGGTGAGGGCATCTTTTAGGACGCGCCGAGTAGCACGTCATTGACTTTGACCAAAGACGTCACCACGACCAGACGGTGGTCGATGCTGACCGTCTCTCAACTGGCGACCTTGTGCGCCAACGTCTTCATCAACGGTGTCGCGTTTCTGATTCCCGCGCTGTCCACGCACGGCGAGAGCCTGGCCGAGGCCGCGCTGCTGGCGTCGATGCCCAGCGTCGGGATGATGTTCACCCTGATCCCTTGGGGTTTCGTGCTGGATCGTGCGGGCGAACGAGTCGTGCTGACGCTGGGATTGGGATTGACCGCGGCCGCGGGTTGGGCCGCGTCGCTGATGCACTCGGCGATGACGATGGGGGCGTTTCTGATCCTCGGCGGCATGGCCGCGGCCAGCTGCGTCCCGGCCAGCGGACGGCTCGTCGCCGGTTGGTTCGCGGAAAGCAAACGTGCCCTGGTGATGGGAATACGCCAAACCGCGCAGCCATTGGGCATCGCCGTGGCCGCCTTGGTGATCCCCGAGCTTGCCAAACGTCAGCTTTCAACGGCGCTGTTGTTTCCCGCCGGCCTGTGCGCGGTGGCGGCGGTGGCCAGCGTCGTGGGTGTGAAGGATCCGCCGCGCCCGGACCGGAGCCAGATCCATATGCGAGAAGTGGCCGATCTCTACCGCGGCACGCGGTTGTGGCGCATTCACTTCGCGTCGGCCCTGTTGATGGTGCCGCAACCGGTCGTCCTCACGTTCATGCTCGTCTGGTTCATGAACAAGCACGGGTTGTCGATGGCGTGGGCGGGCGTACTGATCGGTGTCTCACAGGGACTCGGTGCGCTCACCCGTGTCGCCGCCGGGCGGTGGGCGGACCGGGTCGGCTCACGCATGCGACCGCTGCGCAAAATCGCCGTCGTCACCGCGGCGGTCATGCTGGCGTTGGCGTTGGCCGATCAACTCAACTGGGGAATCGCCGTGGCGGCCATGGTGATTGCGGCGGCGATCACGGGCGACAACGGTCTGCCATTCACCACCATCCCCGAGATCGCCGGGCCGTTCTGGTCGGGTTGGGCGTTGGGCAAACAGAACACGTTCGAACGGCTGGTCGTCGCGGCTGCGCCGCCGGCATTCGCCGTAGTGATCATGGCGGCGGGCTATCCGCTGGCGTTCGCGCTCTGCGGTTTGTTCCCCTTGGCGGCGATGCCGTTGATCCCGCTCGAGGACAAGGAGCGGCAGCTCGGCGGCCCGCCGTCGCGCGTTCGCTTGTAGCTAACCCACAGCGCGCGTGTCGGCCTGGTCCGGCAGGATGGGCAGGTGTTTGCCCTCGTCCTCATCGTTGCGCTGGTATCGACCGTCATCGTCGGGACGGTCATCGGCCGGCGCTATCGAGTGGGTCCCCCGTTGCTGCTCATCCTGCTCGGCAACCTGCTGGGTCTGATCCCCCAATTCACCCACGTTCATATCGACGGCGAGGTCGTGCTGCTCCTCTTCCTGCCCGCGATTCTTTACTGGGAGGGCTTGAACACCAGCTTTCGCGAGATCCGGGCGAACGCGCGCATCATCGTGTTCCTCAGCGTCGTTCTGGTGATCGCGACAGCGGCCGCGGTGTCGTGGACGGCCCGGTGGCTGGGCATGGACCCCCACGCCGCGGGCGTACTCGGTGCCGTGCTCTCTCCCACCGACGCCGCCGCCGTGGCCGGGCTCGCGAAAAAGCTGCCGCGCCGGTCGCTGACCGTGCTCAAAGCGGAGAGTCTCATCAACGACGGCACCGCGCTGGTTCTGTTCGCCGTCAGCGTCCACGTCGCGATCGGCGGCGCCGCCATCAGCCCGCTCCAGGTGAGCGGCCGGTTCGTCCTTTCCTACGTCGGCGGGATCGCCGCCGGGCTGATCGTCGGCGGATTGGCGACTTTGGTCCGCAAGCGACTCGACGCGCCCCAGGAGGAAGGGGCACTGAGCCTGCTGACGCCGTTCGCGGCGTTCCTGTTGGCCCAGGCGGTCGATTGCAGCGGCGTGGTCGCAGTCATGGTGTCGGCGTTGGTGCTCGCCTACGCCGGCCCGGTGGTGATCCGGGCCCGTTCCCGGCTGCTGGCCAACGGGTTCTGGGACATCGCGACATTCCTGCTCAACGGCTCGCTATGGGTGTTCGTCGGGACCCAGATCCCGGGCGCCGTGCGCGGCATCTCTCACAACGACGGCGGAGTTCGGCACGCCCTGTTCGTCGCGCTCGTCATCACGGGTGTGGTGATCGGGTCTCGGATCGTGTGGGGAGAAGGCACCACCTTGCTGATTCGCCTCATCGACCGTCGCGAGGCGCAGCGCGAGCGTCGCGTCAGCTGGCGACAGCGATTCGTGACCGCCTGGGCCGGCTTCCGCGGTGCCGTCTCGCTCGCCGCGGCGGTGGCCGTCCCGGCGACCACGCTCAGCGGCGCACCATTCCCCGACCGCAACCTGATCATCTTCATCGTCACCGTGGTCATCATGGTGACCGTCCTGGTACAAGGGATCTCGCTGCCGGCGGTGGTCCGCTGGGCCAAGATGCCCGACGACGTCGGCCACCTCGAGGAGTTGCAACTGGCTCGCTGCCGGGGCACTCAAGCCGCGCTCGCCGCTTTGCCGACGGTGGCCGACGAAGTCGGGATCAGCGACGAGCTACGGCGCCGGCTGCAAAAGGAATACGAAGAAAAGGCCGCGCTGGTCCTGGCCACCGAGGACAGTTCGGGCAACACTCACCTGGTCAAGGGCAAAAAGAAGGTCCGGCAGGTGCGTCTGGGCGTGCTCGAATACAAGCGGCGGGAAATCACCTCGCTGCGAAACCAGAACCTCATCGACGACATCGTGTTGCGCCAGCTGCAGAACGAGATGGACCTCGAGGAAGTGCAACTTTTGACCTTCGCCGCGGATGACGACGACGAGGACCAGGACGAGTAAGCCAGTTTCATGTTGCAGACGATCGCGATCCGGGGATATCGCTCGCTTCGTGACGTGATCGTGCCGCTGGGCCGGCTGTCGGTCGTCACCGGTGCCAACGGCGCCGGCAAGTCCTCGCTGTATCGCGCGTTGCGGCTGCTGGCCGATTGCGGTCGCGGCGAGGTGATCGCCTCACTCGCCCGGGAGGGCGGGCTGGAATCGGTGCTGTGGGCCGGCCCGGAGCAGTTAAGCGGAGCGCGCCGGACCGGGAAGGTCGAGGGCACGGCACGCACTCGACCGATCTCACTCGAATTAGGCTTCGCCGCAGACGATTTCGGCTACCTGATTGACCTGGGGATACCGCAGATGGCGGGTCACAGGTCGGCCTTCGCCCGCGATCCGGAAATCAAGCGGGAGGCGGTGTTCGCCGGTCCCGTGCTGCGCACCGGCACCACGCTGGTGCGCCGGACCCGCGACTACGCCGAGACCAGCGCCGAATCGGGCAGCGGGTTCGACGAGTTGTCGCGCTCCTTGCCGTCGTATCGCAGCGTGCTGGCCGAATACGCCCACCCGCACGCCCTTCCCGAACTCGCCGCCGTGCGTGAACGACTGCGCGGGTGGCGGTTTTACGACGGCTTCCGGGTCGACGCGGACGCACCCGCGCGGCACCCGCAGGTGGGAACGCGCAGCCCGGTCCTGTCCGACGACGGCAGCGACCTGGCCGCCGCGATCCAGACGATCGTCGAGGCGGGAAGCGACGAGCTGACCCACGCGGTCGCCGACGCATTCGAGGGCGCCGAGATCTCGGTGGCCGTCCACGACGGACTGTTCGACCTTCAGTTGCGACAGCCGGGCATGCTGCGCCCGCTCCGGTCCGCCGAATTATCCGATGGCACACTGCGATTCCTGCTGTGGGCTGCCGCGCTGTTGAGCCCGCAGGCGCCGTCGCTGATGGTGCTCAACGAACCCGAAACGTCCCTGCACCCGGACCTGGTCCGACCGCTGGCATCGCTGATCCGTGCCGCCGCCGCGCGGACGCAGCTGGTGGTGGTCACCCATTCCCGTTCGCTGTTGGACTTCCTCGACACGACACCGCTACAGGACGCCGCCGGAGATCGGGCGGTCGAGATCGAGCTGTACAAGGAGTGGGGCGAAACCCGCGTCGCCGGCCAGGACCTGCTCACGACGCCGCGCTGGGATTGGGGAAAGCGCTGAAGCGTTGAGTTTGCATGCTGGGCGGCGTACCTCGGCGTGTCGCCGCCGTGAGCACACACTCAACGTCCGCGAAACTTGCCTCATAGGAAATATTGCCTGCGAGGCAAGTTTTCCGTACCTTGGTCTTCATGACCGGACTGCGCGAGCGTAAGAAGGCTGACACCAGGCGTGCGCTGAGCGATGCCGCGCTGCATCTAGCTTTTGAGCGCGGGCTGGAGAACGTCACCCGGGAAGACGTCGCGGATTTGGCGGGCGTCTCCCCGCGCACCTTCAACAACTACTTCAGCGGGAAGTACGAGGCGCTGGCCTACCGTCAGGCAGAACGCGTGCGCCGCAGCATCGCCATCCTGCGCGAGCGTCCGGCCGACGAGCCGCTGTGGACGTCGATCACCCAAGCCGTGCTGACGCCGTTGGAGGAAGATTTCGGTGACATGCGAGGCGACGCGAATCGTGCGCCGGACCGCCACCAACTCGTCGAGATCCGTAAGCTGCTGATGCAACCGCAGGTCCGAAACTCGGTGCCGCACCACCTGTTCGAAGAGTTACTCCAACTGATCGCCGAACGCACCGGCACAGATCCGTGTGACCTGTACCCGCGACTGGTGATGTCCGTCGTACGCGCCGTCGGCGACGCTGCCGCGGACGCCTATGTGCGGGCCGATCCGCCCGTCCCGATAACCACACTGATCCGTGAGGGCTTCGCCGCCGTCAGCGAGGGACTGCCCGAGCCCAACAGAAAGAAGACGCGATGACCAACGAGCATGCCGATGTCGTCATCGCCGGCGCGGGGCCCAACGGGCTGCTGCTGGCCTGCGAACTCGCATTGGCGGGCGTGCGGCCCGTCGTGCTCGACAAGCTTCCCGCCCCCAGCCAAGAGCCCAAGGCCAACGGGCTTGTCGGACAGGTGGTTCGCGCACTCGACATGCGTGGGCTGTATCGCGCCTTCACCGGCGATGAGGACCCGCCCCAGCCCGCCTACGCGGGGCGGTTCGCGGCCATGACGCTGAATTTTCTCGGCGTGCCCGACAATCCGATGTACATGCTGCGGATACCGCAGCCTCGATTGGTGCGGCTACTGGAAAAGCGGGCGCGCGACCTCGGGGTGGACCTGCGCTGGGGTCACGAGCTCACCGGTATCAGTCCGGAAGCGAATTCCGTTGCGCTGACGGTATCTTCGCCGGAGCGCGATTACGCGATCGACGCCGGATACCTGGTCGGCTCCGATGGCGGGCACAGTCTGGTCCGCAAGGCGCTGGGCATCGGCTTTCCGGGCAGCACCGCGCCCACCGTCAGCCGGCTTGCTCACGTGCACATCCCCGACGAGATGCGCCGCCCCGACGGGGGCATCGACATTCCGGGTTTCGGCACGCTGCCTTTCGGCCACACCCGCCACGACCGCGGCGGAATGATCTACGCCGAATTCGAGCCCGGCCGCTCGATGCTCGCCACCATCGAATTCTGTCCACCCGTCGAAGAGGTCCCGATGAGCCTGGACGAACTGCGCCAGAGCGCCGGCCGCGTCCTCGGCGTCAACATTGCGTTCCAAGAGCCGAAAGGGCCAGGGCCACACGCGCTTCGGCGAATCAATGGCCAGAACACCCGCATCGCGGAGCGCTACCGCGACGGCCGGGTTGTGTTGCTCGGCGACGCCGCGCACGTGCACAGTCCGTTGGGCGGTCCCGGCCTGAACCTCGGCCTGCAGGACACCATGAACCTCGGCTGGAAGCTGGCCGCCGAGATCAACGGCACGGCGCCCGCCGGATTGCTCGACAGCTACGAGTCCGAGCGCCGACCAGTCGGCCAACGCGTCATGATGCACTCGCTGGCGCAGACCGCGCTCATGGCGCCGGGACCCGAAGTCGCCCAGCTGCGAACACTTTTGGAGGAGCTGTTCGCCATTCCCGACGTGCAGCAGCACATGGCCGCACTGCTGGCCGGATCCGACGTCAGGTACGACGTGGGCGACGATCATCCGCTGTCGGGCCGGCTGGTACCGGACCTGACATTCGACGATGGCCGACGCGTCTTTGAACTGCTCCATGACGCACGCCCGATCTTGCTCGACCTGGAC
>NZ_JAFAUS010000065.1 GCF_019243155.1 Mycobacterium sp.
TGACCCTCGATGTCTATGCCGAACTATTCGATGACGACCTAACCGCAGTTGCCGATAAGTTAGATGAAAGTGTGGGCAAAATGTGGGCACGAGGACCGTCTGCCGCCACCTAGCAACACGAAGAAACCGCGTCTAACAGCGCAAACACCGCCGCAGAGTCGGAGCCCCCTGTCAGGATTGAACTGACGACCGCTCGCTTACAAGGCGAGTGCTCTACCACTGAGCTAAGGAGGCGGGCTGAGACCGGGTCCAAGCCTAACGGTCACTCGTCGCTTTCGATCACGCGTGTTGAGCGGATCGTTCGCGATGAGGGACGCCGTCCGGGACGGCGGCCGGGCAACGGAATTCGGTCGGCGATACTGCTCAGTGGATTGACCACCATGGTGAGCGAGATGACGGCGTCCTGCAGGGTGGCGATGGCCGGCTCGAGCGCCTCCATACCCGGGGTCAGGCGGGCCAGGGTGTCGGCGACATCGGCGAGCTGATCCAACGGACCGTGCTTCGCGGTCAGTTTGTCGACCACTCCACCCTCGCTGAGCAACCGGGCCGCGAGTCCGTCCTCGGCCAGCACCCGCTCGACCAGACCTTCCTCCGCGAGCAGTTGATCGGCCAGCCCGCCTGGCTGCAGAGCACGATGCAATCCACCGCCCTCGGCGGTCAGGCGGTCGAGCAAGCCGTCCTCCGAGGTCAGCAGGTCCACCACCCCGCCCGGTCGCAGCAACCGATCGATCGGCCCGTCCGCCGCGATCGCGCGGCCCAGCGGCGCGTCGTCGTCCAGCAACCTGGCCAGCCGATTGGCGCGACCGATCGCGTCGTCGATTCCCAGCATCGACGTCATCGCGTTGGTGCCGGCGGTCCCGCCGTCACCCAGCGCGCGCTTCGCCACGCCTACCGCCGCGCTTGCGACGGTCAAACTCGCGTCCGCGGCGGCAAGTCCGACCCGTGCGGGTGCGGTCGCTGCCGAGACGATGCGTGCGGCGAAGTTCATTCCCCGAGTCTATGCGCGACGCGACCTGAGGAAACTGCGCGTGTCCACGATGAAGCGCTGATTCCTGGCAGACTACTATCAGACTGTTGGCACTGAGCTTACAGGAACCACACAATTTTCACACAGCTAACTTTCAGGCAAGGATTGACCTCATGACCGCCCCAACACCCAGCGAAACGAAACCGGAGGCTCGCGTCCTCGTAGTCGATGACGAGGCCAACATCGTCGAACTGCTGTCCGTGAGTCTCAAGTTCCAGGGGTTCGAGGTCTGCACGGCGACCAACGGCGCGCAAGCGCTGGACCGTGCCCGCGAAGCCCGCCCCGACGCGGTGATCCTCGACGTGATGATGCCCGGCATGGACGGGTTCGGGGTGCTGCGACGGTTGCGCGCCGACGGCATCGACGCACCGGCGCTGTTCCTGACGGCCCGAGATTCCTTGCAGGACAAAATCGCCGGGCTGACGCTGGGTGGCGACGACTACGTGACCAAGCCCTTCAGCCTCGAGGAGGTCGTCGCCCGGCTGCGGGTCATCCTCCGGCGCGCAGGCAAGGGTGGGGCCGAACCGCGCAGTGCCCGCCTGACTTTCGCGGACATCGAGCTCGACGAAGAGACGCACGAAGTGTGGAAGGCCGGACAGTCGGTGTCGCTGTCGCCCACCGAATTCACGTTGCTGCGTTATTTCGTGATCAATGCCGGCACGGTCCTGAGCAAACCGAAGATTCTCGACCACGTCTGGCGTTATGACTTCGGTGGCGACGTCAACGTCGTCGAGTCCTACGTGTCCTACCTCCGTCGCAAGATCGACACCGGCGAGAAGCGACTGCTGCATACGCTGCGTGGCGTAGGTTATGTCCTGCGGGAACCGCGCTGAGCGCGCACCCGGTCACCAGCGGTAGCAGAAGAATCCAAAACATGGCCACACAGCATCGACGTGGACTGCCCCTGCGGGTAGGTCTGGTCGCCGCCACCCTCGTCCTGGTTGCCTGTGGCTTGGCCGTCTCGGGGATCGCAGTGACCTCGATCCTGCGGCACAGCCTCATCAGCCGCATCGACCAGACGCTGCTCGACGCCTCGCGCGGCTGGGCGCAGGCGCCGCGGCGACAGTCGCCGCCGCCCTACGAAGGCCCCGACCCGGCGCGGCCGCCGTCGAAGTTCTACGTGCGGGGGATCGGGACCGATGGCACGCCGTTCACCGCGATCAACGACCGCAACTCCGAGCCGGCGCTCCCACCCGACAATGATGTAGGCCCGAATCCGATCACCCTGCCCTCGGTGAACGGGTCGGACATTCAGTGGCGAGCGGTGTCGGTGCACGGCCCGCACGGACTGACGACCGTCGCGATCGACCTGTCCGACGTCCAGCACACGGTCAGCTCGCTGGTCTGGCTGCAGATCGGTATCGGGGTGGCGGTGCTGGTTGTGGTCGGGATAGCCGGCTTCGCGGTGGTGCAGCGCAGCCTGCGGCCGCTGTCCGAGGTTGAACAGACCGCCGCGACGATCGCCGCCGGCCAGCTCGACCGCCGCGTTCCGGAGCGTGATCCCCGCACCGAGGTGGGCCGGCTGTCGCTCGCGCTCAACGGCATGCTGGCGCAGATCCAGCAGGCGCTCGCGTCCTCGGAGTTGTCGGCCGAGAAAGCCCGCAGTTCCGAGGAGCGGATGCGACGGTTCATCACCGACGCCAGCCACGAGCTGCGCACCCCCCTGACCACGATCCGTGGCTTCGCGGAGCTGTATCGACAGGGCGCCGCACGCGACGTCGCCATGCTGCTGTCGCGGATCGAAAGCGAAGCCAGTCGGATGGGCATGCTGGTCGACGACCTGCTGCTGCTGGCCCGGCTGGACGTGCACCGGCCGCTCGAACACAACCGGGTCGATTTGTTGGCGCTGGCCAGCGATGCCGTGCACGACGCGCAGGCGATGGACCCCACCCGCAGCATCACTTTGCAGGTCTTCGACGGTCCCGGCACGCCTGAGGTGCTCGGTGACGAGCCCCGGATCCGGCAGGTGCTGAGCAACCTCGTCGCCAATGCCCTGCAGCACACGCCGGACACCGCCGACGTCACCCTGCGCGTCGGCACAAAGGGCGATGACGCGGTGATCGAGGTGGCCGACAAGGGTCCGGGCATGAGCGCGCAGGACGCATCGCGGGTCTTCGAGCGGTTCTATCGCACCGACTCGTCGCGGGCCAGGGCCAGCGGCGGCACAGGGCTCGGGCTATCGATCGTCGACTCGTTGGTGCGTGCGCACGGCGGACGCGTCGGAGTGACGACCGCGCCCGGCGAGGGCTGCTGCTTCCGCGTCACGCTGCCGCGCGTCAGCGATGTGCCCGCGCAGGAGCCGGTTCACGCCAACTGAGCCAGCGCCGCCTTGATCTTGGCCTGCGCCTGGTCCAGGGACTCCGGCGACGGGTTGCGGTCGACATTGGCGAACCCGAAGTCGCTCAGGCTGCGCGTCGGGAACACGTGGACGTGCAGATGCGGCACCTCTATGCCGGCGATGATCAGCCCGGAGCGCTCGGTCCTGAAGGCCTTGCAGACGGCCTTGCCGATCAGCTGGCTCACGGCCATCACTTTGGCGAACGCCGCGCCGTCGACGTCCTGCCAGTTGTCGATCTCGGCGCGCGGCACGACGAGTGTGTGCCCCTGCGTCATCGGTTCGATCGTCAGGAATGCGACGACGTCGTCGTCCTCATAGACAAATCGGCCGGGAAGTTCACGATTGATGATCTTGGTGAAGATCGACGCCATGGGCCCAGCATAGGTGCGACGAAATCATGGCCTGAGGGCGCCGCCCGTCGCCCGGGCAGTGACACACGCGTGCGCGGGATTCGATATCGCATGCGCTATCGAATTTGAGAAGGCGATGGCTCTTCGGGCGACTCAGTGCTGCGGGGAGTGTCGGGTCAGCCCTGCTGGCCGAACTCCATCACGTCGAGGTTCCAGTAGCCGCGCATGTTGGTGATCAGGCCGGCGTCGTTGACCTTGTAGGTGAAGACGCCGCGCACCTTGCTGGTCATGCCGCCCTCAAACTTGCTCTGCAACACCAGAATATGAGCGATCTCGTCGGGAGAGCTCGACGGGAAGGTCTCCTCGCAGGTGATGGTCAGCTGGTTCTGGGCGATGTTGTTGTCGAAGAATTCGCCGACGGCCGCCTTGCCGCGCACGCCGGTGCCGTCGGGGTTGGTGACGGATTTGCCGATCGGGTCCTCGATGACAACGTCGTCGGTCATCAGCGCCAGCCAGCCGTCCCGATCCTTGCCTTGGGCGCAGCGCCACGACGACTGCGACGCGGTCAGTGCCGGGGATTGGGCGGTTTGGGTCATGGTTATCTCTCCTGTCACTAGATTGCACACGCGGGGCGTGCGCCGTCTTCGGTGGCGAGGTGCAGGCCACCCGGAGTCTTGGGAATGCTGATGGTCAATACCGATGGCGCCCAACGTGATCAGGCCGACGCCACCGTTGGCCCGCGCGGCGAAGTAGTCGCGGGTGCGTTCGGAGGGCAGGCCGCCAGGTGTGCCGCACATGGTCTCCATCGGAGACATGACGATCCGGTGGCGCACCGGCATGGCGCCGGTCCGCCCCGGCGCCATCAGGTGCGGGAAGCCCGCCACGTAAGAAGTACGGTCGGCTTACCGATCGGCGTCCGTGTAGCGGATTACGCCGCGAATGTTCTTGCCGTCCAGCATGTCCTGGTAGCCGTCGTTAATCTGCTCGAGCTTGTACTGCCGAGTGATCATGTCGTCCAGGTTGAGCTTGCCTGCCTTGTACATCGACAGCAGCTGCGGGATGTCGAACTGCGGGTTACCGCCACCGAAGATGGTGCCCTGCAGGTTCTTCTGCATCAGGGTCAGCATCGCCAGGTTCAGGTTGACGTTGGTGTCCAGCAGGCTGCCGATTGCGGTCAGCACGCAGGTGCCACCCTTCTGGGTGATGTTCAGGTAGTTGTCGATGTCGGCACCCTGCAGCTCACCGACGGTGACGATGACCTTGTGCGCCATCAGGCCGTAGGTGACCTCGGCCATGCCGCCCATGGCGGCCATGATGTCGGGGTAGACGTGGGTGGCGCCGAATTTCAGCGCCTGGTCGCGCTTCCACTCCACCGGGTCGATCGCAAAGATGTAGCGGGCGCCGGCGTTGACGGCTCCCTGCAGCGCTGCCATGCCGACCCCGCCGACCCCGACGATGGCGACGTCCTGGCCCGGCCGGATGTCGGCCGTGCGGACCGACGAGCCGTAGCCGGTGGTGACACCACAACCAACCAGGGCGGCCACCTCGAACGGGACCGACGGGTCGATCTTCACGACGGAGCTACGGTGCACGACCATGTACGGCGAGAACGTTCCCAGCAGGGTCATGGGGAAGACGTCCTGGCCGCGGGCCTGGATCCGGAAGGTGCCGTCAGAGACCGCCGCGCCGCCCAGCAGGCCGGCGCCCAGGTCACACAGGTTGCGCATGCCGGCCTGACATGTCGGGCATTGCCCACAGGACGGGATGAAAGACAGCACGACGTGGTCGCCCGGGGCGATGTCCTCGACGCCCGGCCCGACGTCGGTGACGATGCCGGCGCCCTCGTGGCCGCCGAGCACCGGGAAGCCGGCCATCGGGATGCCGCCGGTGACGAGGTGATGGTCGGAGTGGCACATGCCCGCCGCTTCCATCTGGATCTTGACCTCGTGGGCCTGCGGGTCGCCGATCTCGATTTCCTCGATTGACCAGGGCTGATTGAACTCCCAGATCAGTGCGCCTTTTGTCTTCACGATGGTCCTGACCCCATTTCGCCTTTGAATTGATCAGAGCTGTCCGGCCCCTTCATGCCGGCCAGCCAGGTGACGGGTGCCACAGACACCCTTGTCGCGTCAGCATAGCGCGTGTAACAAATCAAATGCTTGGTTGGTCCGTCCGCCGGCCGCGGCCCGGTCGTCACCAGATCGGCGACGGCGCCTGGCCGAGCGGGTAGTAACCGGGAAGCTTTTCACCGGCGACGCTACGCTCGATCCGCCTCTGCATACCAGCGCTGAGATCGCCGGACTCGATCAGGGTCGCGAACATCTTGGCCACGTGGCCGAAGTCGAAGAAGTCGCGCTGCCACTCGATGAGGTTGTCGCTGCTGAGGCGGAACCAACTGCCGCCGATGCCGTAGATCTCGTCCTGGGTGCCGTCGGACTTGTTGACGATCTGCTTCCAGAAGCCGACGATCTCGCCCTGCTTCTCGTCGATGAGCACCTTCTGGTACTCGTAGACCCAGTTCTCCAGGCCTTCCATCTCCAGGCCGAGGGCGACATCGCGGATCTCATCGACGCCGACACACATCACGTCTTCCTTGGGGCCGATGTTCCAGCCGTAGGTGGCGTCCTTGGTGTAGAAGTCGGCGAGCGGCCGCCAATCACCAGCCTTTTCGCAGTCCTTGTTGGCTTGCAGCCAGCGGTCGACCCAGCCTTCAAGTTCTTCGCGTGACGCCATTATCAGTCTTCTTTCTCTTTGATGAAAAGGGCATGCGTTGGGCACATATCGACCGCGCGCTCGACTTCATCGCGGGCGTCTTCGGGCGGCTCGGGGTCGACGATCTCGACCTTGCCCCGCTTGGGCACTCGGAAGTAGTCCGGCGCCTCCAGTTCACACATGGCGTGGCCCTGACACAGGTCAAGATCCGCTTCGATCCGAAATCCCATTCCCACGACCTACTTCTGGCGTTTGCGGTAACGGACCTTCGCCGGACGGGCAAGCTGCACGACCATCTTGGAGTGATCGTTGTGATAGCTGTCGGCCGGCTGTGCCATCTCGAATTCATACTCGCGCAATAGAACCGAGAAGATCGCCTTGATCTGCATCTGGGCGAACGCGGCGCCGACGCAGCGGTGCCGCCCCGCGCCGAACGGAATCCAGGTCCACCGGTTGACGATGTCGGCCTGCTCGGGCTTGTTGTACCGGTCGGGCTTGAACGCGTCCGGGTCGGGAAAGTCCTCCGGAATCCGGTTCGAGATGGCCGGGGATGCCGCGACGAAGTCGCCGTCGTGAATTCCGAAGCCCTCGACCTCGAACTCGCCCTGGGCGACCCGCATCAGAATGATCAGCGGCGGGTGCAGGCGCAGGGCTTCCTTGACCACGTTGTCGAGCTTCGGAATCGACCGCAGCGCATGGAAACTCACCTCTTGGCCGTCGGCGTAGAGCTCCTCGAGCTCGGTCAGTACCTCGGCGTACACGTCGGGGTGGCGGATCAACTCGATCAGCGTCCACGCCGAAGTCCCGGAACTGGTGTGGTGCCCGGCGAACATCAGCGAGATGAACATCCCGGTGACCTCGTCGGCGGAGAACCGCGGGGTGCCGTCGTCGTCCTTGATCGACACGAGCACGTCGAGCATGTCGCGGTCGCTCTTGTCCTTCGGTGGGTTGGACAGCCGCTGGTTCATGATTTCCTGAACCAGCGCAACGAGTTTGACACGGGCCTCGTCACGACGCCGAAAGCTCTCGATCGGCAGGTAGGGGTCGACGTAACACAACGGGTCGGTGCCGCGTTCCAGCTCGTGGTAGTACTCCGCGAACCGGTGGTCGAGTTGGTTGCGGAATTTCACGCCGATCAGGCAGGCCGTCGACGTGTAGATGGTCAACTCGGAGAAGAAGTCGAGCAGCTCGATCTCGCCCTCGTCGCCCCAGTCGGCGATCATCCCCTTGACCTGAGCCTCGATGGTGGCGGCGTGGCCCTTCATCTGCTCGCCACGCAGCGCCGAGTTGTGCAGCATCTCCTTGCGCCGCTCCGGGCTGGCGTCGAACACCACGCCCTTGCCGAAGATCGGCGCCATGAACGGGTACGCGGCGGCCTGGTCCAGATCCTCATCGGCAGAACGGAAGAAGAACTCGTTGGCACCGGCACCGGACAACAAAATGACGTGCTTGTCGACCAGCTGGAACCAGCCGACATCACCGCACTCCTGACGCACCCGGTTCATCAAACCGATTGGGTCGGTGCGGAATTCCTCGAGGTGACCGTGTTCCTCTTCGCCGCCGGATACCCGCGGCACGATAGCGGTGGTCATTGTCCTGGCATCCCCTCTTCTCCGAGTGCCAACTTCTGGCGAGTCTTGTTGTCGGCCAACGGCGCTTCGGGCTGAAGCTCCATGTTCGCGATGAAGCCGCCGCGCGGTGTCTCGGCGACGAACGTGATGGCTCGGCCCAGGTCCGCCGCGCGCAGGAAGTAGTCGTGGCGCGCCTGACCCCACTTGGCCCAGTCCTCAAGTGCGGGGCCGATCTTCTCGGCCGGCAGGCTCCAGCCCATCGATGTCTTGGTCGGGCCGGGGTGCACGATCGAGGCCCGCACGCCGGTGCCCTCGAGCTCCATCTGGAAGTTGGTGACCATCGCGACGAGCGCGGCCTTGGCAGCGCCGTAGGCGCCCATGTGCGGCCGCTGGCGCAGGGCCACGTCGGAGCCGACGAAGATCAGGTCGCCCCGTTGCCGGTCCAGCATGCCCTGCAGCACCGCGTTGGCCAGCCGGAATGCACCGACCAAGTGGATCTGCAGCTGCGAGTCGAATTCGTCGCCTGCGATCTCGGCGAGCTTGCCGAAGTAGGTGTCGCCCGCGCCGGCCACCAGCACCTCGATATCTCCGAGTGCCTCGACCGACTGTGCGACAAAGGATTTCACCGAGTTCGGGTCGGTGACGTCGAGGTGGAATCCGACGGCCTCGCCGCCGTTGGCGTTGATCTTGCCGACGATGTCGTCAAGCTTCTCGACGCGGCGGGCACCCAGGGCGACCGGGAAGCCATGCGCAGCGAGCTCGATGGCGGTGGCCTCTCCGATGCCGGAGGACGCGCCGGCCACGATGGCGGGCCGGCGTTCGGGCAAGGGTTCAAAGCGGGGCATTCAGCGGACCTCCACGGTCATGGGTAGGTGGGCGAATCCGCGGACATTGCTCGAGTGAACGCGGACGGCGTTGGCCTCGTCCACTTCGTAGCCGCGGATTCGCCTGAACAACTCGGTGAGCGCGACCCGGGCTTCCATCCGCGCCAGATGCGCGCCCAGGCAGAAGTGTGCGCCGCTACCGAAACTCAGGAGTTTCGGGCCGATTTCGCGTCCGACGATGTAGTCGTCGGGATGGTCGAAGACCCGCTCGTCACGGTGCCCCGAACCGGGCAACAACAGTAGGACGTCGCCCTCGGGAATGGTGGTGTCGTGCAGAGTGAGCTCGCCGGCCACGGTCCGAGCCAGGATCTGGCTGGAGGTGTCGTAGCGCAGCGTCTCCTCGACCCACAGCGGCACTCGGGACAGATCGTCGTAGACCGGTGTCAGCTGATCGCGATTTCGGTGTCCCCAAAACGCCGCGTTGGCAAGCAGTTTGGTGGTGGTCTCGTTCCCCGCGATCACCATCAGGAACATGAAGCCGAGGACCTCGTCGTCGGTGAGCCGGTCCCCGTCGATCTCGGCTTCCAGCAGCGCCGAGGTCAGATCGTCCGTCAGTTTCTCGCGCCGCTCCGCCACCATGCCCTGGTAGTAGACGATCAGGTTGAGGGAGGCCTCGATGGCCTCCGGCGGCACGTCGGTGACGCCTTCCTCGCGGTGCATCACGCCGTCGGCCCAGGCTCGGACCCGGTCGCGATCCGGCTCGGGGACGCCCATCAGCTCGGAGATCACGTCCATGGGCAGCTTCCCGGCGAACTCGTCGACGTAGTCGACGGTGCCGTCCTTCGCCTTCTCCAGCATGGTGTCGAGATGCTCCGTCGCGATCTCGGTGACCCGGGGCTCGAGCTCACGAATCCGCCTGGGTGTGAAGCCCTTTGAGACCAGCGTCCGCAGCCGCAGGTGGGCGGGATCGTCCATCGCGAGAAACGACATCGTCTTGCTGGCGTGCGGGCCGCGCGACGCCGGATCCAGCGAGACGCCGTACTTGTTGGAAAGCGTTGTGCTGTTGCGGAATCCCTTCAACACATCGTCGTGCCGCGACAACGCCCAGAACTTCAGCTCCTCGTTGCGATACAGCGGAGCCTCGTCTCGCAACCGCTTGTAGTACGGGTACGGATCTTCGTGGAAGTCGTAATCGTAGGGATCGAGGACCAATTCGTGGTCGCCGACGTGCACAGTCATCGCTTCGCTACCTGCCTTAGGTCTGTGGGCTTGTCTCGGCGGTGCCGGTCAGGATGAGGCGCACCACGTAGGCCAGCCGGTCGGCGATCTCGCGATAGCTGAATTCGCCACTGCCGGCCTGAACGAGTGCGCCGAAGAACAACATCTCCAGCGCGGACACGGTGGTGGGATCGGCGTCGGGGCCCATGGCGGACGTGATGCGGCGGTGGATCTCCGCGCCGATCCGGTCGCGTGCGGATCTCACGGCCGGGTCGGCGCCACCGCTGAGCAATGCCGTCGTGCAGGCGGCGCTGACCTCGGGCTCATCCGCGACCACCAGGGCCAGGTGGCGCAGCACCTGTTCCACCCGGTTCGGCATCGGGTCGTTGACGTCGGTGAAGTAGGGGACCTGGCGCACCAGATCCAGGTAGACCTCGGCGATCAGATGATTCTTCGACGAGAAGTAGGTGTAGGCCGTGGCGGGCGCGACTTTGGCGCGCGCCGCCACGACGCGCACCGTCAGGTCCGAGTAGGACTTCTCGCGCAGCGTCTCGATGCCCGCCGCGAGCACCTTGCGGAAGGTCTCCTCTTGGCGCCGGTTGCGCAGGGGCTGACCGGACGGGTGCTCGGGTGTGGACGTAATCGCAACCAGTGCGTCGCTGGACACATGTCCAAGCTATCGGAACGGGTCACAACGAAGCAAGCCCGTTTCTCGGACATGGTGGTTAAGGTGCTGTTTTCGCAGACCGCGGCGCGGCAAGCGAGATCGGCTCTTGCACCCTTGACAACCTGGCGACTATGGTTCGATCGGGCAATATCGGACAACTGTCCACTGGATTAGCGTGCTTTGTTAGAACGGGAGCGGGAGATGGCCTTGTTGGCCGACGGCGTGAGTCAACTCTTCATCGACGGCAAGATGTCGGCCGGCAGCGCCGGCACCTTCCCGACGATCAATCCGGCGACCGAGGAAGTGCTGGGAGTCGCCGCCAATGCCGACGCCGACGACATGGGCCGCGCCATCGACGCCGCGCGCCGCGCCTTCGACGAAACCGACTGGTCCCGCAACACGGAACTGCGGGTGCGGTGCGTGCGCCAGCTGCGTGAGGCGATGCAGCGGCACCTCGAAGAGCTGCGCGATCTGACCATCGCCGAGGTCGGCGCGCCGCGGATGCTCACCGGAATCGCTCAGCTCGAAGTCCCGGTCAACGATCTGGCATTCGCGGCGGATACCGCCGAATCCTACGAATACAACCAGGATCTCGGCCAGGCATCGCCAATGGGCATCCCCACCCGGCGCACGATCGCCCGGGAGGCCGTCGGTGTCATCGGCGCTATCACTCCGTGGAACTTTCCGCACCAGATCAACCTCGCCAAGATCGGACCCGCGCTGGCCGCCGGAAACACGGTCGTGTTGAAGCCGGCCCCCGACACGCCCTGGTGTGCCGCCGTGCTGGGTGAACTCATCGCCGAGCACACCGACTTTCCGCCCGGTGTCATCAACATCGTCACCTCAGACGATCACGGCGTCGGGGCGCTCCTGTCGAAAGACCCTCGGGTGGATATGGTTTCGTTCACCGGATCGACGGCGACGGGCCGCGCCGTGATGGCCGACGGTGCCGCAACCATCAAGAAGGTGTTCCTCGAGTTGGGCGGCAAGTCGGCCTTCATCGTGCTCGACGACGCCGACCTGAGCGGCGCGGTGGGCGTGGCGGGCTTCTCGGTGTGCATGCACGCCGGGCAGGGCTGCGCAATCACCACCCGGCTGGTGGTGCCGCGTGCGAAATACGACGAAGCGGTCGCGATCGCGGCCGCGACCATGGGCGGCATCAAGGCCGGCGATCCCACCGACCCCGGAACCATCTGCGGCCCGGTGATTTCCGCGCGCCAGCGCGATCGGATTCAGGGCTACCTCGACTCGGCGATCGCCGAGGGTGGGACGTTCGCGTGCGGAGGCGGCCGGCCGGCCGACCGTGAAGTCGGTTTCTTCATCGAGCCCACCGTGATCGCGGGGCTGGGCAACGACGCTCGCGTCTCGCGCGAGGAGATCTTCGGCCCGGTCCTGACCGTGATCCCGCACGACGGCGACGACGACGCCGTGCGCATCGCCAATGACTCGGCATACGGGTTGTCGGGCACCGTGTTCGGCGCCGACCCCGACAGGGCGGCCAGTGCTGCCGCGCGGGTCCGCGCAGGCACGATCAATGTCAATGGCGGCGTGTGGTATTCGGCCGATGCGCCGTTCGGCGGGTACAAGCAATCGGGAAACGGTCGCGAGATGGGGCTGGCCGGTTTCGAGGAGTACCTGGAAACCAAAACCATTGCGACTGCGGTGTAACCAGAGGAGCTTGAGAGCATGAGATTCGAGAACAAGGTCGCCATCGTCACCGGATCCGGTGGCGGCATCGGCCAGGCGTACGCCGAGGCGCTGGCCCGCGAGGGCGCCGCCGTCGTGGTGGCCGACATCAACGTGGCGGGTGCCGAGAAGGTGGCCGATGGGATCAAGGGTGAGGGCGGTACCGCGCTGGCGCTGCCTGTCGACGTGTCGGATCCGGCTT
Source organism: Mycobacterium sp. (assembly GCF_019243155.1). Classification (GTDB taxonomy): domain Bacteria; phylum Actinomycetota; class Actinomycetes; order Mycobacteriales; family Mycobacteriaceae; genus Mycobacterium. The sequence goes on from NZ_JAFAUS010000065.1 coordinate 12,596, forward strand.
CGGCCAAGGAGATGGCTGACCGCACGCTGGCCGAGTTCGGCGGCATCGACTACCTCGTCAACAACGCGGCCATCTTCGGCGGCATGAAGCTCGATTTCCTGATTACCGTCGACCCCGAGTACTACAAGAAGTTCATGAGCGTGAACCTCGATGGTGCGCTGTGGTGCACCCGCGCGGTCTACAAGAAGATGGCCAAACGTGGTGGCGGAGCGATCATCAACCAGTCTTCCACCGCGGCATGGCTGTACTCGAACTTCTACGGGTTGGCCAAGGTTGGGATCAACGGACTCACCCAGCAGCTGGCCACCGAACTCGGGGGCCAGAATATCCGGATCAACGCGATCGCGCCCGGCCCCATCGATACCGAGGCCAACCGCACCACCACGCCGCAGGAGATGGTTGCCGACATCGTCAAGGGAATTCCGTTGTCGCGCATGGGACAACCCGAGGACCTCGTCGGTATGTGTCTGTTCCTGCTGTCGGACGAGGCGTCCTGGATCACCGGACAGATCTTCAACGTCGACGGCGGACAGATCTTCCGCTCATGACTAGCGATCTCAAGCTGGGCTACATCGGACTGGGCAACATGGGCGCGCCTATGGCCACGAAGATGACCGAATGGCCGGGTGGGATAACGGTTTACGACATTCGGACCGAGGCGATGACGCCGCTGATCGAAAAGGGCGCCGGCGTGGCCGACAGCGTTGCCGACATCGCCGCCGCCGACATCATCCACATCACCGTGCTCAACGACGCCCAGGTGCGCGAGGTCGTCGGTGAGTTGGCCGCCCACACGAAGCCCGGCACGGTGATCGCGATCCACTCGACCATCAGCGACACCACCGCCGTCGAACTGGCAGGCGCGCTGAAACCGCAGGGCATTCACATCGTCGACGCGCCCGTCAGTGGAGGGGCCGCTGCTGCCGCCAAGGGCGAACTCGCCACCATGGTGGGTGCCGAGCGCGAGGTGTACGAGCGGATCAAGCCGGCATTCAAACACTGGGCGTCGGTGGTCGTCCACGCCGGTGAGCCGGGTGCGGGAACCCGAATGAAGCTGGCCCGCAACATGTTGACGTTCACCTCGTACGCCGCGGCCTGCGAGGCCATGAAGCTGGCCGAGGCGGCCGGCCTGGACCTGCAGACCCTGGGCCGGGTGGTGCGCCACACCGATGCACTCACCAGTGGTCCGGGTGCGATCATGGTGCGCGACGACATGAAAGACATTGAGCCGGACAACTTCCTGTATCAGTCCTTCGTGCACGCCCGCGGGCTGGGCGAGAAGGACTTGAGCCTGGCGCTGGCCCTGGGCGAGGCGGTGTCGGTCGACCTGCCGCTGGCCCAGCTTGCGTACGAACGACTGGCCGCCGGACTCGGCGTACCGCACAAGGAGAATGAGTCGTAATGGACGAGCTGCGCCGCAAGGGCCTCGAGAAGATGAACGAGGTCTACGGCTGGGAGATGCCCAACATCGAGGGCGATGCGTACTTCGACCTGACCGTCGATCACCTGTTCGGCAGCATCTGGACCCGGCCGGGGTTGTCGATGCGCGACAAGCGCATCATGACGCTGACGGCCGTGACCGCGGTCGGCAATCGCGACCTGGCCGAGATTCAGATCAATGCCGCGCTGCTCAACGGGGAACTCTCCGAGACCGAACTCAAGGAGATGGCAGTCTTCCTGACGCATTACCTTGGCTTCCCGCTGGGTTCGGCACTTAACGGGGCGGTCGACACGGTCGTCGCCAAGCGCAAGAAGGCCGCCGCGAAGGGCGCCCGTGAGGACAAGAAGGCCAACGTCGAGGGTGCGCTAAAGATGCACTCGGGGAAGAGTGACGGTTAGCGCTGATAGTCGAGTTTGAAAAGGACAATTGGTCGAAAGTCGCTGACGCTCAAAAGGGCTTAACGCCTTCCGGCATAACGTATTCGGAGATCGGCCCGGAGACTCCGTTGATCGACGTTCCGCCGTTGATGATGCCCGGGGCCATCTCCAGCATGTTGTGCGGGAACCCGAACCTCGGTTTGGTCAGCGCGTTGAGCCGGTCCAATTCGTCTGCGCTGAGATGCACGTCGACGGCGCGAACGTTGTCGTCCAGCTGCGAGAGCCGGCGCGCCCCGATGATGACCGACGAGACGGCGGCCTGCGCGCGCACCCAGGCCAACGCGACACTGGCGACGTTCGTCTCGTGCGCCTTGGCGATGATCTCCAGCTCATCGATCAGCGCGTAGGTCTTCTCGTTGAGGAATGCGTCGACCATCGCGCCGCGGTCGGCACTGTGCTGGCCGGCGTTGCTCCGGGTGTACTTGCCGCTGAGCACGCCGCCTTTGAGCGGCGACCACGGCGTGATCCCCAAGCCGAACTCGCTCGCCATCGGAGCCAGCTCTTGTTCGACGGTGCGCTCGAGCAGCGAGTACTCGATCTGCAGGCCGACGAAACTCGACCAGCCGCGGAAGCGGGCAATCAGGTTGGCCTGCGCGATCTTCCATGCCGGGGTGTCCGAGACGCCGATATAGCGCACCTTTCCGGCCCGGACGAGGTCGTCGAGTGCGGCCATCGTCTCCTCGATCGGGGTGTTCTTGTCCCAGATGTGCAGCCAGTAGAGGTCGATGTAGTCGGTCTGCAGCCGCCGCAGCGAGTTCTCGCAGGCGCTGATCAGTGATTTGCGGCCCGACCCACCGCCGTTGGGGTCGCCCGGATATAGGTTGCCGCTGAATTTGGTGGCGATCACCAAGCGGTCGCGCTTCGCGGCGTGGCGCCCGATGTGATCGCCGATGATCTTCTCGGAATGGCTTCGGGTGTAGAAGTTGGCGGTATCGATGAAGTTGCCGCCGAGCTCGATGTATCGATCGATGATCTGTTGGGATTCTTCGACACTGGTTCCCCAGCCGAGATCTTCACCGAAAGTCATCGCGCCGAGGCACAGGGGGCTGACGCGCAGGCCGGAGCGTCCGAGTGTCACGTACTGATCCAGAGGCATGGTGGCCACTTTCTGGTAAGTTGTTCGATTATGTACTTGTTCTGCTCCAAACTAGTTCACTTCTGAACGATCTGGCAAGTCGATGCCTGCAATCGATGCGGCCAAGATCTGGTCGTTGAACTACCGGGTGCTGCTGTCGGTCATCTCCTGCGCCGAGGCCGACATCTGCGCGCTGGGCCTGGAGTCCAAGGAGCTTTTCCTGCTTGCGGAGATCGACGAGCACCCCTACCCGGCGGAGCTGGCCACGACGCTGAGCATGCCCAAGGCGACGGTGACGGCCTACCTGAAACGGCTCGAGGCGGCGGGATTCGTGCGCCGCGAAATTGACGCATCAGACCTGCGACGTCACCGGCTGTTGCTCACCGCGGCCGGGCGTCGAGCCGCGACCGACGGTATGGCGCTGCTGTCCGACGAATTCAACAAGCGTCTGGGGCGCCTCACCGTCGCGCAGCGCAAGGATCTCAAAGGTCTGCTGGAGAAAATCCTGTAGAAGGCGGGTGCTGTGCGCGTCCGGCGTTTTGCCCGGCTACTCTGACGTGTCGTGCGCGTCCTGGTGATCGGTTCCGGTGCCCGTGAACATGCGCTGCTCCTGGCGCTCCGCAAAGACTCGCAGGTCACGGGCCTAGCAATCGCCCCGGGCAATGCCGGAACCGCCCGGATGGCCGAACAGCACGACGTCGACATCACCTCGGGCGAGGACGTTGTCGCCCTGGCGCGTGAGGTCCGGGCGGACATGGTGGTCATCGGTCCTGAGGTGCCGCTGGTCCTGGGGGTGGCCGACGCCGTGCGGGCCGCCGGCATCGCCTGTTTCGGGCCGAGCAAGGACGCGGCCCAGATCGAAGGCTCCAAGGCGTTCGCCAAAGAAGTCATGGCCGCGGCGGGCGTGCGCACCGCGACCAGCGAAATTGTGGACAACCCCGCGCATTTAGATGCCGCCCTGGACCGATTCGGGCCTGCGGTGAACGAACCCGCCTGGGTGGTGAAGGACGACCGACTGGCCGCCGGCAAAGGCGTGGTTGTCACCGCGGACCGCATCGCCGCGCGGGCCCACGCCGCCGGGCTGCTCGAAGCCGGCCACCCGGTGCTGCTGGAGTCCTTTCTGGACGGCCCCGAGGTGTCGTTGTTCTGCGTCGTCGACGGCCAAACCGTGGTGCCGCTGCTGCCCGCGCAGGATTTCAAGCGCGTCGGGGAGGGGGACACCGGGCCCAACACCGGCGGTATGGGCGCCTATGCGCCGGTGTCCTGGCTGCCCGAAGCGGTCTACCGCGACATAGTCGACAACATCGTCGAACCCGTTGCGGCCCAAATGGTTCAGCGCGGAAGTCCGTTCAGCGGATTGCTGTACGTAGGCCTCGCGATCACCGGCAAGGGGCCCGCGGTGGTCGAATTCAACTGCCGCTTCGGTGATCCCGAGACCCAGGCCGTGCTGGCATTGCTGGAGTCCCCGCTCGGGCAACTGCTGCATGCCGCGGCCACCGGCACACTGGCCGACTTCGGCGAGTTGCGCTGGCAGGAAGGCTCGGCCGTGACGGTGGTGCTCGCCGCCGAAAACTATCCCGGGCGTCCACGTGTCGGCGACGTCGTCGTCGGATCCGAGGCCGACGCGGTGCTGCATGCGGGAACGGCGCTGCGCGGCGACGGCGAGGTCGTCTCGTCGGGCGGTCGCGTGCTGTCGGTGGTTGGCACGGGCGCCGACCTGTCCGCGGCGCGAGAGAAAGCCTACGACGTGCTGCGCTCAATCCGGTTGCCGGGCAGCCATTTCCGCGGTGACATCGGGTTGCTGGCCGCCGAAGGAAAGATCCACGTCTAGAACGCGGCGGCCTGGCCGTCCCGGCGGGGATCGCTGGCCGCGAAGTAGCCGTCGTCCAGGCGCCAGATCGCCTGGCAGCTGCCGAACTGGTTGTAGTCGTCGACGGCGACCAAATCATGTCCGCGTTGCCGGAGCTCGTCCAGAGTTGCACTCGGGAAACACTTTTCACAGCTGACCTGCAACCCCTGCACCCATCGAAACCGTGGGCCGTCGCACGCCGCCTGCGGGTTCTGGCCGTGGTCGGCGATGCGCACCATCACCTGCACGTGCCCCTGGGGCTGCATCGTGCCGCCCATGACGCCGAAGCTCATCACCGGGGCGCCGTCCTTGGTGACAAAGCCCGGGATGATCGTGTGGTAGGGGCGCTTGTTCGGCCCGACAAGATTCGGATGTCCTTGGACCGCAGAGAAATCCGTGCCGCGGTTCTGCAGCGCGATGCCGGTGCCCGGCACCACCACGCCGGATCCGAACCCCATGTAGTTCGACTGGATCATCGACACCATCACGCCCGCGGCGTCAGCGGCCGTCAGGTACACCGTTCCGCCACGGGGCGTGCCGGCGGCCGCCGACTTCGCCCGATTGCGATCGATCAATGCCGCACGTTGCTTCAGGTATTCGTTGTCCAGCAAGCTTTCCGGGCGCATCGGCATGTAGTCGGCATCGGCGACGTAGGCCTGGGCATCGGCGAATGCCAGCTTCAGCGCCTCGATCTGCAGGTGCACACTGTCCGCCGAATCCACCGGCAGCGATGCCATGTCGAACTGTTCCAGAATGCCCAGCGCGATCAGCGCCACGATCCCCTGGCCGTTGGGCGGAATCTCGTGGACGGTGTAGCCGCGGTAACTGCCTTCGATCGTGCCTACCCAGTCGGCGTGGTGCGCCGCGAGGTCGCCGGCCCGCATCGCGCCACCGTTGGCCGACGAGTGCGCCTCGAGTCGGTCGGCTAGTTCCCCGTGGTAAAACGCCTCGCCGTTGGTTGCGGCGATCTTCTCCAGTGTGGCCGCATGATCGGCAAACGTAAACAGCTCACCGGCTTTCGGCGCTCGCCCGCCGGGCAGGAACGCTTGCGCGAACCCCGGCTGATGTTCGAACAGCGGTACCTGCGCCGCCCATTGCTCGGCGACGGTCGGCGAGACCAGAAAGCCGTTGCGGCCGTAGGAGATTGCGGGTTCAAAGAGGCGTTCGAAGGGGAGCTTTCCGAACTTGGCGTGCAGTTCGGCCCACGCCGACACCGCGCCAGGCACGGTCACCGAATTCCAGCCGAGCGCGGGAATGGCCTCGCCGCCAAAGTATTCCGGCGTCCAGGCCGCGGGCGAGCGGCCCGAAGCGTTCAATCCGTGCAACCGCCGCCCATCCCACACGATGGCGAAGGCATCCGAGCCGATGCCGTTGGATACCGGCTCCACCAAGGTGAGGGTGATGGCGGTGGCGATGGCCGCGTCCACCGCGCTGCCGCCTTCGGCGAGCATGCGAAGACCTGCCTGGGCGGCCAGCGGTTGCGATGTGCACACAACATTTTGCGCAAGGATTGGCTTGCGCGGCCAGGCGTAGGGGAAGCTCCAACCGAAAGGCGTGCTCACGTCCGCGAGCGTAGCGCTCAGGCCGTCAGGAGCGGCGCCATCCAGGTGAGCTCGGATGGCAGTTGTGAACTCCAAAACTCCGCGTTGTGCCCACCCGGTGAGAAACCGCCGGCCGGCGGATTGGGCAGTTGAGCGATGAACTGCTTTGTCGCAGCGTAAAACGGATCGCTGTCGCCGCAATCCACCCGGATCGGAATCGACGCCAGCGCCGGCATTCCGAACACCGAGTTGGCGGCGAAGTCGTCGCCCCCGTCGAACGCCCCGGGCGCGGTCGCGCCGGAGGACATCCACAGTGCCGGACTCACCGCGCAGATCGC
>NZ_JAFAUS010000142.1 GCF_019243155.1 Mycobacterium sp.
GGCGATGCCGAGTCCACGCGAGCGGATGGTCGTCTCGGCCGCGCTGCTGATCCGGGAGCGCGGCGCGCATGCCACCGCGATCTCCGACGTTCTGGACCACAGTGGCGCGCCTCGCGGGTCCGCCTATCACTACTTCCCGGGCGGACGCACGCAATTGCTCTGCGAGGCGGTCGATTACGCGGGCGAGCACGTGGCGGCCATCATCGACGGGGCCGATGCGAGCCTGCAGCTACTGGACACCCTGATCGACAAGTACCGCCGTCAGTTGCTCAAAAGCGACTTCCGCGCGGGCTGCCCCATCGTGGCGGTCTCCGTCGAGGCCGGCGAGGAACGCGACCGCGAACGGACGGCCCCGGTGGTCGACCGCGCGGCGGCGGTGTTCGATCGCTGGACCGACCGGATCGCCGCGCGCTTCATCGCCGACGGAATACCGGGGGAGCGGGCACGCGAGTTGTCTGTGCTGGCGACCAGCGCTCTCGAGGGCGCGATTGTGCTCGCCCGGGTGCGCCGCGACCTGACGCCGCTCGACGTCGTTCACCGCCAGTTGCGTGCGCTGCTGATGGCAGAGGGCGCTCACGCCTAGAGAAGGGACACCCCGAGATGACCAGTGCGTGGCAGTCCACCGCATGCATCCTCTGTGAATGCAACTGCGGCATCGTCGTCCAGGTCGAAGAGGGTCGGCTGGCCCGCATCCGGGGTGACAAGGCGCATCCGGCATCGCAGGGCTACACCTGCAACAAGGCGCTGCGGCTGGACCACTATCAGAACAGTCGCGCCCGGCTGACCTCTCCGCTGCGCCGCCGCGCGGACGGCAGCTACGAGGAAATCGATTGGGACACAGCGATTGTCGAGATCGCCGAGGGATTCAAGCATATCCGCGACACGTACGGCGGGGACAAGATCTTCTACTATGGTGGCGGCGGGCAGGGCAATCACCTGGGCGGGGCATACAGCGGCGCCTTCCTGAAGGCACTCGGATCGAAATACCGATCAAATGCCTTGGCGCAGGAGAAGACCGGTGAAGCCTGGGTCGACGGGCAGCTTTACGGCGGTCACACCAGGGGTGAATTCGAGCACGCCGAAGTCTCGGTGTTCATCGGGAAGAACCCGTGGATGTCGCAGAGCTTTCCCCGGGCCCGGGTGGTGCTCAATGAGATCGCCAAGGACCCGGCGCGGTCGATGATCGTCATCGATCCCGTTGTCACCGACACCGCCAAGATGTCGGACTTCCATCTGCGGGTGCGGCCCGGCACCGACGCCTGGTGCCTGGCCGCGTTGGCGGCGGTCCTGGTACAGGAAAACCTCTGCAACGAAGCATTTCTCGCCGAGCATGTGCACGGCGTCGACCCCGTGCGAGACGCGCTGCGTGACGTCCCGATCCGTGAGTACGCGCTGCGTTGTGGGGTGGACGAGGAGCTGTTGCGGGCTGCGGCGCGGCGTATCGGCACGGCCGCGAGCGTCGCGGTATTCGAAGACCTGGGAATTCAGCAGGCGCCCAACAGCACGCTCAGTTCCTACCTGAACAAGCTGCTCTGGATCCTCACCGGCAACTTCGCGAAAAAAGGCGGCCAGCACCTGCATTCGTCGCTGGCGTCGTTGTTCAGCACCGTTTCGGGGCGCACGCCCGTCACCGGCGCGCCCATCATCGCGGGCCTGATCCCGTCCAACGTGGTGCCCGAGGAGATCCTCACCGACCATCCGGACCGGTTCCGGGCGATGATCGTCGAAAGCGCGAACCCCGCCCATTCGCTGGCCGACTCGACAGCCTGCCGGGAGGCGTTTCAATCGCTGGAGCTGATGGTCGTCGTTGATGTCGCGATGACCGAGACCGCCCGCCTGGCCCACTACGTGCTGCCCGCGGCGTCCCAATACGAGAAGACCGAAGCCACCTTCTTCAATTTCGAGTTCCCGCACAACGGCTTTCACCTGCGTCGGCCGCTGCTCAAACCGCTACCGGGAACGCTGCCCGAGCCGGAGATCTGGACCCGGCTGGTGCGGGCGCTCGGTATCATCGACGAGGCCGATCTGCGGCCGCTTCGGGAGGCCGCCCAACAGGGCCGCGAAGCATATGCCGAAGCGTTTCTCACCGCGGTGAGCGGCAATCCGACGATGGCGCGCCTGGTGCCGTACGTGCTCTATGAAACGCTCGGCCCGACACTGCCCGACGGAATGGCCGGAGCGGCCGCGGTGTGGGGGCTGGCCCAGAAGACCGCGATGACGTACCCCGAGGCCGTGCGACGGGCCGGTCATGTCGACGGCAACGCGCTGTTCGACGCCATCCTGAACAGCCCGTCGGGAGTCGTGTTCACCGCGCACGACTACGCCGATGACTTCGCTCTGATCAGCCACGCCGATCACAAGATCGCGCTGGAAATCCCCGAAATGCTGGACGAATTACGGGGACTCGCCGCCGCGGCGCTGCTGCTGACCACGTCGGAGTTGCCCATCGTCTTATCGGTGGGCGAGCGGCGCGCCTACACCGCCAACGACATATTCCGCGACCCGTCCTGGCGTAAACGCGACGCGGACGGGGCGCTGCGGGTCAGCGTCGAGGACGCTCAGAACCTCGGGCTTGTCGACGGCTGCCGGGCGCGAATCACCACGGCCGCGGGCAGCGCCGAGGCGACGATCGAGATCACCGAGACGATGCTTCCCGGACATGCCGCGCTGCCCAACGGTTTCGGGCTCGACTACATCGACACCGATGGGCGCACCGTCATCCCGGGCGTCGCCCCGAACGCGCTGACGTCCACCGGTTGGCGAGACTCCTACGCGGGGACGCCCTGGCACAAGCACGTGCCGGCGCGCATCGAGGCGCTCGCGGGGATCAGTTCCAGATCTTGACGCGGCTGTCCGGGCCCAGGAACAGCTTGTCGTCTTCGGCGACGTCGAAGGCCTCGTAGAACGCGTCCATGTTGCGGATGACGCCGTTGCAGCGGAACTCCGGCGGCGAGTGCGGATCGACCGCCAGCCGCCGGACCGCTTCCGCCTCACGGGATTTGGTCCGCCACACCTGCGCCCAGCCGTAGAACACGCGCTGCACGCCGGTGAGGCCGTCGATGACCGGAGCTGGCTCCCCGCTCAGCGACAACTGGTAGGCCAGCAGCGCGATCGATAGCCCACCCAGGTCGCCGATATTCTCCCCGACGGTGAACGCTCCGTTCACGTGGTGGTTCTCGGCGAGTTCCCTCGGCGTGTACGCCTCGTACTGCTCGATGAGAGCCTTTGTGCGAGCGCCGAATTCGGTGCGGTCGGCGTCGGTCCACCAATCGATCAGGTTACCGTCGCCGTCGTACTTGGCGCCCTGGTCGTCGAAGCCGTGGCCGATCTCGTGTCCGATCACCGCACCGATCCCGCCGTAGTTGGCGGCGTCGTCGGCGTCGGCGTCGAAGAAGGGCGGCTGCAAAATGGCTGCCGGGAAGACGATTTCGTTCATCCCCGGGTTGTAGTAGGCGTTGACCGTCTGTGGCGTCATGAACCACTCGTCGCGGTCCACCGGGCCACCGAGCTTGGCAAGCTCGCGGTCGTGGCTGACGGCGTACCCGCGCTGATAGTTGCCGTACAGGTCGCCGCGGTCGATCACCAGCTTGGAGTAGTCACGCCACTTCTTCGGGTAGCCGACCTTGGCGGTGAACTTGCCGAGCTTGGTCAGGGCCCGCTCCCGGGTGTCCGGTGTCATCCAGTCCAGGTCACTGATGCTGAGCCGGTAAGCGGCTTGCAGATTCGCCACCAGCGCGTCGACGCGGGCCTTGGCGCCCGGCGGGAAATACCGCTCCACGTAAAGCTTTCCGACGGCATCGCCCATCAGATTCTCCACCAGCGACACCGCCCGCTTCCAGCGGTCCCGGATCTCCTCGGTGCCGGTCAGCAGGCGGCCGTAGAAGTCGAAGTCCGCCGCAACCAGGGCGTCGGTCAGCCAGGGCGCCCGGGCGCGGATGACCCGCCACCGCGCCCACGCCTTCCAGTCCTCGAGGTCTTCGCTCGCCCACAACCCGGCGAATGCAGTGAGGTAATCGGGTTGGCGCACAATCACTTCCGCAACGTCCGGAGTTTGGCTGCCGAGCGCGTTGACCCAGCCGGTCCAGTCGAAGCCCTCGCCCTCGGACTGCAGCTCGGCGAAGGTACGCAGGTTGTAGGTGAGGTCGGCGTCGCGGCGCTTGACGACGTCCCAGTGCGCGGCGGCCAGTTTGGTCTCCAGCGCCACGATGTGGGCGGCAGTCTCGGAGTGGCTTTCGGAGTCCCCGCCGAAGACCAGGCCGAACATCCGCGCGATGTGTCCCGGGTATGCGGCGAGCACCGCGGCGTGCTGCTCGTCGCGGAAGTACGACTCGTCGGGCAGCCCGATGCCGGATTGCGTGAAGTGCACGAGGTAACGGGCGGAGTTCTTGGAGTCGGTGTCGACGTACATCGCGACGCCGCCGCCCACCCCGGTGCGCTGCAGGGCCCCGAGCGTCGCGGCCAGCGCCGCGGCGTCGGCGGCCCCGTCAATGGAGGCCACTTCGTCGAGCAGGGGCTGCAGACCCCGGCGTTCGACGGTGTCCTCGTCGAGGAAGCTGGCGTAGAGGTCGCCGATGCGTTGGGCGTCGTTGCCCGCCCCGTTGCTCTGGGCGGCCTGCTCGCTGGCTTCGACGATCAGATCACGCACCTGCTCTTCGGCCTGGTCGTAGAGGTGCCGGAAGGCCCCGTCGGTAGCCCGGTCCGCAGGAATGTCGTATTCCGCCAGCCAGTGGCCGTTGACGTGACCGAACAGGTCGTCCTGGGGGCGGATGTTCGCATCGATGTAGCTCAGGTCGATGCCCGAGCGGATGGTCTCATTCGTCACCCCGCCATCCTTCCATCTTTCCCGGGTGCAACGATCGGGCCATGTCCGACGGCGAGCAAACCGAGCCAGAGAGCCGCGAAGATCCCGAGCCGGATTCTGACTTAGAGCCCGACCAGGACACCGATCAGGACGCAGAGCCCGACGAGGACGAGCCGGAGGGCGAGGTTTTCTCAAATTACGGCATCGCGTCGGCCGTCCTCGGCGTGCTGTCGGTGGCCGCCGTCGTCCTTGCCGCCGTCATCTGGTCCGCTCACCGCGACGCGACCGCCGAGCGCGGCTACCTGACCCGCGTCATGCAGACCGCTGCCGGCTGGACGGGCGTGCTGATCAACATGAACAGCGCCAACATCGACGCCAGCCTGCAGCGGCTGCATGACGGGACGGTCGGGGAGCTCAACACCGATTTCGACGCGGCCATGCAGCCCTACAAGCAGGTGGTGGAGAAACTGCAGTCGAAGAGCGCAGGCCGGATCGACGCGGTCGCGATCGAAACGGTGCACCACGACCTCGACACCCAGCCCGGCGTCTCGCGGTCGGTGGTTACCACCAAGTTGCCGGCGTTCGCCAGCCGGTTGGACTCGGTGATGCTGATCGCGACCTCGGTGAGCGAAAACGCCGGCGCCAAGCCGCAAACGGTGCACTGGAACCTGCGGCTTGACGTGTCCAACGTGGACGGGAAGCTGATGATCTCCGGGCTGGAATCCATCCGATGAGAAACCTGTGGCGGCTCTTCGCCTTCGACGTCGTGGCCCCGTTGGCCGCGATCGCCGCGCTGCTGGCGATCGGGGTGGTGCTCGGTTGGCCGCTGTGGTGGGTGTCGGCGTGCTCGGTTCTGATCTTGCTGATCGTGGAGGGGGTCGGCGTCAACTTCTGGCTGCTGCGCCGCGACTCGGTCACCGTCGGCACCGACGACGACGCGCCGGGACTGCGGTTGGCCGTCGTCCTGCTCTGCACGGCCGCGCTGACGGCGGCGGTGCTGACCGGCTACACGCACTGGACGCGCTCGGACAACGACTTCACCGACGACTCCCGAAAGGTCGTTCAGGTTGCCACCGGGATGGCGGAGGCGATGGCGTCGTTCACGCCGAATTCGGCGGACACCTCCATCGACCGGGCCACGGCGATGATCGTTCCGGAGCACGCCGCCTCGTTCAAAGAGGAGTACAACAAGTCCAGCGCCGAGCTGGCACAACACAACGTCACGGCACAGGCCGCCACGCTGTCAGCCGGAGTCGAGGCCCTCGGTCCGTCGGCCGCGGTGGTGGCGGTGGTGCTGCGGGTGACCCAGACCGCGCCGGGACAACAGCCCAGCCGGGTGGCCCCGGCACTGCGGGTGACGCTGACCAAGCGCGGCAGCGACTGGCTGGTCGCCGAGGTGCTGCCGATCAGGTGAGACGGTCAGTTGGAGTCGGCGGAACGCGACGACTTCACCTTGACGAACCGATCCGACAGTCGACGGATCCGGATCATCAGTGCGGCCGTCGGGCTGATGCTGCCGTCGAGGTAGCTGGCCAGTTCCTCGGCGGTGACCCCGATGCGGGAGGCGAATTCCGGCTGGGGCAGGCCCGATCGATCGATCAGCAGTCCCACATGGCGCGCCACCTCGGCGCGTTCGTTGGCTTCCAGGTGGGTGCGGGCACGCTCCAAGACCTCCCACAGCGCCTTGGCGATGCCGTAGGGCCGGGTGCCGCCCAGGACTTCCTCCACCTGGCGGGCCGTTCGGCCGTAGGGGTCGCGTTTGAGGGCGGCGGCAATGCGCTTCCAGGTGGCAATGTCCCCGCCCTGCAATGCCGAACGGATCGCGGAGGTCGGCCAGAATTCCACCGGCTGATCGGTGTCCGGGGGGGCTTCTGAAGGCCCAGTATCGCGCTGTCGTTGTTCGGGAACCGGCCGCTGCGGCGGCGGCGCGGGGCGTCGGTCGGATGCCAACGTCACCTCGCCTCCTCCAGCATCGCTACGGCCACTGACAGGCAGCGCTGCCTGATGCCTTCCCAGTCCGAGGCGGCTTCGGCTTCGGACCCCTGGTCGTCGGCGGAATCGTCAGGTTTCGGATCTGCGAGTCGACGCACCAGCTGGGTGGCAATCAACTGCCGCCCGGATGATTCACAACAGTAATACCTGTCCATTCCGGCCAGGACCAGCGCGGCAGTCTCGGGCTCCAACGAATCGACCATATTGGCAAAGTCGGCGTAATCGCGTCGACTGTTACGGCACATGATCAGGTAGCCCTTGAGGCGCAGAGCTTCCGCGCCGGTCGGGACCAACAACCGGTCACCCGTGGGCAGCTGCACGTTGGTGGTTTCCACGGGGCAGCGCCGTTCGTATCGCGGTCGACGGCTGGCCGTCTTCGCCTTGTCTGCCTGCAGCGCGTCGATCGCGACGGACAGGCGCCCCCGCCACAGCGTCACCGGATGGACGGGGCGGTCCGAGCCGGAGATGGCTTTCGCGATGCCGTTGCGGGCCGCGAGGGCGCCGACGCGTTTCTTGGCCGCCGGAGCGGGGTGACCGTTGGTGCCGTTCTTGGCCTCGGAGGAGGCAACGCCTACCGGTACCGGCTCGTCGGTCAGGTCGACCTGGTGGGGAATCTGGCCGGGATCCAGGCCGCGGTTGCTGGAGCGCCCGCAACCGGTGAACGCGAGCGGGTCCGTCACACAGATCGCATCGGGCGCCAGGTGCTTGAACTTCGCGGCCGACTTGATCACCATCCGCAGATCGGCGCTGGGCGCGGTCACCGCCGAGATGTCGTCGGGGATGATGACCACGTCACCGAGGTCGACCGCCGGCAGCGGCCTGTCGAAATCGACCGACGGCAGGATGCGGCGCAGCCACGAGGGCAGCCACCAGTTCCATTGCGCGAACATCGCCATCAGCGCGGGGACCAGGACCAACCGCACCACCGTGGCGTCCACCGCGATCGCGACGGCGCAGGCGACGCCGATCTCGGCCACCAGCGGCATGCCGGCGAACGCGAAGCCGACGAACACCGCGATCATGATCAACGCGGCGCTGGTGATCGTGCGGGCGCTGGTGCTCACCCCGTACGCGACGGCATCGCGGGTGTTGCCGGTGTGCAGGAAGCGTTCTCGAATGCGGGTCAGCAGGAAGATCTCGTAGTCCATCGACAACCCGAAGGTCATCGCGAGCACCAGGGGTGGAACCGTGCTGTCGATCGAGGTGATCTGGGCGAAGCCGAGAGCCTTCAGCCAGCCCCACTGGAACACCATCACCAGGCTTCCGTAGGCCGCGGCGACCGACAGCAGCGTCATCAGCACGCCCTTGAGCGCCAAGAACACCGAATGGATCGAGAGCAGCAGCATGATGAACGCGATCAGGGCGACGAAGCCCAGCACCAGCGGTTCGGTTGCCGACACCCGGTCATCGAAATCCTTGATCAGCGCGGTCGGGCCGCCGACATCGACGCGGGCGCTTCCCGCGTCGGGAATCCTGGGTAGTTGCGCGCGCATCCAGCCGACGGTCTCCCGGGCGCGCATGTCCTCGGGATCGACCGACAGCACCGCCGAGAGCAGCGCGCTGTTGTTGTCCTCGGCGAACTGCGGCGGTGACACCGAGACGATGTTGGGAGCCTGGGTCATCCGCTGCCGCACCGCGCCGATGGTCTGGCTGTGTTCGGGCGAGGCCGCGCCCCCGTCGGGGAAGGTGATCAACACCCG
>NZ_JAFAUS010000218.1 GCF_019243155.1 Mycobacterium sp.
GGCCTCGCCGCTGGCCGCAGCGGCGGTGCTCGACGGCAGGCGGCTCTATCCCCGGCGCGCCGACCTGCAGGCCGTGATGGCGGTCGACGACGCGGTGCGCACGGCCGAGCTGGGGGACGCGCTGTGCGACCAGGCCGCCAGACGCGAGGCCGCCCATCGCGCGGACCCGGTCGGCTGCGCCCGACGCGAGGTCGAGAGCGCCATGGCCGCCGCGGCCCGGGTCGCGGCCGGCAAGCAGCTGGCCGACGCCGACGTGGCCGAGTTGGGTTGTGCGCTGGGCGATGTCGAGGTGCGCGACATCCTGTACGCCCTCGCGGTGGGCCAGGGCGCCGGCGACGCCGAGACGTTGTGGGCGATGCTGGCACGCACCCTGCCGGCGCCGTGGCGGGTGGAGGCGTTGGTGCTGCTCGCGTTCAGCGCGTACGCGCGCGGCGACGGGCCGCTTGCCGGGGTGTCGCTGGAGGCCGCGCTGCGCTGCGATCCCGACCACCGGATGGCGGGCATGCTGGACATCGCCTTGCAGACCGGCCTGCGGCCGGAGGACATTCGCGAACTGGCGCACACCGGCTACCGGCTGGCCAAGCGGTTCGGTGTCCGAATACCGCCGCGACGGCCGTTCGGCCGCAGGGCGTGCTAGCGGTGAGCGGTCAGACCTTCTCGACCTTGACCGCGTAGGACATGTCGTGCGGCAGCGTGACGTCCTCGTGGCCCGGAATGACGATGGTCACCCCGGCGGCTCCGGTCTCGACGGTCACGCGCGCGTTGGGGACGACGCCGGCGTCTTTGAGGCGGGTGATCAGGTCGATGTCGCCCTGAACGTGTTCGGTGAGTTGGCGGACCACCACGGCCACCGGCGCCCCGGCGGGCAGCTCGGTAAGCCGGACGAGATTGGCGTCGTCGGAGTCCGACTCGGGGCCCACTCCCAGCTCCAACAGGCCCGGGATCGGGTTGCCGAAGGGGGAGGTGGTCGGGTTGTTGAGCACCCTCACCAGCCGCCGCTCGACGTCCTCGCTCATCACGTGTTCCCACCGGCACGCCTCGGCGTGCACCTCTTCCCAGGGGACACCGATCACGTCGACGAGCAACCGCTCGGCGAGGCGGTGTTTGCGCATCACGGCGACGGCAAGCGTGCGGCCCTTGTCGGTGAGTTCCAGGTGGCGGTCGCCCGCGACGTGGAGCAGCCCGTCACGCTCCATGCGGGAGACGGTTTGGCTGACAGTCGGCCCGCTCTGATCGAGGCGCTCGGCGATACGGGCACGAAGCGGCGTCACGCCCTCTTCTTCGAGGTCGTAGATGGTCCGCAGGTACATCTCGGTGGTGTCAACCAGGTCGTTCATTCAGCACCTTCCATCGACGCTGAGTCTACTTGGCCAGCTGCGTGAATAGGTGTAACGCTCCCTAGTCAAGCAGTATGCCCGCCGCAGACGCGGCGGGCATACTGACTGCTACCTGGCTTGTGGAGGCTTAGCTCGCGTATGACCGTAGCCGGTCGGCACGCTCCCCATTGCGGAGTTTGGACATTACGTCGCGCTCGATTTGACGAACCCGCTCGCGGGACAGGCCGAACAGCTTGCCGATCTGGTCCAGCGTGCGCGGCTGGCCGTCGTCCAGGCCGAAACGCAGCCGGATCACCTGGTGCTCACGCTCGTCGAGGGTGGCCAGCACGCTGCGGATGTCGGTGTGCAGCAGCTCGGCGATCACCGCGTTCTCCGCGGACATCGCCTCGGCGTCCTCGATGAAGTCGCCCAGCGGGGCCTCTTCCTCCGAGCCGACCGGCATGTCCAGGCTTACCGGGTCGCGACTGTGCTCGAGCAGATCGTTGATCTTGTCGACCGGTATGCCGGACTCGGCCGCAAGCTCCTCGTCGGTGGCCTCGCGCCCCAGGTTCTGGTGCATCTCGCGCTTGATGCGCGCCAGCTTGTTGACCTGCTCCACCAGGTGGACGGGCAGCCGAATGGTGCGGCTCTGGTCGGCCATACCGCGGGTGATGGCCTGCCGGATCCACCATGTGGCGTAGGTCGAGAACTTGAATCCCTTTGTGTAGTCGAACTTTTCCATCGCGCGGATCAGTCCGAGGTTCCCCTCCTGGATCAAGTCCAGCAACGGCATGCCGCGGCCCGTGTACCGCTTGGCAAGCGAAACCACCAGCCGCAGGTTCGCTTCCAGCAGGTGGCGGCGTGCTGCCTGGCCGTCGCGAACTATGGCCTCTAAGTCGCGTTTGCGGTTCTCGCCGAGGCGTTTACGAGTTTCCAGCAGATGTTCTGCATAGAGCCCAGCTTCGATGCGCTTGGCCAGTTCGACCTCGCCCGCCGCGTTGAGCAGGGCGGTCTTACCGATTCCGTTCAGATATACGCGCACCAAATCCGCTGCGGGGCTTTGAGCATCCAGATCGCCATCAAATCTGCTCGTGCTGGCGTTCGCCATAGCGACCTCCCGTTCGGCTTGTTCTGTCATGAGGTTCAACGACAGATCAGGGCTCAGAGTTCCCAGCAATCTGCGATCTAACACCTCTTGACGTGCACAAATGTGCCGACGACCTGAGAAAGTCCTGAGAAGTACGACGAGTGCCCTCGTCATCACCGCGCGGCGGAAGCTAGTTGTGATGGATTCCGTCCGCCGGGCCGGGCGGCCAGTCCGGCGGCGGGTCACGGCGCGGCTCGATCGCGGGGCGTTCGGCGCTCGGGAAAAGGGGAGTGCGCCGGTGCGCATCGTCGAACCGCCGCGGCTCGTCGGCGCTGCGCGGCGGCCGGTCGTTGGCGATCAGCACGGCCATCCAGGGCAACGGGATCGACAGCGCCACGATCGCCAGCGAGATGAGGCCGTTGTGCCAGGCGCCGTAGGCGAGGGCGGCCAGGATGAGCGCCGGAATGCGGAAAGCCATCAGCGTCAGGTATTTACGGACGCGCGCGCGGTGCTGTTCCTCATATGAGATGGAGGCACCGGTGATGAGCACTGGCCGGCCATCATCGTCGAACCCCAAATCGGAGCCGCGCTTCATATTCTCCACTGTCCCACACCGCAGCGAATCCGGCTCAACCGGTTCGCGGCGGGCCAAGCAGTGCACAATGTCAGATATGCAGACCCAGACGATCGAGCGCACCGATACCGACGAACGCGTCGACGACGGGACCGGCAGCGATGCCCCGAAATACTTTCATTACGTCAAGAAAGACAAGATCGCCGAGAGCGCGGTCATGGGCAACCACGTGGTGGCCCTGTGCGGTGAGGTTTTTCCCGTCACCCGCGCCGCGAAGCCGGGCTCGCCCGTCTGCCCGGAGTGCAAGAAGATCTACGAACAGCTTAAGAAGGGCTGATCAACTCGGCCGTTCGACCGTCGCGACGTCGCGTTGCGCGGTGATGGGGTTCGTCGTTACGGGATTCGACAGGGTGTCCGCCGCCTTCGCCAGCGCGGGCGAGCGCGACAGCAGCCATCTGCGCAGCCGGTGCGCGTGCGTGCGGGGCGCCGGAAATTCTTCTTGAATGGCGGCATTGAGTTCAGCGCCGATCATGATCGCGAAGCCGCCGAAGAACGAGAACAGCAAAAACGCGATCGGCGTGGACAACGCGCCGTAGGTGTAGCCGGTGCTGGTGATCCACTGCAGATAGATACGCAGGCCCAGGGTGGCGATCACGAAGACCGCGGTGGCCAGCGCCGCTCCGAAGATCAGGCGATGCGTCGGCAGCGGTTCCGGCAGCGACACCCGGTACAAGATCACCACCCCGCACGTCAGGACGAGGATCAACGCCGGGTAGTAGCCGTAGCGCAGCACGTTGGCCAGGCTGATCGGGATGTGTTCACCGATCTTGCGCGGTCCGCGCACGACTAACGGCGCAGTCGCGACCGCGACGATCAATCCCATTACGTAGAGGAATAAGGCGAACAGCCGCTGTCGCACCGGATGGCGCAACGGCGTCTGGTCATGCGCCTCGACCACGGAATCGACGAGCGCCGATATGGCCGAGGACCCCGCCCACAGCGAGATCAGGAAGCCCAGCGACACGACCTCCCCGCGCGCGTTGCTCGCGATGTCACGGATCGTGGGTTCGATGATCTCGTTGACCACGCTCTGGGAGAACACGCTGTGCGCGGTCGAAATCACCTGGCGTTCGATGCTGGGGAGCATGTCCGGACCGAACAGCGGCGCCACGTAGGCCAAGGTCCCCAGCAGCCCGAGCAACAGGGGCGGCAGCGACAGCGCCGACCAGAAGCCGGCCTGCGCCGACTCCGAGAAGATCGAGTCGTCCCAGCTCTTCGAAAGGGTCCTCAGACTGATTCGCCAGATGTGATGACGGGACGGCTTCGCGACTTGATCGCTCATACCATCCCAGCATCACGCATAACTGCTCGCGCCGCCCATATTGGCGGCGGGTGAGTCCGACTGGTTCAGCTCTCGCTGACCTCGATCACGGCGGCCAGCTCGGCGAGCTTCGCCTCGTGCTGGTTGGCGTGATGCTGGCAGAAGAGGAGCTCAGCTCCAGAAGGCAGCTTGGCGCGGACTCGAGCTGCAGCACCGCAGCGATCGCAACGGTCTGCTCTGGTTAGCTCGGGACTGGTCAGAGTTGCATTCATGGCTTCTCCGTTCTGCTTTTATCTACTCTCTCAGACGTATACGGTTTTCGCGTTGTTCCCCGATCGTTACCAGGTGTGTCGTTTCTCATAACCTGTAAACGTTTGGTTTCGGCGAACTTTCTAAAATGTTCGAGCGTGACGTCTTCTCCTGATCTGCTGGTGCATCTGTGCGGAACCGAGGAATGGTCGGGGGCTCAGCGCGACGGTGAAATCCGACCCGCCGCGGGTGCCGACTTCATCCACCTGTCCGCGCCGGAGCAGGTGCACCTGCCGGCCAACCGCCTCTACCGCGGCCGTGCCGATTTGGTACTGCTGCACATCGACCCGGCCCTGCTGGACTCTCCCGTGCGTTGGGAGCCAGGGGTGACAACGGATCCGGAGTCGATGCTGTTCCCGCATCTGTATGGTCCGTTGCCCGTGGGCGCCGTGATCAGGGTCACCGCCTACCCGCCGGCGCCGGACGGCCGCTTTCCGCCGCTCGCATCGACGTAGGCGTCGGCTTCGATCTCAACCAGCAACCCGGGCGCGATCAGCGCGGACACTTCGACCATCGTGGCCGCAGGACGTATCGCGCCGAACACGTCCGCATGCACCGCCGCGACCTCGCGCCAGCGCGAGATGTCCGTCACGTAGATCCGGGTGCGGACGACATCGGCGAGCGACGCCCCCGCCTGCTGCAGCGCAATCTCGATGCGGCGCAAGGCGTCTCGGGCCTGGGCGGCGATATCACCCGCGGGCCCGGTGCCGGTCGTCCCGGCCACCGACACCAGCGGCCCGACCCGGACCGCCCGCGAATATCCCACCACCGACTCGAATTCGGAGTCGGACGTCACCAGCCGGCGATCGCCTGACATGACGGCCCTGAATGTGTTGCGACCCGCCCGATCTCAGTCGAGGTAGTCGCGCAACACCTGGGAACGGCTGGGGTGGCGCAACTTTGACATCGTCTTGGACTCGATCTGGCGGATGCGCTCGCGCGTCACGCCGTAGACCTGCCCGATCTCGTCGAGGGTCCGGGGCTGGCCGTCCGTAAGTCCGAAGCGCAGCCGTACTACCCCGGCTTCGCGCTCGGAGAGGGTCTCCAGGACCGACTGCAGTTGATCTTGCAGCAGCGTGAACGACACCGCATCGACGGCCACCACGGCTTCGCTGTCCTCGATGAAGTCACCCAGCTGGCTGTCGCCCTCGTCGCCGATCGTCTGGTCCAACGAGATCGGCTCGCGCGCGTATTGCTGGATCTCGAGCACCTTCTCGGGTGTGATGTCCATTTCCTTGGCGAGCTCTTCGGGCGTGGGTTCGCGGCCCAGGTCCTGCAGCAGCTCGCGCTGGATGCGGCCCAGCTTGTTGATCACCTCGACCATGTGCACCGGGATGCGGATCGTGCGGGCCTGGTCGGCCATGGCGCGGGTGATGGCCTGGCGGATCCACCATGTCGCGTAGGTGGAGAACTTGTAGCCCTTGGTGTAGTCGAACTTCTCGACCGCGCGGATCAGGCCCAGGTTGCCTTCCTGGATGAGGTCGAGGAACGCCATCCCGCGGCCGGTGTAGCGCTTGGCCAGTGAAACCACCAGCCGCAGGTTCGCTTCGAGCAGATGGTTTTTCGCGCGGTCGCCGTCGCGGCAGATCCACGTCATGTCGCGACGCTGAGCGGCGGGCAGTTTGTCGCCGCGCTCGGTCATCTCGGTCATCAGCTGCGTGGCGTACAGACCGGCCTCGATCCGCTTGGCCAGCTCGACCTCTTCCTCCGCGTTGAGCAGCGCCACCTTGCCGATCTGCTTGAGGTAGGCGCGAACCGAGTCGGCCGATGCCGTGAGTTCGGCGTCCTTACGGGCCTGTCGAAGCGCCTCGGATTCGTCTTCGTCCCACACGAAATCGCCGGAAGCCTTGTCCTTTTCGGAAGGCTCGGCGATCTCGTCTTCCTCTTCGGCGGCGGGCTTGGCGGCCTTTGCGGCCGGGGCGGCCTCGGTGTCTTCGGCGTCCTCGCCCTCGTCGCTGTCGTCGCTCGCCTCGGCCTCCTCGCCGTCGGCTGCGGCTTCTTCCTCGTCGAGGTCCTCAAGACCGAGGTCGGCGTCGATGTCGATGTCGTCGCCCGGCTCACCCTCGAGGTCGGGTTCGGTGTCGAGATCCTCGGCGCCGTCGGAATCGACGGTTTCCAGGTCGGCGTCCGGATCGGCCGCACCCTTGCCGGCCGCCTTGGTTCCGCGGGCCGGCGCCTTGCCGTCGGCGCTCTTGGCCGCGCGGGTCTTCTTGGTGTTGTCGCCTGCTTCGGCGTCGGCCGACTTGCTCGGCGAGTCCGTCTTGGCGGCCCGCTTCGCGGGCGCTGCGCCGTGGGCGGCTTTCGCCGCGGGTCGCTTAGCGGGGGACGACGGAGACTTCGTGGCGGTGCGTTTCACCGGCCCATCCGTTGCCGGGCTTGCTTTGGTCGCTGCCACTTACACCCCTTCGTTCGGACTCACTCTCGGTGGGTATGGGCATGGTTAACCGAAAGTGTCTGCTATGTCGATGTCGGCGTTGGTATCAGCGTGCGTATTAGCACGCTATAGGCTCGGGCGCTCGCCGAAGACCATTGTAACGACAGTGCGCGGCCGCACGGTCCTGCCGGGCGAAATTCAGTGGGTCACGTCGGATGTGGCGGCCATCGCGGCGCCGACGATTCCGGCGGTGTTGAGCAGCGCCGCGGGCACCACCGGGGTGCGGTTTTCGAGCAGCGGAACCCACTTGTCAGCCTTGCGGCTGATGCCTCCGCCCGCGATGAACAAGTCGGGCCACATCGCGTTCTCGATGCTCACGAGCACCCTGGTCACCTCCTTGGCCCACTTCTCGAAGCTCCAGTCGTTCTTCTCCTTGACCGAGGACGCGGCTCGCTTCTCGGCCTCCTTGCCGCCGACTTCGAGATGCCCGAATTCGGTGTTGGGGATCAGCGTCCCATTGTGAATCACCGCGGATCCGATGCCGGTGCCGAAGGTGAGCAGCACGACCAGACCCGTCAGGTTTTTGCCTGCGCCGTAGCGCTCCTCGGCGAGGCCGGCCGCGTCGGCGTCGTTGAGGACCGTGACCTCCTGGCCGTCGAGCTCGGCGCCGATGATGTCGGTCGCGTTGGTGCCGATCCACGACTTGTCCACATTCGCCGCCGTCTGGACCACTCCGTGGGCGACGACGCCGGGGTAGGTCACGCCGAGCGGACCGGTCCAGCCGAATGCCTTGACTACTTCGGCGATGGTCTTTGCGACTGCCGACGGCGTCGCCGGTTGCGGGGTCAACAGCTTGATCCGCTCACCGATCAACTGTCCGGTCTCCAAGTCGACGATGCCGCCCTTGATGCCGCTGCCGCCGACGTCGATGCCGAACCCGCGGCGCGGCGGCGAGCCGTCGGCCGCGCCGCTGCCGGGCTCGCCCGTGGTCGAGTCGGTGGTCGTCATCGAATCTCCTCGGCGAGACGGGGCTGTCCGATCACCTTATCCCGGGGGCTGTGATGCGATAGGTCGGTGACCCGACCCGATGACCATCCCGTGCGGCTGCGCACGGTGGCCGAAACCGTTGCCGCGGAGGCCGCCCAATTCGTGCGGCGCCGCCGCGCCGAGGTTTTCGGCGCCGCGGCGGGTTCCGACGGCAGCGACGCGGTGCGATCGAAGAGCACCCCTACCGATCCCGTGACGGTGGTCGACACCGAGACAGAGCGGCTGCTGCGCGACCGGTTGGCCGAATTACGGCCTGGGGAGCCGATTCTCGGCGAGGAGGGCGGCGGTCCCGCCAGTCCGGCGGCCACCCCCGCCGGCGCGGTCACCTGGGTGCTCGACCCCATCGACGGCACGGTGAATTTCGTCTACGGCATCCCCGCTTACGCGGTCTCGGTCGGCGCGCAGATCGACGGCGTGTCGGTGGCCGGGGCCGTCGCCGATGTGGTTGGCGGCCGGGTGTATTCGGCGGCGACCGGCCATGGCGCGCACGTGATCGACGAGAACGGATCGACCCCGTTGCGCTGCGCCCCCGTAGACGATTTGTCGATGGCGTTGCTGGGCACCGGTTTCGGTTACTCGCCGCAACGCCGCGTGACGCAGGCCGCGCTGCTGGCGCGAATGTTGCCGGTAGTCCGCGATATTCGGCGCATCGGCTCGGCGGCGCTTGATCTGTGCATGGTCGCGGCGGGCCGGCTGGACGCCTTCTACGAACACGGGCTGCAGGTGTGGGATCGCGCCGCGGGCGCGCTGATCGCGGCCGAGGCGGGGGCCCGGGTGTTACTGCCCGGGCCGGATGTGACCGGGGCCGGGTTGGTGGTGGCCGCCGCGCCCGGAATCGCCGACGAACTGTTGGCCGCGCTGGGCCGCTGGGGCGGCCTGGACCCGATCCTGGATTGAACGCCTCAGCAGCTGCTGGCGTGAATCTTGGCGAGCAGCGCGGGATCTGACGGTTCGGTAGCGCCGGGCTTCAAGGTGGCGAGCACGGCATCGATGTCGTCGTTATGGGCCAGCGAGGTGAAGTCGGTCCCCAGCGCGAGGTCAACGGAGTCATCGGAGCGGTTGTCGGTGAACAGTTCCATGCACGGCGCCACCAGCCACACCGCCGCGGCAGTGGCCTGTCCGGCCGTGCCGAAACGGATCTGGCCCTGACAGGTGAGACGGGTGCCGGCGTAGACGGGATCGTTGGCGGCGGTCGGCTGGGTGAAGCCCAGGTCTTTCATCGCGCCGGCGACGTCACCGGCCTGCCCGCCGCGGCCGCTCGCGTTGAGGACGCGGACCTTGGTGTCGGTGAGTTTGGCGGGCGTGACGTCCATCATTGCGCTGCGCGACACCTGCTCCCCGAGCTGGGCCGGCGCCGACTCGGCCGGCTTGGGCGGTGGATTGCACACCGCGGCCTCGTGCACCTTCGCCGGTCGGGTCAGCGCAACGATCCAGACCACGATCGTGACCACCGCCAGGAAGATCGCCACGATGATGGCCGGCCGGGGATTGCGCCGGCGAAAGGGCCGACCATGCTTGTCGAAGGCGGTACCCTCTGTGATTTGTGCGACCACAGGTGCACTCTAGCGGCACGCTAAACGCACTGTTCAAGGACGAACTCAAGGTCCAAAATGGAGGTGTGACGTAAATCACACATTAACGGGCCGTGATACGGGCACGAATCGTTTGGTGGATGCGTTCGACGCTGGTACAAAGCGATGCTTGAGCAACAAGGGCATGTGAGGGGATTGGGCAATGCCTACCGACTATGACGCTCCACGGCGTACTGAGACCGATGACGTCTCCGAGGACTCGCTGGAGGAGCTCAAAGCGCGACGGAACGAGGCGGCTTCCGCCGTCGTGGACGTCGACGAATCTGAGACCGCTGAGAATTTCGAGCTCCCCGGTGCCGACCTGTCTGGCGAAGAGCTTTCGGTTCGAGTCATTCCGAAGCAGGCTGACGAGTTCACCTGCTCGAGCTGCTTTCTGGTACAACACCGCAGTCGGCTGGCCAGCGAGAAGAACGGCGTGATGATCTGTACCGACTGCGCAGCCTGATCGGTCAGCTGCGTAATGCCGACAGCACCCGTTGCGGGTGACGGCAGCTCACCAACCAGTACGGCGTCGGATCGTCTGGATCATCGAGGACTGCCAGGATCATCGGGCCGACCCACGCCCGGTGCAGCACGAAGGCCGCTGGATCGAGTTGGCGCCCCAACGCCGCAGACTTCGCGGAGGGCTCAATGGTTGCCGAGCGGGCGATGACCGTCGCCGGCAGGTGCGCATCGCCCGCCCACAACTCCACTCCGCCCGGGACAGCCGGGTCGGCTAAGACCCGAATCTCGATGCGGCTCAGCCACAACAACGCCCCGACCGCGACCACGAACAACGTTGCGTACGGCAGCCAGTGGGGCAGAGTGCGAATGCCCATGTTGACTTCGAATGCGATCAGCGCCGCCAGCCCGAAAGCCGGCGGCCACCACCACCACGGAACCCATAGTCGTTCGCGATATCGCACACTGTGCGGCGCGACGCGCGTACCAGACACGCGGTCAAGGGTAATCTGTGGCCCCGTGTCGAATAGTCTGGCCATCGTCCGCCTTGACCCCGAGCTTCCGCTGCCCACTCGTGCCCACGAGGGGGACGCGGGCGTCGATCTGTACAGCGCGGAGGACGTGAAGCTGGACCCGGGGCGACGCGCCCTGGTGCGAACGGGTGTGGCGGTTGCCATTCCGTTCGGAATGGTCGGCCTGGTCCATCCGCGGTCGGGATTGGCCGCGCGAGTTGGACTTTCGATCGTCAACAGTCCCGGCACCATCGACGCGGGCTACCGCGGCGAAGTCAAGGTTGCGCTGATCAACCTCGACCCGGAAGAGCCCATCGTGGTGCACCGTGGCGATCGCATCGCCCAGTTGCTGGTGCAGCGGGTCGAGTTGGTCGAGCTGGTCGAGGTGTCGTCGTTCGACGAGGCCGGGCTGGCCGAAACATCCCGTGGCGACGGTGGTCACGGTTCCTCCGGCGGACATGCGAGTTTGTGATGGCGGCATTCGGTAGATCAGGCAAAGACGACCGCGATGAGTCGGTAGCGGCGGAGGCCGCCGCCGACCCGATCGACGACGAGTTCGACGAAGAGCTGGAAGGCCCGTTCGACATCGACGATTTCGACGACCCCGCGGTCGCGGAGTTGGCGCGACTAGACCTGGGCTCGGTACTGATCCCGATGCCCGAGGCTGGCCAGCTGCAGGTCGAGCTGACCGAGACTGGCGTCCCGAGCGCGGTGTGGGTCGTCACACCCAACGGCCGGTTCACCATCGCCGCCTACGCGGCACCGAAGACGGCTGGCCTGTGGCGCGAAGTCGCCGGCGAACTCGCCGAATCGCTGCGCAACGACTCGGCCACGGTCAGCATCAAGGACGGCCCGTGGGGCCGCGAGGTGGTCGGCGTCGCGACCGGCGTGGTGCGCTTCATCGGTGTGGACGGCTACCGCTGGATGATCCGCTGCGTCGTCAACGGCTCGCACGAGACCATGGAAGCGCTGGAGCGGGAGGCGCGAGCCGCCTTGGCGGACACCGTTGTTCGGCGTGGCGACACGCCGCTTCCGGTGCGGACGCCGCTGACCGTGCAGTTGCCCGAGCCGATGGCGCAGCAGCTGCGGGAAGCCGCGGCGGCGCAACAGGCCGCACAGCAAGGCGCGCAACAAGCCGACGAGCAGGCGAGGCCCGAGCCGGCCGCCCGCCGCAGCGCCGAGGGATCGGCCATGCAGCAGTTGCGCACCACGACGGGCGGCTGAAGGGCGGCTAGAGGTCCGCGAGCGCGGCCAGGCAGGCCGCGCCCAGCGCGGCGGTGTCCGCGCCCATCTGATCGAGCGTCACCGTCCGCAGCGCCGCGCGCGGCGCGGTGTTGACCCAGTCGACGGCGACGTGCAGCGGATGGATCGGATCGTCGACCGCCGCGGCCAGTCCCAGCGGCACGGCCAACCGGGCGAGCTCGGCATGGCTGGGCGCGACATAGTCCGCCGCTTCCTCCATGGCGTCGGGCAGTTGCGGCCACTGAGCGCGCCACGATCGCGTCAGCTCATCGCCCAACCACGGCGGACTGGACGCCCGCATCTGGGCCGTCGTCGCCGCCAGCCCGTCGGCGCGCAACTGCGACGCCGAATACCGCGCGGCAAGAGCGGCGGGCGCGTCTGCAGGGGCGCCGACCCACGCGGGCAGCGCGGCCAGGACGGCGACGGCGCGATCGGGATGGGCCAGTGCCCACGCGGTGCCCACCGCGCCGCCGAGTGAGACGCCGCCGACGGCGATCGGGCCGTCGCGAGACGCGTCGTCGAAGGCGGACAGATAACCGTCGATCAAGCGGTCGGGGCGGGGCGGCGGCGTCACCAACAACGCTCCGACCTCGGCTAACGGGCCGGAAAAAGCCCGGCGAACGTAGTCATGGTCGGATCCGGTTCCGGGCAACAAAACGGTGGTGACACCGCGTAGATCGACAACCACCCCTAGATAGTGCCCCGGCGTTCATCCGGCCCCCAAAATCAGGTTTGGCTCGGTTGGCGCACGGGAACCAAGAGGTCTACGGTGTCCGTTGGCATAAATGGAAGCATCGAGGCTTATCAGCATTTGTCAGGAGTGGCCATGGGGGCCCAAGGGTATCTGCGCCGGCTCACGCGTCGGTTGACGGAGGATCCGGAGCAGCGCGACTCCGAGGAGTTATCCGACGAGGTCGCCAGCACCGGAGCTCAGCGCGCGATCGACTGCGAACGTGGCCAGGAGGTCACGATGATAGGGACGCTGCGCAGCGTGGAGTGCAACGGCAAGGCCTGCGCGGGCGGACTACGCGCCGAACTGTTCGACGGTAGCGACACCGTGACACTCGTGTGGCTCGGACAACGCCGCATTCCGGGCATCGACTCAGGCCGGACATTGCGGGTGCGGGGCCGGCTGGGCAAGCTGGAGAACGGTACTAAAGCGATTTACAACCCGCATTACGAAATTCAGCGGTGACGTTCTCCGACAATTCGGGGCCACATTCGTCACCCCGGGAGTCGAACTCGTCCGAACACATGGCAACTAGTCGCACCAGGCCGGAGCGCCTGCTGGAGCAAGCGGGCGGGGTGAGCGGCCTCATCTACTCGTCGCTGCCGGTGGTGGTCTTCGTGATGATGTCGAGCGTGTCGGGTCTACTGGCCGCGATCGGATCCGCGCTGGGCGTGGCCGCGCTGGTGTTGCTCTGGCGGGTGATTCGCCACGACTCCGTGCAGCCGGCGTTCTCTGGATTCCTCGGCGTCGCGGTCTGCGCGCTGATCGCCTATGTCGTGGGGGAGTCCAAGGGCTACTTCTTGCTGGGCATCTGGATGTCGCTGGTGTGGGCCGTGGTGGTCGCGGTGTCGATCCTGGTCCGCCGGCCGCTGGTCGGGTACGCGTGGAGCTGGGCCAGCGGGCGCGGGTAC
The DNA here is from genome assembly GCF_019243155.1 of Mycobacterium sp. Taxonomy (GTDB): domain Bacteria; phylum Actinomycetota; class Actinomycetes; order Mycobacteriales; family Mycobacteriaceae; genus Mycobacterium. The sequence continues at coordinate 13,457 of NZ_JAFAUS010000218.1, forward strand.
GGCTGGCGCGGTGTGCCGCGGGCCGTCTACGCCTTCGACATCGCCTCGCTGTGCTGGGTATTGGTGTTCGGCGCCCGGTTCGCGGTGCAGCGGCTGCTGTACGAAGCCGATCAGACCGGATGGCTCGCGGTGGCGCGGATCGGCATGGGCTGGCCGCTGACAGCCATCGCCGCGCTGGTGACGTACGCGGCGATCAAGTCCGCCCAGCGGGCCATCGCTTGCGCAGATGACGACGGCGTCCCCGAGGACGCCGACAGCGTCCGCGACTAGTCCGGCGCGGGCAGGCTGTCCGGCAGCACCAGCTTCTGCAGTTCCTCTTCCACCTCGGCGACCGCGACGAACAGCAACTCGTCGCCGCCTTCCAGCGGCTCGTCGCCCTCGGGCACGATGACCCGTGGGCCGCGCAGAATCGTCACCAGAGTGGCGTCGCGGGGCAGTTGCAGTTTGCGCACCGGCTTGCCGCCCCACAGTGTGTCGTCGGGCAGGGTGATCTCGACCAGGTTCGCCTGGCCCTTGCGGAATTCCATGAGCCGCACCAGATCGCCCACGGCCACGGCCTCTTCGATGAGTGACGCCAGCATGCGCGGCGTGGACACCGCGACGTCGACGCCCCAGGCGTCGGTGAACAGCCACTCGTTGCGGGGATCGTTGACCCGGGCCACCACCCGGGGCACCGCAAATTCCGTTTTCGCCAGCAGGCTCAGTACCACGTTGGCTTTGTCATCGCCGGTGGCGGCCACCACCACGTCGAACTCGTGCAGGTGCACCGACTCCAGCAGACTCAGCTCGCACGCATCGCCCAGGCGCCAGTGCGCGGCGGGGATGGCATCGACGTCGACGTGATCGGGATTGCGTTCGATCAGCGTCACGTCGTGATCGTTGCCGACGAGTTCCCGAGTGACCGAGCGGCCGACCGCACCGGCCCCGGCGACAGCTACTTTCATCTGCGCCGCTCCTCATACCCGGCTGCGCCGGCTCTATCGTCGTCGGCGGTCTTCATGTGCGCCCGCTCCTCAAAGTCGCTCGGATTCATCACAGGTCTTCGCTCGGTGGTAGGGCGGCGATGGCGACCGCCTCCGCGACACGCCCGGAGATCGCGGCGACATAAACCTGGTCGCCGGCCTGGATCACCGTCTTGGGTTCGGGCAGCACACCGCTGCCGAACCGGATCAGAAACGCCACCCGGGCATCGGTGGCCTGTTCGAGGTCGGTGAACCGGTGCCCGATCCAATCCTCGTGCAAGACAACCTCGATGACGGCGACCGTCCCGGTCGGATCACGCCACTTGGCGGTCTCGGACTCCCGCAGTAGCGCATTCAGGAGGCGATCGGTGGTCCAGGGCACGGTGGCGATGGTGGGGATGCCGAGGCGTTCGTAGACTTCGGCGCGCTTGGCGTCGTAGATCCTGGCGACCACGCGCTTGACGCCGAAGGTTTCCCGCGCCAGCCGGGCCGAGATGATGTTCGAGTTGTCTCCCGAAGACACCGCGGCAAACGCATCGGCTCCCTCGATGCCGGCGCGCAGCAAGACATCGCGGTCGAACCCCTGGCCGAGCACGCGCTCGCCCGCAAACTCCGGGCTGAGCCGATTGAAGGCGGTGCTGTCGCGGTCGATGACGGCGACGTCGTGGCCGATGCGAGACAGGCCGTCGGCCACCGACGACCCCACTCGGCCGCAGCCCATCACTACTACCCGCACGTGCGATCCTCTCGGCTGCGTCTGCACCCCCGACCGGCAAACCCCGTTGGCCAGCCGATTCGGTCCGTGGACATTCTCGGCTACGAACGCTACCGCGAAACCGGTCTGGGCTTACCCTTGGCTCTCGTGTCCAAACTTTCAACCGCAGCGCGCCGGTTGCTCATCGGCCGGCCGTTCCGCAGCGACCGGCTGAGCCACACCCTGCTGCCCAAGCGGATCGCCTTGCCGGTGTTCGCCTCCGACGCGCTGTCTTCGGTGGCGTACGCACCCGAAGAGGTCTTCCTGATGCTCTCGGTGGCCGGGGTGAGCGCGTACGCGCTGACGCCGTGGATCGGCCTCGCGGTGGCGGCGGTGATGTTGGTTGTGGTGGCCAGCTACCGGCAGAACGTGCACGCGTACCCGTCCGGCGGTGGTGACTTCGAAGTGGTCACCACCAATCTCGGTGACACCGCGGGCCTGGTCGTCGCGAGCGCGCTCATGGTGGATTACGTTCTGACCGTTGCTGTTTCGACGGCATCGGCGATGTCGAACATCGGCTCGGCGCTCCCGGTAGTCGCGCACAACAAGGTCTGGTTCTGTGTGGCGGCGATCCTGTTGGTGATGGCGCTGAACCTGCGCGGCATCCGCGAATCCGGCGTCGCGTTCGCCGTCCCGACCTACGCGTTCATCGTCGGGGTCTTCGTCATGATCGGCTGGGGTCTCTTTCGGATCTTCGTGTTGGGCAATCCGCTGCGGGCCGAGTCCGCCGGCTTCCAGATGCACGCCGAGCACGGACAGGTCGTCGGGTTCGCGCTGGCATTCTTGGTGGCGCGATCGTTCTCCTCGGGGTGTGCCGCACTGACCGGTGTGGAGGCGATCAGCAACGGGGTGCCGGCATTCGAGAAACCCAAGTCGCGCAACGCCGCGACCACGCTGCTGATGCTGGGCGGAATCGCGGTGGCGTTGTTGATGGGCATCATCGTGTTGGCCGAACAGATCGGGGTCAAACTCGTCGATGATCCCGGCACCCAGTTGACCGGCGCCCCGCCGAACTACTACCAGAAGACTCTGGTCACACAGCTCGCTGAGACGGTGTTCGGCAGCTTCCACATCGGGTTCCTGCTGATCGCCACGGTGACCGCGCTCATCCTGGTGCTGGCGGCCAACACCGCGTTCAACGGGTTTCCGGTGCTCGGCTCGGTGCTGGCGCAGCACAGCTATCTGCCACGCCAATTGCACACGCGCGGAGACCGATTGGCGTTCTCCAACGGAATCCTGTTCTTGTCGGCTGCGGCGCTGGCCGCGATCATCGCCTTCCGCGCCGAGGTCACCGCGTTGATTCAGCTCTACATCGTCGGCGTGTTCATTTCCTTCACGCTGAGCCAGATCGGCATGGTCCGGCACTGGACCCGGTTGCTGCGAACCGAGACCGATCCGCGAGCGCGGGGCAAGATGATGCGCTCACGGGTGGTCAACACCGTCGGATTGCTTTCCACCGGCGCGGTGTTGCTAGTCGTCCTGGTGACGAAGTTCCTCTCCGGGGCGTGGATCGCCCTGTTCGCGATGGGTGCGCTATTCCTCATCATGAAACTGATCCGCAAGCACTACGACACCGTCAACCGCGAACTGGCCGAGCAGGCCGCCGCCCAGTCCGATGTGGTGTTGCCCAGCCGCAACCACGCCGTGGTGCTGGTGTCCAAACTGCACCTGCCGACGTTGCGCGCGCTGGCGTACGCGCGGGCAACCCGGCCCGACACGCTCGAGGCCCTGACCGTCAGCGTCGACGACGCGGAGACCCGAGACCTGGTGCACAGGTGGGAGGAAAGCGATATCAGCGTGCCGCTCAAGGTCATCGCCTCGCCGTACCGCGAAATCACGCGCCCCATACTCGATTACGTCAAGCGGATCAGCAAGGAGTCGGCGCGCACCGTGGTCACGGTGTTCATCCCCGAATATGTGGTGGGGCATTGGTGGGAGCAGGTGCTGCACAACCAGAGCGCGCTGCGGCTCAAGGGAAGGCTGCTCTTCATGCCCAACGTCATGGTGACTTCCGTTCCCTGGCAACTGAATTCGTCGGAGCGGCTGCAGACGCTGCAACACCACGCCGCACCGGGTGACGCTCGTCGGGGAATCTTCGATTGACCGGCGCTCCCGATGAAGTGCCAGCGCAGCTGACGCTCGTGACGGGTGCCCCGGCGAACGGCGGCAGTTGCGTGGCGCACCACGAAGGCCGCGTGGTGTTCGTCCGCTACGCACTGCCCGGGGAACGGGTGCGTGTCCGGGTCACCGCCCAGCGCGGATCTTATTGGCACGCAGAGGTTGTCGAGGTGATCGAGCCGTCCGCCGACCGGACGGAGTCGTTGTGCCCGATCGCCGGCGTGGACGGAGCCGGGTGTTGCGACCTGGCGTTCGCCGTCCCGGCGGCGGTCCGCACGCTCAAGGCGCAAGTGGTGGCCAATCAGCTGGAGCGACTCGGTGGGCATCAGTGGGCCGGCGAGGCCGAGCCGCTGTCGGATCCCGCCGCGACCGGTTGGCGCACCCGGGTCCGGCTCGACGTAGGCGCCGACGGGCGGCCCGGCTTTCACCGTTATCACAGCGACGATTTGGTGACCGACCTGCGCTGTGCACAGTTGCCGGCCGGGATGCTCGACGGGCTCGCCGAGACCGAGTGGCCGGCCATGGCACAGCTGCATGTGGCCGTGGACGATGAAGGTGACCGCCATGTGGTGCGCAGCATGCGCCAAGGCAAGCGCTCGTCGGCCAAGGTGGTCGAGGGCCGCTACGAGGCGGTGCAACGAGTTCGCGGGCGCCGCTGGCAGATTCCGGTGACGGCCTTCTGGCAGGCGCACCGCGACGCGGCCGAGGTGTACAGCGCACTGGTGGCCGACTGGGCGCAGCCCGGCGCCGGCATGACCGCGTGGGATCTCTACGGCGGCGCGGGCGTTTTCGCCGCGGTACTGGCCGACGCCGTCGGGGAGAGCGGACGGGTGTTGACGGTGGACACGTCGCGCGCGGCGACCCAGGCCGGCCGGGCGGCGCTGTCCGACCTGCCGCAGGTGCAGGTCGTCACGGACTCGGTGCGGCGGGCGCTGCTGGCGCAACGAGCGAGCGCCGATGTGGCGCTGCTGGATCCGCCGCGGGCCGGTGCCGGGCGCGAGGTGATCGATCTGCTGGCCGCGGCCGGGGTGCCGCGCGTGGTGCACATCGGTTGCGAGGCAGCGTCTTTCGCCCGCGATATCGGGCTCTACCGCGGTCACGGCTACACGGTCGAGACGATCAAGGTGTTCGACGCGTTCCCGCTGACCCATCACACCGAATGCGTTGCGCTGCTCACGCGGAATCCGATCGCAGGCTAGACTCCGTCGCGGTGTGCCGGGAAGTCTGGTCGGCGATGTCCTTGTCGACCGATCGAGAGGCTCGGGTGCTGCCATCGTGAACGAGACCCTCCGCTACGCGTTGATCGTCTTGTTCTCGAGTGCCGTCGGGCTGGTCGCCGTGTTAGCGAATCGGCTGACCGAGCGGATCAAAATCCCGGTGGCTCTGCTCGTTTTGGTCGGGGCGGCCGTGGTGGTGCACGCCGTGCCCGCGGTACAGCCACTGTCCGAGCCGACAGTGGAGCGGGTGATCACCATCGCGCTGGTGCTGGTGTTGTTCGACGGCGGCATGCACATCGGACCTTCGCGGTTTCGCGAGGCGGCCGTCCCTATTTTGTCCGTCGGCGTCGTGGGAACCGCCCTCACCGCCGCTGGCGGGGCGGTGATGCTGCACTACGGATGCGGAATCGATTGGTTCCCTGCGGTGCTCGTGGCGACGGCTGTGTCGCCGACCGATCCGGCCGTGGTCTTCTCCGTCTTGGGCAAGCGCCAGATCGCCGGTCGCAGCAGCACCATCCTCGAGGGCGAGTCCGGGGCCAATGATCCGGTCGGCATCGCGTTGATGGGCGGCCTGGTCGCGGCGGGTGGTCTCAGCGCAGCCGGATTCGTCGGCGTGGGAACGCAATTCGTTCTCCAGATGGCCATCGGTTTGGCGATCGGGGTGATCGGCGGTCGCCTCCTGCTCGTCTTCATGCGTCGCGTGGCGTTGCCGGGCGAGGCCCTCTACTCGCTGCGAACGTTGGCGTGCAGCCTGATGCTTTACGGCATTGCCACGCTTGCCCACGGTTCGGGATTCCTGGCGGTGTTCGTCGCAGGCATCGTGATCGGCGACGCTCGCGCGCCGTACAAGCCGGACATCAAGCGATTCCATGCCGCCATGGCCGGTCTGGCCGAAATCGTCGCGTTTGCCGTGCTGGGTTTGACGGTCGATCTGAATGTGCTTGTCCACGCCGACGTCTGGATTCCCGGACTGATCCTCGGGGTGGTCCTGACCGTGGTGATCCGCCCGCTGGCTGTGGGCTCGTGCCTGGCTCCCGTACGGCTGCAGCGCAACGAATGCGCGTTCATACTCTTCGCCGGCCTCAAGGGCGCGGTGCCGATCCTGTTGGGCGAGTTCCTGCGGGCCGCCCACGTTGCCGACGCCGAACGTCTCTACGGCATCGTCGTCGTAGTCGTCGCCTTCTCCGTCCTGGTGCAGGGCAGTTCGGTGCCCGGTGTCGCAAAGCTTCTGCGCCTGCCCATGCGGACGGTCGAGACGCAGCCATGGGAGATAGGTGTCCGGCTCCAGCGCGAGCCCGAGGGGGTGCATCGCCTGCATGTGGCCCCGGGGTCTGCAGCCGAGGGGTGCACGATCGAGGGTCTTGGTGACCGCGCCGGTGACATCTGGGTGAGCATTGTTGTGCGCGCCACGGGCCTGGTGCCGGTCCGCGGCGACACCGAACTCGAGGCCGGTGACCAGGTCGTCATCCTGGGGGATCCCGAACTTCGGGACATCCTGGAGGAACTTTTCGGATCTTGTTAGGGCGTCCTCACCAGCCGGCCGCTGCGTAGACTGACGGGATGCTGGAACAGATCCGCGGGCCCGCAGATCTGCAGCACCTTTCCCAACAGCAGCTACGCGAACTTGCCGACGAGATTCGCCAGTTTCTGATACATAAGGTTGCTGCCACCGGGGGCCATTTGGGCCCCAACCTCGGCGTGGTCGAGTTGAGCCTGGCGTTGCATCGCGTGTTTGACTCTCCCCACGATCCGATCATCTTCGACACCGGTCATCAGGCCTACGTCCACAAGATGCTGACCGGGCGCAGCCAGGACTTCGAGAGCCTGCGCAAGAAGGGCGGCCTCTCGGGGTATCCGTCGCGCGCCGAAAGCGAACACGACTGGGTGGAGTCCAGCCACGCCAGCGCCGCCCTGTCGTACGCCGACGGCCTGGCCAAGGCTTTCGAGCTCACCGGTCACCGCAACCGCCACGTCGTCGCGATCGTGGGGGACGGCGCGCTCACCGGCGGCATGTGCTGGGAGGCGCTGAACAACATCGCCGCCTCCGGTCGGCCCGTGATCATCGTCGTCAACGACAACGGCCGAAGCTACGCGCCGACGATCGGCGGCGTCGCCGACCATCTGGCCACCCTGCGGCT
>NZ_JAFAUS010000332.1 GCF_019243155.1 Mycobacterium sp.
GACCATCGGTGCGGAAACCACCATCGCCGACCTGCTCGAACAGCTGCAGACCGCCTACACGAACACCCTCGATCACCAGCATTTAGCGCTGAATGAGATCCATCGTGTAACGGGACACGACCAATTATTCGACACTATGTTCGTGTACGAAAACTATCCGATCGATACCGCGGGACTATCTGGCATCGACGAGCTAACCATAAATGGTTTCAGCAACCGGGAATACAACCATTACCCGCTTTCGGTTCAAGCCGTGCCCGGCCACGAGATAGGCCTTCGCGTCGAATTCGATCATGACGTGTTCGCCGCGGCCCAAATCGAAAAGCTGGTTGAGCGGTTCCGGCGCGTGCTGGTCGCCATGACCGCAGATGTCGAGGAGCAATCATGACCGTCGGCGCGGGACGGCGATTGTTGTCGATCGATCTACTCGACCGAGAGTGCGACGTCCTGCTGCACGTGGCGGGAAATTCGCAGACGACCTCGCCGGCCGCCCGCGTGTTAGCGGACCAGCCCGCCGCCGGGAATGTTACCGAGATCAGGCATCGGCGCGCGACAACACGACTCCGTGATAGCTATACACGCCCGTGAGATGTGACCCCGGCAGCGGGCTGGCCTTCGGTGCTGTTATGACATCACCCCCTTAATACCGGTGCTAGACAACGAAACTGGACGGAGGACTCCGCTGAACGGCACGCATTAATCGCACCGGCATCCGCCACCACGCGACTACAACGTGCCAAGACCAACCGGCTGACCAGGGCCGAGGAAGAGCGCACCCGGTGGCCGGTGGTGCCGGTTGCCGACTGCGGGTGCTCAACTGCTCCACCAGTGCACACAGAATGGCGTCGACTTCGGCGAACAGTTCGATCACCTCCGTATCGAGCAGCATCCGATCCAAAGTGCGCTCGATTAATCTGTGACCGTTCACCGGCGCCGGGGCGCAACCTGGCGGGCCCGCTGCCGCACTCAACGTCAGCATCTGACCGGCCGATCAGGCGTTGATGACCTGCTGACGGTTCGCGCTGTCAGCCCGATCCCCGTGCTCTACGTTGATCTTTCGCGGCTTGGCCCGCTCCGCTACCGGGATCCGCAAGCGCAATACGCCCGCGCGGTAGGAAGCCTCGATGCGCTCGGTGTCGAGGTTGTCGCCGAGCACCAGTTGTCGGCTGAACACCCCCCGCGGCCGTTCCGTGGCCAGCATTTCCCGACCCGGATCGACATCCGGGCGTTGCGCCCGTACGGTCACCACGTTGCGCTCGATGTCCAGGTCCAGCGACTGCTCATCTACGCCAGGCAGATCGAATTCGACGACGAACTGCTCACCCTCGCGCCAGGCGTCCATTGGCATTACCGCTGGACGCGCGGCGGTTCCTGATACCTGCTGGCTGAAGCGGTCCAGATCCCGGAACGGGTCGCTACGCACCAACATGGTTGCCACCTCCACACTCCAATCCTGTTCTAGGTTGACATATAAACTATGCCAAGTGGCACAGTTTTTATATATCTCAGCTATGCTCTAATGGCAATAGCCCAGCACAGATTTTTTCGACAGCGCCTCACGGAAGCCCAAGCCGACTCATGACAGACCGCCCCCGCAACGCCGGTCCGGCATCCGGGCATGCCGTTTACGCCATCTCGGTCGCAGCCGAATTATCCTGAGCGGCAATCCAATCCATCCGACTGTGGGAACGACGCGGACTGCTCAACCCACAACGCACAGCTGGCGGGACGCGACGTTACAGCGCCAACGACCTGAACCGCATTGCCCGCATCGCCGCCCTCGTCAGTGCCGGCGTCAACACTGCCGGCATCACCCGCATCCTTGACCTCGAAGACGACAACACCGCTCTGCGAGCGGACCAACGCGCTGAACGCGGCAGCCAATCGGTGCCCGAAGATTACGATGCGGACCGACGCGGCGGGTCCTACGTGCAGCAACGGTAACGGCCGGCGGCCACCGGCGTCATTGTCGGCGCCTCATCACGGGGTACATGAGGACGTCAGTGTGTTCCCGGAGATCACGAACAGAGATTCGCTTGGATCGACAGCGATACCGCGCGAGATCTCCTGCAGCACAGACTGTCTCATCCGCGCCGCAGTGGCTTCGAGGGGCCGTCGCATCGCAGCGCCCTGATAAAAGCCGCCGCGTCAAAGCGAGGCGGCTGAGCGAGAAGCTGGGCCGTCTCGGTTCACTGGCTGTCGCCGGCGGTTTCCCGAAAAGCGGCGGTGATCTCAACAACTCTCGGGTCGGCGCGTAGCTGCTCGAGTGTCTTAGGTAGCGGGAGCCGCCAGTTCGGATACTCGTCGACCGTCCCGGGCAAGTTCGGCTGTCGCGGCTCGGCGAGCACGTCGTAGGGTGAAATGAGCTTCAGCCGACTCGGCGTCGCCGCCAGCAAGCGGTGCATGGCAACGATCACGGTCGCCTCGTCCGGCTCGGAAGGCTGCAACGGCAGCAGCTTCTCGGAACGCAGCAGTGCCAGCCACTCGGCCCGTTCGGTCTCGGCAGTCGCCCGCTCGGCCGGCGCGTCATTGAGCAGACCGAGATCTGCCCGCGCGCGCACGTGCTCACCGCGCAAGAACCCCGCCGCGGTAGGCAGGTCGTGCGTGGAAAGACTGGCGGCCGCACGCGACGGCCACCGCGCTGGAGAAAGTAGCGGCTCACCCAGTGCGGTCTCGTCTCGGGTGAACCAGGAGACCGCGCACCCCAACATCCCGTTATCCGCCAATGCCTGAGTCACTTCCGGCTCGACCGTTCCCAGATCCTCACCCACCACGATCGCCTTGGCCCGATGGGCTTCCAACGCCAGCACCGCCAGCATGACGTCTGCGTCGTAGTGCACGTACGTGCCGCGGTCAGGGCCGTCACCCGGCGGGATCCACCACAGCCGCCACAGGCCGGCGACATGGTCGATCCGCAGACCGTCAGCGTGAGATACCACCGCGCGGAGCATGTCGCGCAGCGCGGCGTAGCCGGTCGCGGCGAGACGATCGGGTCGCCAGGGAGGAAGCCCCCAGTCCTGTCCCCGCGGAGTGAAGTTGTCCGGCGGCGCGCCCACGCTCACCCCGGTGGCGAGCACGTCGGCCAGCGCCCAGGCGTCGGCGCCGTCCGCGTCGACTCCAACGGCGAGGTCATGCAACACACCCAGCACCATCCCGGCGTCTCTGGCGGCCTCGCGCACGGTGATCAGCTGCTCAGCACAGCGCCGCTGCACCCACGCGTGAAACGCCACCCTCGGCGCCAAGGCGCGACGGGCCTCGGCCACGGCAGGTCCGGCGACATTGTGCAGCGGCAGCGGCCAGCGGCTCCACCGGCCGCCGTACCGCTCGGCGAGCGCACAGTAGGTGGCAAAGTCGCGCAACGCCGTGGAGTCAGTCGAATCGCCGAGCGGACAGGGCCGACCCTCGCTGCGCCACAACAACTCCAGCGCCGCGCGTTTGGCCGCCCACACCAGGTCGTAGTCGACCTGCTCGGTGCTCGCGGAGACGCGCAGCGCATCAACCTCCGCGCGGGTATCGGGGTGGGCCCGACGGTAGGTGTCGAGGTCCTCGATACGCAGTGCCAGTGGATTTGCGAAACGTCGGCTCGACGGCGTGTAGGGGGATGGCTGCACTGGATGTGTGGGCCCGGGCGCGTGCAGCGGGTTGAGTAGAACCGCACCTGCCCCGTGCTCAGCGGCGGTCCAGTTCACGAACTGGCGCAGATCGCCGAGATCACCAATGCCCCACGAACGCGCCGACCGCAACGCGTAAAGCTGCAGCATCCAGCCCCAGGTGGCGGGCGGTGACGGTACCTGCGGCGGGGCAGCCACCAGCGTGGCCTCCTGACCGTCTCGAGTATGTAGCTGATACCAGCCCGGCGGCAGGTGCCCGGGGAACTCGTCGCGCACATCGGCGCAATTGCCGTCGTCGCCGATCAACTGCGCGGCCCCGGGCACCGGCTGGGAACGCCCGTTGACGCGCACCGCCAGGGTGGGTGCCACGACGCCCGCCCGTTCGCGTTCAGCGAGCTTGGCCAACTCTCGGCGCCGGTGCGCGTCGCTGCCGGCTTCGACCTCGAGTAGCCCCAGGACCCGGATCACCACGTCGGCGTCGACCTCAACAGGCTCCCGCCGTTCGTTGCGGTACGAGGTAGCGACGCCGTGCGCGACCGCCAGCCGGCGAAGGTCATCCGGTACGGGTTTCGGGTCCGCCATTACGGCGTCCGCACCAGCGCGACGGCACAACCAGCGGCGGATGGTTTTGGCAAGAGAAGAGGGCACCGCGACGGGCGCCAGCGTGAACACATGAATTAGGTATACCCAGGCTGTTTCTGCTCACACCGGGCCTGGATTCTGCCGGCGACATGGTCTAACTCGAAATCTGCTGGCTTGCCCACTGATTGGGCTCTGGCCGCAGCGAAACAACGATGCACTGCAGATCCGCGCATCCCGACTGTTTCTGGCGGCCGTAGGCGTCTCGCCTCGTCGGAGACAGACACATTTCAGCGGGAGCGAATCTCAGCGTGGCGACCCGGGAACGCCAGATGCCTTCCTGCGGACCATATCTTCAAAGAGATCAGCTGTCTTCATGATGCTTTCAGTGGGTGTAGTCATCCGGGCAGCGAGCTTGCGGGCGCGGACGGCATAGGACGGAGCGAGGATGCGACGCAAGTCCCTGACCAGCGAATCACTGTTGGCTGCCGAAAAGCGCCGAGCTGTACCGACCTTGAGCCGTTTGACCTGAGCGCCCCAGTACGGTTGATCGGCCGAGCTCCACAGGATCAGTGCAGGAATCCCCGCGCGCAGGCCCGCGGCTGTCGTGCCCGATCCGCCATGATGGACGACCGCGCGGCAGGAAGGGAAGATCGCCGCGTAGTTCGCCGCACCGATTACCTTGAGGTGGCTGGGATGTGACAGATCGGTGAAGTCGGTGCCCCCGAAGCAGATCAGCCCCCGCTCGCTCAACTCCGCGCAAGCTATGCTGATCATTTCGACGGTGGCGGCAGGTGATTCGACCGGGATACTGCCGGTTGCAAAGCAAATCGGGGGCGGTCCCGCGGCAATCCACGCTGCGACATCTTCGTCAGCTTTAGTCGTCATCTCCATCGTCAGCGCACCGACAAACGGGCGCAAATGGCTGAATTCCGCCCATTCGGCCGCCAACCCCGTAAACAACATGCTGTCGTAGGCCTGAATTTCCAGCAGTGCGCGTTCTGCATTTCGCCGCTCCGAACGGCGTGTCGCTTTGGGCAGGCCCAACTGAGAACGTTGAGCGTCTTCGACCTTCCTGGTAGAGCGCCAGAACAGCCACTCCAGGGCAGCCATCCCCGAGCGGAGCAACGGCGCAGGTAGCGCCGGAACGAGTTGACCGTTGGCACGCATCGGGAAATGATGCAGCGCGGCAAGTGGAATGTCGTAATGCTCAGCGACGTTCGCGGCGGCCTGCTCGAAGTTCAGGGCCGTTGACAGCAGGTCTGCATCGCGAGCAAGGGACAGCAGCGCTGTGCCCACATCGTTCCAATACCGGATGATGGGTTCCCACCCACCGAGGACCGCCTTGACCGGATTGCGGAAGAAGTCGCGCCACATGTTCCGGAGAAACTCCTCGTCGTGGAATTCCCGGACCTCGGGTCCGTACGGGAGCGCTGTAAGTCCAGTCGATTCGGCGAAGCCGACTTGTTCGGGCGGGACGGCGATACGAACTTCGTGCCCCCTCCGCACCAGTTCGTGACCCACGGCAGCAGACGGCTCGATGTCGCCGCGGGTTCCGTAACACGCCAGGACAAACTTCATGGCGGATCCTTGCTTTACAGGTGCCGTGCGTCGGCCAGAAGAATACCCGACATGGTCGGTAAATCCCCCGACGACGGGGCACTACTCACGACCGATTCGAGCCAACTCAAAAAGGGCCCAAACGATTTCGAATCCCCGATGCTTTCGCTTCGAACGGCACTATCGGCGAACTAAGGCGTCGCGCGTAAACCGCCAGAACTAATGGCTCCGGCGTGCGCGTTCAGATGCTTGAGCGCCGCTTCGGCGCCGTTCCAACCGGGGATGCCGGTAACCCCGGGTCCGGGGTGGGTGCACTGCCCGCACAGGTAGAGCCCGTCGACCGGGGTGGCGAACTTGTCGGCTCCTTCGACGACGCGGCCGGTCCACAGCTGGTTGGGCTGCAGCAGCCCGTGCGAGTAGTCGCCGGCGTGCGCGCTGAAGGTGCTGCCGAAGTAGCGGTTGGAGAACACCACACGGTTGGTGACGGAGTCGGCGAATCCGGGTGCGTAGGTGTCGAAGATCTTCACGCAGGTGTCGGCGTATTGCTCTTTCCAGCTTCGGTTTTCGTCGGCGTCCAGTCCGGTGGGGAAGTAGGGGGTGAAAATGGTTGCGCTGTGCTTGCCTTCGGGCGCCAGCGACGAGTCGACCATGCTGGGTATGTACAGATAGGTCGGCGGGGCGTCGGGAAGCTGACCCTTTCGGTACTGCTCCCAGGCGTCGCTGATGTATTCCGGTGAGGGCGCATACGCGATCGTGGGACACCATTGCCCGTTGTCCTGCATGTAAGGCTGCAGGCGGTCGATCCATTGGGGCGCTTGGTCAATGGTGAGATGCGCCTGGATGTATCCGAGGTTGAAGTTGATCTCTTTGATCTTGCGGACGTAGTCGGCCGGAAAGTGTTCTGGCCCGGCCAGATTGACGAATGTGGTGTAGGGGTCCAGTGACGACAACACGGCATCGGCGGAAATCGTTGTGCCGTCCCGCAGTTCGACTCCGGTGGCGCGTCCGTCGCTGACCAGGATCCGCTTGACGTGCTGCTTCATCTGCACCTCGGCGCCCATCGACTCGGCGCGCCGGCACAATGCCGTGCTCAGCGAGCCGATGCCCCCTCGCGGCATTATGTATTCGACGTTGCCGCCGCCGATCAGGTAGTGGTACAGCGTCGACGCGTTCGAGCCCGGCGTCCACGGGCCACCGTCGAAAGCATCGATGGACATCGCCGCCAAAGAGCCTTGGATGCAACGTCCTTGGTCAGGCGCCAGGAAGCGGCGAACCGTGTCCATCGTGCTGCCGTACCACATCTGGGCGAAATCGTGGCGGTCCTGCGGCGTGGGCTGCGACGCGATCACCTCGATGATGTCCAACGGTGGGCCAAAAGCCGAGTCGACGAAATAGGGCGCGAACCGGCCGAGGTGCGCGAAGAGACCGCCAAGCGCGGTGGCGGTTTCGGCCCCGTGGTCATCGATCAGGTGGCGGCCCATGCGCTCGAGGTCGTTGTACGTCACGAACGGGACGTCCTCGGCGGCACCGAAGGTGCATGTCGACGTCCACTGATCCATCAGCTCGAAGCCCCACTTGGTCAGCTCCAGGCGATCGGTCATCTCCTGTCGCCAGATCAGCACCGCCCACGCGCCGACGCTGTGTTTGTATCCGTCGAACAGCTCACGGGTCGCGGCCATGCCGCCCAGGAAATGTGCCCGTTCCAGGACAAGGACTTTCGCACCGTTCTTCGCCAGCACGTTCGCCGCGACCAGACCGTTGTGACCCGCCCCGATGACGATTGCGTCGTAGTCGGACATGCTGACCCCTTCGCTGGAAGATCCGTCGGCTGAACGCACAATGTCACACCTGACATTGTTGCGTCAATGGTGACATTTGGTGTGTGCTGGTCGGGTGGATTCTCGTAGAGAGCGGACGCGGCAGGCGCTACTGCAGGCCGCCATGAAGCGCTTCGTTGCCGACGGCGTGCATCAGACCAGCGTCGCCGACATCGTCGCCGACGTCGGCGTCACCGAGCGGACCTTCTACCGTCATTTCCCGTCGAAGCATGCGGTGATCTTCGCCGACTACGACATCGGATTCGAGTGGTTCGCTCGCGCGCTGGCGCTGCGACCGCACGGTGAACCCATCACGGCGTCAGTCCGAAAAGCCGTGGACGCCTTCCCTTTTGACTTCCGCATGGTCCGGGAAGCGGCGACCATCCGGTCGCGCGACCTGGACCACGACATCATCACCAGCCACATTCGCCGGATGCGCGATCAGGTCGCCGATGAGATCGGCCGCTTCATCCACGAACGGTCCAAGCCGACCGCCGATGGGGCGATGGTGGCCGACATCGCCGCGCACAGCCTGGCCACGGCGGTGTTCGCGTCGCTGGAGGCGTGGATGAGTACGGGCGGCGACGATATCGACGAACTGAGTCGCCTCACCGATGTCGCCCTCAGCGCTCTCGAGGACGGCCTCACCCACACGCTGCGTCAGCTGGGGCTGGATTAGCTTGACGGAAAATACTTTTCGGTGGGCAGCAGGCCAATCATCGTTTCGATGAGCTGCTCGGGGTTGGTCTGCCACTTGTCCCAGATGAAATGGCCGCTCCCCTCGAAACTTGCCGCGCCGTGGGCGATGGTCAGCAGTAGCGCTCCGTAGTGGCGGGCCTGCCGCGGGCCGACGATGCGCGCGACGAAGTCGAGGAACAGGTCTTGCGTGCGCTCGGCGGCTTGCGCCGCCGCGGTCGGATCGCCCGCCGGCGTAGTGAACATGAGGCGGTACACATGGGGCCGGGTGCGGCCGATGGCGACCAGCGAAAGCAGCGCGGCACGAAGTGACTGCTCCGGGAGAGCGTCGCCGGCGGCAATGCACTCCAGCCTGTCGCCAAGTTGCGTCATTGCCTTCGTGGCGAGGGCCGTCAGCAGGGTGTCCTTGTTCGTGAAGTGGCGATACGGCGCCGAACGCGACACGCCGGCCCGGGCGCCTACTTCGCGCAGCGTCACGGCATCCGGCCCGCCGGTGTCGAGCAGCGCATCGGCGGCTTCCAGTAACGACTGGCGGGTCACCGCAGCTGCCTCTGATCGCGTCACCACCGGAAGCAGCATAGGCCGCCCTCCTTTGAGTTGACAACGTCAACCGAACTATTCTAGGTTGAGATGACAGTGTCAACTGAATTGGGGATCTAATGACTGCATCGAATACACCGAACCGCCGCGAGCTGGTCGTCGTGTCCGGCGCCTCGACCGGCATGGGCGCGGCCACCGCGAAAGAGCTGGCGCACAGGGGCTTTCACGTGCTAGCCGGGGTCCGCCGCGAGGTCGACGCCGATGCGCTGCGGGCCGACGGGATCGAGCCGCACATTCTGGACGTCACGGTCGACGCGCACGTGGCCGGGATCGCCGACCGGATCGCCAGTGATCCGCACGGCCGGCCGCTGCGTGGATTGGTGAACAACGCCGGGATCTCGGTCAACGCGCCGGTCGAAACGCTGCCAATTGCCGAGTGGCGCCAGGTATTCGAGGTGAACCTGTTCGGCCACGTCGCCATGACGCGGGCGCTGCTGCCAGCCTTGCGGCGAAGCGGGGGCACTGTCGTCAACATCAGTTCGGTGGGCGGCAAGGTGGTGCTGCCGACCTACGGGGCGTACGCAGGATCCAAGTTCGCCCTCGAAGCGGTCAGCGATTCCCTGCGCCGTGAGCTCGGGGGTCAGGGGATCAAGGTCGTCGTCGTCGAACCCGGCGCGGTCAAAACCGAGATGTCGGATCGGGGCATCGCCAATGCCGAGCGGTTGCGGGCCGCTATGGCCACCGATGACCTCGAGCGTTATGGCGATCTGGTGGCGGCCGTTTCGGAGCAGGCTCGATCGTTCGGCAGGGACGGTGTTTCCGCCGAGGCCGCCGCGAAAGTGATTGCCAGGGTGGCCACCGCATCGCGTCCGCGCACCCGCTACACCGTCGGACGCGACGCGGCGATCCTGGTGCGGTTGGCCCGCGTGCTGCCCGATCGTGCCCTCGACCGCGTGGTGCGACTGAGTCTTCGGTCAAGCTTCAAATCGACTGCATCTGTCGGAAAGTAGTTGCTGCGCAGCGCTTCCGAGTGCTCACGATTCAGCCCGGTGGCCGCGGGTATTCGCAGGGATATGACCGAGGTGGGAACAGGACTGGCGATTTACTTTGTCCGAAGGGGTTCGGACAAACCGTTGCTGTTGGTGCACGGGCTCGGATCCAGTTTGGCGTAACTGGGAACCCGTGCTGCCGATGCTCGCGGCTCAGCGCGACGTGATCCCGCTAGACCCCGGAGGATTCTGGATGGATCGGCAGATGCGGATCTTCGGCCACACGGTGGGCGCGTCGATCGGGCTGGTACGACACATCCAGCCGCCGCCGCCCGTGCTCACCCACAGCAAAATTGGCCGCACCTCTTTGCTGCTGCAGTTTTCGGCCAGACCCTGGCGGTTGCCGCCCGAACTCGTCCTGCAGGAATTGCGCAATTTCGCCCCGTGCCACGCCGCTGGACGAAGCCTGGACGCACACTGGTTCGACGACTGCGGCCATTTTCCGCATCGGAGGCAACGGCCGGCCCAGCTCATACTGCTGGCGACGTAGCAAACGGCGCGACACGCCAACACAATCTGTTGTGTTGCCCCTGCTTGTCGCACCCCAGGGGTAGTGTTTGTGGTCCAAGTAACGGCAAACAGTCCGGCAGCCGTATGGCGTGTGAAGTGGGGTTCTAGTGTCCGAAAACATGAAGCTGATTGACCGCGTTTCGGCGATCAACTGGAACCGGCTGCAGGACGAGAAGGACGCCGAGGTCTGGGACCGGTTGACCGGAAACTTCTGGCTGCCCGAGAAGGTCCCGGTGTCCAACGATCTGCCGTCGTGGGGCACTCTGACGGCTCACGAAAAGCAGATGACCATGCGGGTTTTCACGGGCCTGACACTGCTCGACACCATCCAGGGCACGGTCGGGGCGGTCAGCCTGATTCCCGACGCGCTGACCCCGCACGAGGAAGCCGTCTACACCAACATCGCCTTCATGGAGTCGGTGCACGCGCGCAGCTACAGCAACATCTTCTCCACGCTGTGCTCGACCGCCGAGATCGACGACGCGTTCCGCTGGTCGGAGGAAAACCCCAACCTGCAGCGCAAAGCCGAGATCGTGATGCAGTACTACAAGGGCGACGAGCCGCTGAAACGCAAGGTGGCTTCCACGCTGCTGGAGAGCTTCCTCTTCTACTCCGGGTTTTACCTGCCGATGTACTGGTCGAGTCGGGCCAAGCTGACCAACACCGCGGACATGATCCGGCTGATCATCCGCGACGAAGCCGTGCACGGTTACTACATCGGCTACAAGTACCAGCGCGGCCTGGCGCTGGTCGATGACGCCACGCGCGCCGAGCTGAAGGATTACACCTACGAACTGCTCTTCGAGCTCTACGACAACGAGGTGGAGTACACCCAGGATCTCTACGACGAGGTCGGGCTCACCGAGGACGTCAAGAAGTTCCTGCGCTACAACGCGAACAAGGCGTTGATGAACCTCGGCTACGAAGCGCTGTTCCCACGCGACGAGACCGATGTCAATCCGGCGATCCTGTCGGCACTTTCCCCGAACGCCGATGAGAACCACGACTTCTTCT
>NZ_JAFAUS010000344.1 GCF_019243155.1 Mycobacterium sp.
ACCGGCAGGCGGCGCAACAGCTCCTCGATGACGTCGGCACCCTGGATCTTTCGCACCCACATCTCCGGGCGCAGGGTGATGCGGTGCGCGACGGCCGGCACCGCAAGCGCCTTGACATCCTCGGGGATCACGTAGTCCCTGCCCAGCAACAGCGCACGGGCGCGGGCCAACTGGACGAGGTCGAGTTCGGAGCGGGGGCTGGCGCCGACCGCCACCTGCGGATGGTGCCGAGTGGCATTCGCCAGCGAAACCACATAGTGCAGAACGTCTTCGTGCACGGTCACCTGTTCGACCGATTCGCGCATCGCCAGCAGGTCGTGCGCATCCACGACTTGATTGATCGTCGGCTCGGCGGAACCGCGCTCCAGGCGTCGGCGCAGCATCGAGGTTTCGTCCCGTTCGGAGAGGTAGCGCAGTTCCAGCCGGATCGCGAATCGGTCGAGTTGCGCCTCGGGCAACGGATACGTGCCCTCGTACTCAATCGGATTGTCGGTGGCGAGCACGACGAAAGGTTTTGGCAGGATGTGCGTTTCGCCGTCGATGCTCACCTGGCCTTCGGCCATCGCCTCCAGCAGCGCCGCCTGGGTCTTGGGCGGAGTGCGGTTGATTTCGTCGGCCAGCAGCAGGTTGGTGAAAACGGGCCCGGTGCGGAACGCGAAGCGGCCCGACTGCATGTCGTAGATGGTGGAACCCAGCAGGTCTGCGGGCAGCAGGTCCGGCGTGAACTGCACCCGGGTGAACTGGAGCCCCAGCGCCGCGGCGAACGACCTCGCGATCAACGTCTTACCGAGCCCCGGCAAGTCCTCGATGAGAATGTGGCCGCGTGCGAGAACCGCGGTGAGAATGAGCGTCAGCGCCGATCGCTTCCCCACCACCACACGTTCGATTTCGTCGAGCACCGCCTCGCAATGTGCGGTGGTTGTCGCGGCCGGGAGTGTCATACCTGCTCCAACTTTCGCAGAATCTCTTCCAGGGCACCGCGCCCCGGGCCGGGGTGGTGGTCGCCGCTACGCGACACGTTGTTGGGGTTTACCCACTCCCACAGTTCGGCGCCGAACAGCATGCGGCCCGTCGCGTGGTATGCCGCGGGGTCCTTGGATTGCCTTTGCCCGGTGGTCATTTCGTAGCGACGCGCCAGCATTGGACGCAGATGGCGGTCCCAGTCCCTTCGGGTGGACTCCGACCAACGGATCGTCGTCTCGGTGGCCGAAAGCCAGCGGCGCAGCGAATCCCCGATTTCGTCGGCGTCCGGCTCGGTCGCCTGGTCGGGGTCACGCCCCAGGACACGACGGAGACTGAGCAGCGCCAGCGTCAGGGCGACACCCGAGGCCGCCAGCACGAAACGATGCGCGTGCTGTACGAGCGCCAGTAGCTCCATTGCGATGATGAGGACAACCCCAAGGGCGACAGTTCTTTTCATGCGGGGCTCCTCGAACCCAGTTCGTCGAGGACCAACTGAAGCACGCTCACCGCCATGTCGCGATGGCCTTCGTTCATCACGTGCGGGCTGAACCGCGCCTCGGCGAACAGATTCACCAACTGCACTGCGTTGTCGGCATGCAACGCATGATGCTCGACCGCACGGGCCAACACCTCGGTCGGGGTGTCGAAGTCCTGCGGGACGGCGCCGGGCACGTTCGCGAGCTCGCGTTCCATCGCCGCGTAACAGGCGATGATCGCCTCTCGCGGTTCGCGATTGGGGTCTGCCATCTCGGCCAGCCCCCGCTCGGCCGCACGAACGAGCGACTCCGATTGCGTTGGCGGCAAGGGTGTTTCGACAGGATCGTCGCTCAGTGTGCTTGGCGGAGGCTGCGCGCGCCACCGCCGCCGCGACATGACGACGGTGCCCGCGACAAGCAGAAACAACATCGGGACGGTGATCACCAGCATTACCCCGAGCACGTCCCCACCGTTGTTGCGCGGATGGTGCTGCTGCGGTGGCGGTGCGCCGGGGTGGGCCGCGGGCTGCGAACCGGTATCCGACTGGGATGGTGAGGACCCGATGCCATGGCCCGCCACGAGGCGGGACAGCAGCAACACGAGCAGCAGCCACGCCACGATCACGCCGAGCCCGATGAGCACGACCCGCCAACTCGGTCTGCCCTTGCCGGTGCCGAGCATCTCGGACAGATCGCCGGCGCGCGGAGCCGCCGCACGCGGGTCTCGCAACCGCGCGATGACCGCGATCCCTACCAGCGCGGTCGTGGCGGCCAGCGTCCCCACCACAAAGAGCAGCGCCGCCCGGCCACTACCCGGCTCGCTGCGCACGGCCTGGTGCGGAACCGGTATGTATCCGCGCAGCGCGGCAGTGACGACGAGCAGCAGCACGGCCAGGGCGACGACCCGCCCCGTGGGTTTGTCCAAACCAGGCATTGGCATCCCGCCGGCCGGTTTGTCTGCCGCCGTCGCGGCACCGGCTAGCCCCATACTGGCACGTCAGGGGCCTCGTTATCCACAGTCGGCGGTTCATCCACAGATCCGGTTTCAAGGCGTGTTTGTCGAACATGCGTTCGATACTCTCGATCACGTGGGTCAGATCGTGAACGAAGATCAAGCGCGAGAGCGGATCGGTGCCGCGCTCGACGCGATCGACGTCGCCCACGATGTGCTGCGTGGAACCTCGTCGGATGTGGTCGCCAACGCCTTCCGCATCGAGGTCGCCGAGCGGCTGGAGAATCAGCACCGCATCAACCGCGGCTTGATGTACCGGATTTTCGGTGAAATCGCCGACCCGCCCGACGGGGCCGGGTTCGTGCCCGCAGTCCGCGACAAGCTGTGGGCGCGGCTGCGCATCACGCCGAAGGAAATCACGCGCCGCTTCAAACTCGCGGCGCGGATCCGGCCGCGGCGCTCGCTGACCGGGCCGCCGCTGCAACCCGAGTTGCCAGAGTTGGCGCTGGCGGTGGAAGCCGGCGGGCTCGGGGAGGACCACATCCGGGCGATCTGCGAAGCCATGGACACGTTGCCCTCGTGCGTCCCATCGGCAGCTGCCGCGGACGCCGAACGCACTCTGGTGGAGCATGCGGCCAAACTCGACGCCGCGGTCATCACCAAGCTCGGCCAGAGGATCGCCGACTACCTCAACCCGGATGGCCAGTTCACCGACGTCGACCGGGCCCGCCGGCGCGGACTGCGCTTGGGCCCGCAGGGGCCCGACGGGATGTCGCGGCTGTCCGGACTGCTCGACCCCGAGGCACGCGCCTATCTCGAAGCCATCGAAGCGGCCGTGCGGCCGGGCCGCCATCTACCCGACGGCGCGGGTACAGATCCCGACACGCGCGACGAGCGCACACCGGCCCAACGTTGCCACGACGCATTGAAACTCGGCCTCGAAGCCGCCATCGCCTCCGGTGGGCTGGGGACGCACCGCGGCCATCCCGTCACGGTCATCGCCACCACCACGTTGACCGAACTCAATCAAGCGGCACACGCGGTCCTCGACTCGTCGGTGCCGATGCCGGTACCCGCGAGAACGGGTGGCGGTTCCAGGCTGCCGATGCCGGACCTGATTCGCATGGCAGCCAAAGCGATTCACTACCTGGCCGTGTTTGACGAGCACACCGGCCGACCGCTGTACCTCGGTCGCCAGAAACGGATCGCCACTGCCGACCAGCGAATCATCTGCCATGCGCGCGACCGCGGCTGCACACGGCCGAACTGCCTGGAACCGGGCTATCACTGCGAAGTTCACCATGCACCGGATTGGGCGAACGGCGGCAGCACCGATGCGGACAAGCTGTTCTTCGCCTGCGGATGCGACCATGCCGCGGCGAGCCGCGACGAATGGCGCACCGCGGTCACCGACAGCGGGCGACTGGGTTGGACCGACGGGAACGGTCCGCTGGAAATCAACCACGCGCACCATCCCGACGAACTTCTCCGCGGCGATCCCGATCCGCCGGAACGAGGGGGCAATTGAGCTGGGTTCTACCGAAGCGCTCCGCCCGGTGGGACACTCGGCATGTGCCGCCATATCGGGATGTCGACGCGTACAACGACCGTGCCGACGGTTACGAACACGGCTGGCGCGGTCGCCTGCACCACCAGATCGTCGACCGAACCGTCAGCCTGGCGGTGGCGACCGTCGCCGCGCCTGAGCGCATTCTCGACGTGGGATGCGGGACCGGTTATCTGCTGCGGTCGCTGGCTCGCCGTTACCCGGACGCCAAGCTGTTGGCCGGCATCGACGCGGCACCGCAAATGATCACGGCCGCACAGGCTCTCGCCGACGACGATCGTCTGAGCTTCACCCGCGGGGTGGCCGAGGAGATCGGCCACCCCGACGGAACATTCGACTTGGTCGTCAGCACAACGTCATTCGATCACTGGTCCGACCAGTTGGCGGGGCTCGTCGAGTGCGCTCGGGTGCTGCGGCCCGGCGGTCGGCTGGTGCTCGTCGATCAGTTGTCACGCTGGCTGGTGCCGACGCTCGCGGGCACTCGTCGCGGCAAGGCCCGCACCCCGCACCGCGCCGAGCGTCTGCTGGCGCAGGCGGGATTCCAGTCCGTGCGGTGGCACAAGGTGCACACCATGATCATCAACGGGGCGACCGCGACGAAACCGGCCTAGCCCAGCTCGAAGGGCCGGAAGCTGCCATCGAGCACCTGAAGATGGCCGATCGTGCGTCCCGTGACCTTGCCGGGATCGACCAGGGTCAATTCCACTGCCGCTTGGGCGAATTCGTCGGCCGAGGCGGTGTCGTCGAATCCGCCGGCATAGTAGGAGAGCCCGGGCGTGAGGATCGGCTTCGACGGCGACAACGCGTTCACCGTGATGTTGTGGTCGGCGAGGTCGAATGCCGCACACTGAGTGAGGTGTTCCAGCGCCGCCTTCGAACCGCCGTACCCGGGCAGGACTCCCCCGCTGCGGTCGGGGTAGGGCCCGTCGCCCGGCAGCCTGGAGGCGACCGAGGTCACGTTGATGATCGAGCCGCCGCCCACGTCCAACATGTCGGGGCACACCAATTGCATCAGCTCGTAGGCGGCGAACACCGCGATGTCGAAATGGCGGCGATACGCCTGCAACGGTGTGCTGACGAACCCGAGCCAGCCCGGCTTGGCGGCCGACACCGGCTTCGCCGACTTCGCACGCGGCGCGGCACCGGGCACCGGCGGACGTCCGGGGGCGGTGAAGGCCGCGTTGTTGATCAGGATTGTGATGGCGCCCAAGTCATCTCGGGCCGATTCCACCAATCGGGCGATGTCCTCGCGGTCGGTCAGGTCGGCCCGGACCGCCATCGCGCGACCGCCCGCTGCCTCGATGTCGGCGACCGTCTCTCCGATGGTCCCCGGCAACCGGTCGTCCCACACCTCTTCGGTGCGCCCAGCGACCGCCACCGCCGCACCCTCGCCCGCCAGCGCCAGCGCGATCGCCCGGCCCAGGCCGCGGCTGCCGCCGGTGACGATCGCGGCCCGGCCCGTAAGGCGCCCCGTCATCGGGTCACCCCATGCACGACGATGGCGGTGGTCTGATCCACCCACTGTTGGTCCAGTTCTTCCTCCGGGCGCAACAACATCCGCAGCATCGTCGCTCCCCCGATCAGTTCGATCAACCGGTCGGGGTCCACATCGGGATGCGCCTCACCCCGGTCGACGGCCTCGCGCAACCGCACCCGCACCGCGATAAACAGGTCGGTGAACCGCGCCATCACCCGGGCGTTCAAAGCCGGATCGGCCGTCATGTCGGCCACCAGACCGGGCAGGGCGGCGCGAACCACGGGCGTGGTGAATACGTCGCGGGTGGCCTCGATCATCATCCGCAAATCGGCGGCGATATCACCGGCCGGGGCCTCCAGCGCGCTGGGCGCCGTCGGAAACGCTGCCTCGTGCACCAACTCGGCCTTGCTCGACCACCGGCGGTAGAGCGCCGATTTCGTAGTCCCCGCGCGTTCGGCCACCGCGGCCAGGCTGAGGTTCGAATAGCCGATTTCCACGAGCAATTTTGCCGTCGCCGATAGGATGGCCGAGTCGATGCGCGGGTCCCGCGGTCGGCCGGCCCCCGGGGCCTTGTCAAGGGCGGACTGGTCTGCTTTCATAACGCTACCTACCGTATCGTAATTGCCGCGCAGAAGTCTCGAAGACCAGAAGTCTCGAAGACCAGAGTCTCAAAGATTGGAGGCACCACGTGGCCAACGAACCTGTGCTCGATAAAGTCGACCGACTTCAGCGCTCCAGCCGAGACGTCACCACCCTGCCGGCGGTGATGTCGCAATGGCTGTCGACCGTGCTGCCCGGCGGGGCAACACCCGAGGTAACCGTCGAAAGTGGCATCGACTCCACGGGCATGTCGTCGGAGACCATCATCCTTACCGCGCGTTGGCAGCAGGACGGGCAGCCGATCGAGCAGAAGCTGGTGGCCAGGGTGGCGCCCTCGGCCGACGACGTACAGGTCTTTCCGACCTATCGCCTCGACCATCAATTCGAGGTGATCCGCAGGGTCGGCGAACTCACCGACGTCCCGGTTCCCCCGGTGCGTTGGCTGGAGCCCACCGGTGACGTGCTGGGCACGCCCTTCTTCGTGATGGACTACGTCGACGGTGTGGTGCCGCCCGACGTCATGCCGTACACGTTCGGCAACAACTGGTTCGCCGACGCACCCGCCGAGCGCCAGCGCGAGCTGCAGGACGCGACGGTCGGCGTGCTGGCGAAGCTGCACTCGATCCCGAACGCCGAGAACACGTTTGGATTCTTGTCCGAGGGGCTCGACGGTGACTCCGCGCTGCGCAGGCACTTCAACTGGGTGCGGTCCTGGTACGACTTCGCGGTGCCGGACATCGGCCGTTCGCAGCTACTGGAAAAGACGTTCGCCTGGCTGGAAGACAACTGGCCCGCCGAGGTGGCCGCGGCCGAACCCGTGCTGCTCTGGGGCGACGCCCGCGTCGGCAACGTGTTGTACCGCGACTTCCGACCGGTGGCGGTGCTGGACTGGGAAATGGTGACGCTCGGTCCACGAGAACTCGATGTGGCGTGGATGATCTACGCGCACATGGTGTTTCAAGAGCTGACCGGGCTCGCGGGAATGCCGGGACTGCCCGACGTGATGCGCGAATCCGACGTCCGCGCCACCTATCAGCGACTGACCGGCGTCGAAACCGGCGACCTGAACTGGTTTTACGTGTACTCGGGCGTGATGTGGGCCTGCGTGTTCATGCGCACCGGCGCGCGGCGGGTGCACTTCGGCGAGACCGAGAAGCCCGAAAACGTTGAATCACTGTTCTACCACGCTGGATTGATGCGACGTCTGATTGGCGATAGTCTGATCGGAGAGGACCAGTAATGCTCGGACCGCTCGACGAGTTCCCGGTACACCAGATCCCCCAGCCGATTGCGTGGCCGGGCTCCTCGGACCGCAACTTCTACGACCGCTCCTACTTCAACGCCCACGACCGCACCGGCAACATCTTCGTGATCAGCGGCATCGGCTACTACCCCAACCTTGGCGTGAAGGATGCGTTCTTCCTCGTCCGGCGCGCGGACACCCAGACCGCGGTGCACCTGTCCGACGCCATCGACCAGGATCGGCTCAACCAGCACGTCAACGGATACCGGATCGAGGTCGTCGAGCCCCTGAAAACCCTGCGGCTGACCCTCGACGAAACCGAAGGTATCGCAGCCGATCTCACGTGGAAGGGCTTGTTCGACGTCGTGCAGGAACAGCCGCACATCCTGCGGACCGGCAACCGCGTCACCCTGGACGCGCAGCGTTTCGCGCAACTCGGCAGCTGGAGCGGGCACATCAGTATCGACGGCGAGAAAATCGTGGTCGACCCCAACACCTGGATTGGCAGTCGCGACCGGTCGTGGGGCATCCGCCCGATCGGCGAGGCCGAGCCTGCGGGCCGGCCCGCCGACCCGCCCTTCGAGGGCATGTGGTGGCTGTACGTGCCGATGGCGTTCGACGAGTTCGCGATCGTCCTGATCATCCAGGAGGAGCCCGACGGGTTCCGCTCGCTCAACGACTGCACCCGGATCTGGCGCGACGGTCGCGTCGAGCAACTCGGCTGGCCGCGGGTCAAGATCCACTATCGGTCCGGCACCCGCATTCCCACCGGCGCCACGATCGACGCCACGGCTCCGGACGGCACCGCGGTGCACTTCGATGTCGAGTCCAAGCTGCCGGTGCCCATTCACGTCGGCGGCGGCTACGGCGGCGACTCGGACTGGACGCACGGCCTGTGGAAGGGCGAGAAGTTCGTCGAACGGCTGACCTACGACATGACCGACCCGGCGATCATCTCGCGTTCGGGCTTCGGCGTAATCGATCACGTGGGCCGCGCGGTGTGTCGTGACGGTGACGGATCCCCGGTCGAGGGCTGGGGCCTCTACGAGCACGGCGCGCTGGGGCGCCACGACCCGTCGGGGTTCGCCGACTGGCTAACCGTCGCGCCCTAACCGGCCTAACCGATACCTCGCACCCGGATGGTCATCCGGCAGTAGCGGTCCCGGGTTACCCAGCCGTTCGCGCAGCGTGGAGCGCGGCACCTGTTCGGGCACTCGGCCCCGTCGACGAAGTTCTGGCACAACGAATTTCGCGAAGTCGACGAAGGTGCCCGGCGTCGTCACGTAGGCCAGGTTGAAGCCGTCGACGTCGGCCTCGTCGACCCAGCGCTCGAGCTCATCGGCCACTTCCACCGGCGAGCCCACCAGGACGGGGCCGCGGCCGCCGATGCCGATCTCCTCGGCCAATTCCCTTGCGGTCCAAGTGCGCTCGGGAGTGGTGAACGAGGCCAGCGCGGACCTGTTGGCGTCGGTCTCGCTGTACCGCAACGGATCATCGTCGCCGAGCTCGGCCAGGTCGACCCCGGTCCAGCCGCCGAACAGGGCGAGCGCGCCGCTGGTGCTGACATACTTGCAGTACTCGTCGAGCTTGGCGACGGCCTCCCCGTGCGTCTCGGCGACAATCGGGGTGACCATCGTGAATACCTTGATGGACCGCGGGTCGCGGCCCAGTTCCGCTGCGGCCGTGCGTAATGCGCGCACCGGACCGCGCACGGTCTGCGGCGTCGGGCCCGAGATGAACGCCGCCTCGGCATTGGCCGCCGCGAACTTCACGCCCCGCGGCGAGGCGCCGGCCTGGAAGAGCACCGGCGTCCGTTGCGGCGACGGTTCACACAGGTGCGGACCGGGGACCGAGAAATACCGGCCCTTGTGCTCGATGTCGTGCACCTTGGCCGGGTCCGTGAACACGCCGCGCTCCCGGTCGCGGACGACGGCGTCGGACTCCCACGACGCCTCCCACAGCTTGTAGCAGACCTCGAGGTACTCGTCGGCGATCTCGTAACGCTGGTCGTGTGGAATCTGCGCGTCCAGGCCGAGATTGCGTGCGGCACTGTCCAAATACGACGTGACGATGTTCCAGGCCACCCTGCCGCCGGTGAGGTGGTCCAGCGTCGACAGCCGGCGCGCCAGCGAGTAGGGCTGCTCGTATGTCAACGACAGCGTGATGCCGAACCCGAGTGTCTCGGTCACCGCCGCCATCGCCGAGACGGGGACGGTCGGGTCGTTGACCGGGAACTGCGCGGCATCGACCACCGCCGCATCTCGCGAGCCGCCGTACACGTCGTAGGCGCCCAATACATCGGCGAGGAACAGCGCGTCGAAGCCGCCCGCCTCCAGGATTCGGGCCAGCTCGGTCCAGTACCCGAGCCCTTTGTACCGGTAACCCTGATCGTCGGGATGGCGCCACAGACCGGCCGACTGATGCCCGACACAGGCCATGTCGAACGCGTTGAGAAAAATCCGGCGCGTCGCGGTCATCCGATCTCCTCCGAGCGGGTCTCGGGCGCCACCCACGCCGAAACCGTTGTGATGGCCGCCAGCACAGCGAAATATCCGACGATCAGCCAGGGGCTGCCGCCGCCGGCGGCCAGCAGCGCAGCGGCGATCAACGGCGAGAAGCCCCCCGCAAGCACCGCGCCAATCGCGTACCCCAGCGACGAGCCACTGTAGCGCACCCGGGTGTCGAAAAGTTCGGCAAACCAGGCGGCCTGCGGTCCGTACATCGCGTCGTGAACGATGTTGATGCCGAAGACAATTGCCACCACCACGGCGATCGTCGAATGACTTCCGGCCGCCAGGAAGAACAACGTTAGAGCCACGACGCCGGCCAGGGCTCCGAAAAGATACGGTGGCCGCCGGCCGATTCGGTCCGACAACCACGCCCACCCCGGGGTGCTGACGAATCCGACAGCCGACGAGATCGACACCGCGATCAACCCGGTCCCGCTGCCCTTGCCGAACGAATCCTGCAGATAGGTAAGCGAATACGTGGTCAGGAGCACGAACAACCCGATCTGCGAGAAGCGCAGGCCGGTGGTGATGAGCACGCTGCGCGGCTGGCGGCGCAGCACCTCGACCACGGGCAGCCGCACGAGCTCGTCGTCGTCCTTGAGACGGTCGAACACCTCCGCATCGGTGAGTTTGAGCCGCAGAAACAGCCCTAACCCGACCAAAACGGCACTGAGCAGGAAGGGGATCCGCCAGCCGTAGGCCAAAAAGTCGCTCGGGCCGGTGATGCTGCGGGTCGCGTAGAAGATGGACGTGGCCAGCAGCATGCCGGCGGGGGAACCGAGTTGGGTGAAGCTGCCGAACAGCCCGCGCTGACCGGGCGGTGCGTGTTCCACCGACAACACCGCGGCGCCGCCCCATTCGGCACCCACGGCAAGTCCCTGCACCACCCGCAGCGTCGCGAGCAGGCTCGGTGCGAGCAGCCCCGCCTGGGCATAGGTCGGCAGCGCGCCGATGAGAGTGGTCACCAGACCCATCACCACCAGCGCGCCCACCAGCATGGCTTTGCGGCCCACTCGGTCGCCGAAGTGGCCCGCCACGAGCGCGCCGATCGGCCGGGCCCCGAATCCCGCGGCGTAGGTGGCGAATGAGGCCAGCGTCCCAGCCGTCGGCGAGATGTGCGGGAAGAACAGGGGCTTGAACACGAGCGCGGACGCGGTCGCGTACATGTAGAAGTCGTACCACTCGATGGTGGTCCCGACCATGCTGCCCAGGGCGACGGTGCGCAGACTTGGTCTCTTGTCAGCCGTTGAGGCCGGGTCGGTGGCGATCACGTGGTGGCACAGTAGCCAATGTTTCGACGTCAGGCTATGTTTGCCGTCGCTGTGATGCGAACGGCGCGCGCACCGAGGAGACCGGCGGTGAAAAATCGCCCTACGATACGGCGAGAACGGGTTTACTAGACCGCGTGACAAACCCGCCGAAGACCGTCGACGTTGTCGTGGTCGGGGCAGGCTTTGCTGGGCTTGCCGCCGCCCGTGAGCTGGCAAGACAGGGCCACGACGTGCTGTTGTTCGAGGGTCGCGACCGCGTCGGCGGCCGGTCGTTCACCGGCAGCGTCGCGGGCTTACCGGCAGATCTGGGCGGCACTTTCGTCGGTCCGACGCAGGACGCCGTCCTGGCGCTGGCGGCCGAACTCGACATCCCGACCATCCCGACGCACCACGACGGCAAGAACCTGATCCACTGGCGCGGTTGGACTCATTCCTATCGCGGCACCATTCCCAAGCTCTCCCCCACCGGACTGATCGACATCGGCCGGTTGCGTTGGCAGTTCAACAGGATTGCCCGCGGCGTCCCGGTGGGGGCACCGTGGGACGCACGCCGTGCGCGCGAGCTCGATCGCATCTCGCTCGGCGCCTGGCTGAGCTCGGTGCGCGCCACCGCATCGTCACGCGACCTGCTCGCGATCGTGGCCCGGGTGACCTGGGGATGTGAGCCCGACGACGTGTCGATGCTGCACGCGGCCCGCTACACGCACGCGGCCGGCGGGCTGGACCGGCTGCTCGACGTCGAAAACGGCGCCCAACAGGACCGTTTTCCGGGCGGCACCCAGCAAATCGCCGAGGCCGCGGCCGCCGAGCTCGGTGATCGGGTCGTGCTCAACGCGCCGGTCCGCCGCATCGACCGGCACGGTGCGGGGGTCACGGTCACCACCGACGTGGGCGAGACCGAAGCCGGGTTCGTCATCGTCGCCATCCCGCCGGAGCATCGGGCATCGATCGAGTTCGTTCCGCCGCTGCCGGCCGAGTACGAGCAGCTTGCCCGGCATTGGCCGCAGGGCCGGCTCAGCAAGGCCTACGCGGCCTATTCGACCCCGTTCTGGCGGACCAACGGCTTTTCCGGACAGGCACTTTCCGACAAGGGACCCGTCTTCATCACCTTCGACGTCAGCCCGCACCCCGACGGACCGGGCATCTTGATGGGCTTCGTCGACGCGCGCGCGTTCGACTCACTGACCGCCGAACAACGTCAGCGCGACACATTGCGTTGCTTCGCAACTCTTTTCGGCGATGACGCGCTCAAGCCCCTTGACTATGTCGATCAGCGTTGGGGCGCAGAGGAATTCGCCCCTGGCGGCCCCACCGCAGCGGTACCGCCAGGATCGTGGACCCGATTCGGACCATGGTTGCGGGAGCCGGTCGGACCGATTCATTGGGCCGGCACCGAGACCGCGGACGAGTGGACCGGGTTTCTCGACGGCGCGGTGAGATCCGGTCAGCGGGCGGCCGCCGAGATCATCGCCGCTATGAACTGATCCGGCGCGTGTGCGCGTCCGTCACCGATTCGGCGAGCGCGCGCAGGTGTCGGTTGACCTCGCGCGGCCGTTCGAGCATCGAGCAGTGGCCGCCGGGCAGTTCCACCAGGTCGACGACGTTGGGTGCGCTGCGCGCGATGCGGCGGGACTGGCTGATCGGTGTCAACCGATCGCGTTCGCTGCCGATGACCAAGGTCGGGACTGTCAAGCCGTCCAGGTTCAGGTGTTCAGATCCCAGGGACGCAACCAGCGCCCGCGCGCAACCGGCCCGCCCCGCGAGCGGGGTGCGCTCGAAGAGCTCGTAGATGAGCTTGGCGACGCGCGGGTCGGCATCCCTTCCGGTCGCCAGCGTCGCGACCAGGTAGCGACTCGGGATGCGAGCGCCGGGCGGGATCGCGAATCCGCCGAAAGCGTTGACCAGGGCTCGCGCGGCCAGGATTCGGGCCGGCGACAAACCGCCCGGCACCCCTAGCAGCTGGACCTTGTTCAACAGGTCGCCGGTGGTGGTGTTGATCAGCGCGACGGCGGCGGCGCGCCGCCGGACCTTGTGCTGATAGCGCGCCGACCACGCGGAGATGGTGATGCCACCCATCGAGTGCCCCGCGATCACGGCGCGCTCGTGCGGCGCCAGTGTCGCATCGAGCACCGAATCCAGATCGGCGGCAAGGTGTTTGAGGCTGTAGTCCTTGAGCCGGGGCACACCGCTTTTCCCGTGGCCGCGGTGGTCGAACGCGATTACCCGGTAGTCGTCGGCGAGGTCGGCGATCTGGTATGCCCACGCGCGGATCGCACAGGTGATGCCGTGCGTCAACACAATCGGGAAGCCGTCGGGCGGACCGAAGACCTCGGCATGCAACCGGGTGCCGTCGGCCGAGCGGACCGTCACGGTTTGGCTGGGCGGCAGCGTGTGCGGGAATACGTCAACCGATCGTCGAGCACTCATCGCCGCTCCCCCTTCGGACGCGGCACCGTTGCCGCAGTAAGGATGCCGCAATTTTATCCCGAAGTCCGATTTCGGTCCGGTAAATCGACCGCAAAGAGACGGCCCGCAAAAAAGACCCCGCAAAAAGATGATGTGAGACGCTGACTCCCGTGTCCCCGATGACCCGTCGGGATTTCTTCGCGGCAACGACGAGCCTGGTCGGTGGCGGACTTGCGGGCGCATGCGCGTCGAACGACCCTCGAAGGCCGGATACCCTTCCTGTCCTCATCGTCGGGGCGGGGATGGCGGGCCTGTCGGCCGCGCGCAGCCTGGTCGACGCGGGATTTCGGGTGCGGCTGCTCGAGGCCCGCGATCGCATCGGCGGCAGGGTCTACACCGACCGCGGCTGGGGCACGCCACTGGAGATGGGCGCCTCGTGGATCCACGGCATGACGGACAACCCGCTGGTGGAACTGGCGCATCAGGCGGGAGCTGAGCTGGCGACCACCGACTACTACGGGTGGGCCAAACTCGTGGTCGATCCGCGGTTGGGACCGCTGGACTACGACCCGGCGAGGTGGCGCAGGTTCGTCGAACAGGCTCGTTCCCGGGCCGACGGCGGCAGCCTCGCCGCGGCCGTGAAGGCCGCCGGCGCAGGGCTTTCCGAAGCCGAAAACGCCGAGCTGGCTTTCTACCTCACCACCGAGATCGAAAACGAATACGGCGCCGACACCGACCAGCTCTCCGCCGCCACCTTCGACAAGGGCGACTACTGCGGCGGCGATCAGGACGTCATCACGAACGGCTACGACGCACTCCCGAGGCTGCTTGCCCAGGGGCTCGAAATCGTGCTGAACACAGTGGTATCCGGTGTTGAGCTGAAATCCGACACCGTCGTCGTGCGCAGCAAGGACCGGTCCTTCGAAGGATCGGCCGCGATCATCACCGTCCCCCTCGGGGTGCTGAAATCCGGTGCGATCACGTTCGATCCGCCGCTGCCGAAGGGGCATGCCCGGGCCGTGAACGCGCTCGGCGTCGGCGTGCTCTCCAAGAGCTTCTTTCGGTTCGAGCGGCGCACCTGGAACGTGGACAACGCCTTCTACCAATACCTTTCGGCCGCACCCGAGCTGTGGTCGCAATGGTTCACGTCGCCGAGCGCGGCCGGGCCAATCGTGTTGGCTTTCAACGCCGGCGAGCACGGCCGCTTCGTGGAGTCGGCTCCCCCGTCGGACCTGATCGCCGGCGCATTGCCCGTCGCGCGCCGGCTTTTCGGCAGCGATGTCTCGCTGACCGAGGTCAAGACGTCCAATTGGGCGACAGACCCATATGCGCGGGGCGCCTACTCTTTTCACACGCCGGGCTCCGGCCTGGACGACAGGCGCCGGCTACAACAGCCGATCGGAGACCGGCTCTTCCTCGCGGGCGAGGCCGTCGGAGTCGACAATCCGGCGACCGTGACCGGCGCCGTATCCAGCGGCCGATATGCCGCCGGCCAGTTGATGCAGCGACTGCGTGGCTGACTCAAGAAGCGACGTCGTCGATTCGCGCTGCCGTTATGCGCTGCGGTTCTTGTTGTCTGGCCGGACCGTAGACGAACCGACGGTGCGCCCGGATGACTGTCTCGATGTATCCGAGGGCATCGTTGACCGAGTCGACGATCGGCAGACCATGATCCGGTACCACCTGCGTGATCCGGCGCAGCGCCGAGCCGTCGACCACGCCGCAGTAGATCTGGGATTGCCGATGCTCGACGTTGCAGACCAGCAGCGCTTGCAGCCCCGCGCCGCCAAGGAAGTCCAGGCCGCCGAGGTCGAGGATCACGGGAGCCTTCAGCCGCGAAAAGTGCCGAATGCCTTCTGCCACCAGGCCGGCGTTGGCCGCGTCGATCTCGCCGCTGATCCGTAGAACGGTGGCCAAGCTCCGAGTGTGGACATGCAATTGCGCTCCGGCGCAATCGATTTGGTAGCGGCTGCGCGGTTGCCCGAGCAGCCGGGGCGTATGTCGGTCGGGTGAAGCGGTCATGTTGATTTGCGCCCTTCGAAGATGGAAGAGACCAGGGCGAACGACGTCGGTGTCCCAGTAGCGCCCGTGATACCGGCAGCTGTGGATTCAACCTGCCTACAGACTACCGCCTGTATCGGTCCGGGGTGTTGCGAAGCGGAGACGGCCAGACGGCACAAACCACTTGAAATAGGGTCTCAATCAGGCGTTTTCAATGAAATCGTCGTGAACGTAACGGTCTCATGACGACGAGGTTGTATGCCTCAGCGTGGTGTGCGGGCTTTGGCCGTAAGTCTGCCGGTAGAGCACGGCGAATCGGCCGGTGTGCGCGAAGCCCCAGCGCTGTGCGATCTCGGTGACGGTCGTGCTGGACGTCGATCCACCGATCAGGTCCTGATGTGCGCCGCTGAGCCGGACAGAACGCATGTATTCCGTCGGTGTGGTGCCGAGTCGGCGCCGAAACAGATACTGCACCGCCCGCGGCGTCAAATGCACTGCGGCCGCAACGTCGTTGATGCCGACTTCCCTTGCGGCGTGTCGGTTGATGAAAGACACGGCGTCCTTGAGCGATTCCGGCATGTCGGGTTCGTCGGCCAGTTGCTGCTCGGTCGCCGTGGACGGAAAGCACTCCAGCAGCGCGCCGGCCAACAACGGCGCCAACCCCGCGATGATCAACGGTTGCTGGGCCGTATCCGCGGACGTCAACGTCAAAGTCACGTAGTCGAGCGCTCGCTGCCATGCCCGCACGGCGGAGCGCGAACGCGGGTGCCAATCCAGGAAGTGTGTCTGTGCAAGCAGCGGCGGACGCCAATCCGCGGCGACTTTGCGCATTGCGTCGGCCGCGATGCTCACCACGTCGAACCTGGCACCGCTGCACTGCAGCGCACACGACATGCCATCTGCGACCAGCACCGGGGCGTCCACTCCCACGTACTGACCGCTCGCAACAGCGATTGACCCCGCACGCGGTTGGATCACAAGGATCATGTCGGACGCCGGAATCTCGAAGGCCATGCGTCCCTGAATCATCACGTCGTCGATGGTCAGCAAACCGGCTTCGCAGCGCCGGTGGGAGGCGGCCGAGCGACTCGTCAGGCCGGTGACCCGCCAGCCGGGGCTGTAGGCGCCGGCGAAGAATTGGCGGACGCCCCGCGAGTCGATGGTCCGAGCCTGGTCGTACCGCGCCGCGGCCGGCCCGCGGCCCGGCCGCACCGAATCATTCCCAGGGGCAATACGAGCGGGGCTCAAGCCGGATTGCGTCGTGTCAAGCCATTGACCGACTGCGGCGGGGCTCGCTTTCTCCGTGATGCTCGTCATGGTCGTTGAGTCGACTCCATTTATGGGTCGTGCGCGACGTAATTATTGCATCAATGAGCGCGCGCCGATTGGAAGTTCGCTGAAGGTGCCGAACGCTCCTCGGCAATTTGTCGGTAGATATTCAGAGCGTCGAGGGCAATCCTGTCCCAGGCGAAGCGGGATATCGCACGACCGCGGCCGGCCGCGCCCATGCTTTCGCACAGAAATCGCTGGTTTAGCACGTTTCTCAGCGCCGCGGCCAGCCCACGGGGGCTTTCCGGCGTCAACAGAAAACCGGTGACGTCGTCCACGACCGCGTCGGTCAGGACGCCGACGGGCGACGCGATCACGACGACCGCGCTGGCCATCGCCTGCAGCACAGCTGTCGCGCGCGGCGGCTCGCGCGGCGTGCACGCGACCACATCCGCGGATCGCAGCAGCTTCGGCAGCTCGTCGTCTGCGACGGTGCCCGCGAACCGGACCCGGTCGGCGATCCCTAACTCGGCGGCCTGACGCTGCAACGCGGTGCGCGCCGCGCCGTAATCACGGTTGCTGACCTCAGTCTCGGCCACCACCAGCTCCGCACCCGGAACCCCGGGCAGGGTGCCGATCACAATGTCGAAACCATTGTGCGGCAGTGGGTTTGGTGCCAGGCAGACAATGCGATGGAGATCGGTACGAGGGAGCGCCGGGCCCGTCGGGGTGTACCGAACCACATCAACACCGCACGTCAAAACGGAGACCCGCGTCCGGCCATGGCGTAGCCGGGTCAACGCATCGACGTCTGCTGCACTCTCGCCGGTCACCCACGACGCGCTGCGTACCAGGAGCGGTTCGATGCGCATGCGCTCCATTTCGCCGGGCTCCTGCCCGCCCGCATGCGGTTGCGACGTCGCGGCAAGCCCTTGGAAGCTCTGAACGGTCGGCAGGTTCAGCCGCCGGGCGGCCAATTGAGCCGCCAAGCCCCCCAGCCAACCGTAAGCGTGCACGACATCCGGCGGGTTCGGCGTCCACTCACCCTCGAGTGTCGCCGCCCAGTCCCCCACAAACGGCAGCACGTCGGCGGCAGACGTCACGTTCCGGGGGCCGACGGGCATCGCGAGCGTGTGGTACCCGTTGGCGCTCGTCTTCGCGGGCTTGCGACCCGTGCGGCGGACGCAGGCGGTCACCTCGTGCCCGCCCGCCGCAAGAGCGGCGCATAACTCCTGGGGGTCGTCACCGACGAGGTCATCAGCGCTGACGATCGCGATCCTCACAAACAAAGCCCCCTTTTGAAGTCGCTGCGCTCCAAATCCTCCCTTGAAGCCCGCTGCGCGCCCTTACCACTTGGCATCGCCGCGTACCCGTCTTAAGTGCCGGTCAAACGCCGGTGTTTCGCCCGCCGTACCCGGGTTTCGCATAGCGGATTTCCGGTGCGAGCCCAGAAACGAACGAATGACCGCCGAAGCTGCCGAAAGGCCGTCGGCGGGTGGACACTTTAGGGGTGGTGGCCAATGCGAATCACTCGGTGGTCGAGCTGGTGGCCCTGGTGGCATCGGCGGGCGGATTAGAGGCGTTGTCGACGGTTTTGCGGGACCTGCCGATCGAACTTCCCGCCGCCATCGTCGTGCAACAACACCTGGGCGGCCACGACAGCGTGCTGCCGGCGATCCTCGGCCGCCAGGCGGCGCGTCAGGTCGCCTGGGCACGAGACGGCCAGGCCCTCGCGCCGGGAGAGGTGGTCGTCTGCCCGCCGGGAATGCATCTGGAGCTGACGCTGGACGGCGGCTGTTTCTTGCGCGCGATGGGAGACCTCGCAGAACGTCGGTTCGACGTGATGCTGTCATCGTTGGCCAGGTCGTACGGGCCTCGGGGCATCGGAGTGGTGCTTTCGGGCTCCGGCCAAGACGGCGCCGTGGGGACCGCCGAAATGAAGCGCGCGGGCGCAATCGTCATCGCGGAAAGCCCCGAGACTGCCCAGTATCGGTCCATGCCGGTAGCGGCCGCGCGGGCTGGCGCCTACCTGGTGCTACCCGTTCAGGAGATCGGCCGCGTCGTGGCCGACATCGTCGAGGGTGCGCCGCTACCCGAACCGTCGCCGCGTGACAGCGCCGCTGACGCCGGACCGATGGACAACGGCGACCCGAACAGCGATTTCCCCCAGCTGTGGCCGAACAGCGTGAACACCGCGACAACCCGCGGCGAGTTCGCGCGACTGCGCGCCGTCGAGCTGCGGCGCAGGCGCCAGGACCTGTCCTCCGGGTTTGGGGCCACCGCCCAGACGGTGGCCACGGCGCAACGCAGGGCCGACGAGTCACGCCGCCGCGCCCAGCTTGCTCACCAGGCGGCCGAAGAAGCGGCCGCGCGGTGGGGTGAGCGACTGCCGATCCGCTTCTAGCTGAGGACCTCCATCAGCAGCAGCGCCCCGCCGACGGTTCCCTCGCTCGACCGGAACGAAGTGCACGTGACGCGTACTCGGGCCTGACGGCCACGCCTGTTGACGGCGTCGACCACCGTCTCACCGAAGCTCTCTGGGTCGACGAACGCGTTGCCGATCAACGGCCGCACATCGTCGAGGGGCAGCCCAATGTCCAGCGAGGTCAACCTGGTGCCCGACGTCTCGTCGGCCCGTAGCCCCCAGAGGTCTTCGCAACCCCGGTTCCACAGGATCACCTTCATCTCCCGGTCCACCACGACCATGCCCATCCGGACCGAGTCGATCAGCGAATCCAGGAAATGCTTGGCCTCGTCCAGCTCCAAAGTGCGGTCGCGCAGCATGTCATTGATGGTGTGCAGTTCATCGTTGGTGGACTGCAGTTCCTCGTTCATCGTCTCGAGCTCTTCGTTGGTGGACTGCAACTCCTCGTTGGTGGTCTCGAGTTCCTCGACCGTGGACTGCAATTCCTCGTTCGTCGTCTCGAGTTCCTCGTTGGTGGACTGCAGCTCCTCGTACGCCGCCTCCAGCTGGCGGTTGGTCTGCACTACCTTGTCCAGCAGCGCACGTGTCGCGGTGACGTCGAAGAACACGATCGACACGCCGAGCAGACCGTTTTCGGCGTCGACCAGAGGGTTGACGTGAATCTCGAACCAGACCGTCTCGACGCTGGGTCGCTGCCACTTGACGTCCTGAATACGCGCCGACCGGCGTTCCACCTTGGCTTGTTCGAGGTAGGCGCGCAGCTCGACCGGACGGTAGGAGACCTCGAGATCACGCAGCAGCCGACCGATGTCACGAGCCGACAGGCCAAAAATGCTTTCGGCCTGTTGGTTGATCATCGCGACGGTGTCCTCGCCGGTGACGACGATCTGGGCCACCGGGCTTGCGCGGAATGCGAGATCGCGGACCGTCGCCAGGCCGGGCAGGTCGGCGTGCCGGTCGTAGAACGCTCCCGCGGGGTCGTAGCGCTCGACGCCCGAGTGGCTGCCGGCCGCCTTGCGAAAAATCCGGTGCTTGAGGTTCAACGGGGTGAACCGGTCGCCGTGGCTCAGCAGCATCTCGGCGTGCCCAAGGAACAGTGTGCCCTGCGGCGCGAGGGCAAAATGCAAGCGCCCCAGCACGTTTCGCTGCGTCTCGGCATTCAGGTACATCAGGGTGTTGCGACACACCAGCAGATCCACCCGCGAGATCGGCGCATCCTTGACCAAGTCGTTGCGGCCGAAGATCACCGCACGACGCAGATCTTTGTGGAAGATGTAGCGGCCGTTGACCTGTTCGAAGTAGCGCGGCAGCAGGTCCGAGGGTACCGAGTCGACGGCCTTGGCGTCATAGGCTGCGGTGCGCGCCTCGGTGAGCGCATCCTCGTCGACGTCCGTGGCGTAGATCTTGACTCGCTGCCGAAAGGCCTCGGGTCCCAGCGCCTCGGACAGCAGCATGGCGAGGGTGTAGGCCTCCTGCCCCGACGCGCATCCCGCGCTCCACACCCGGATCGGGTCGTTGGGACCGCGCTCGGCCAACAGGCGCGGAATCACCTCGGTGCTGACGAACTCCCAGGCGTCCGGGTCGCGGAAAAACGAGGTGACATTGATCAGGATGGTGTTGAACAGTGCCGTGAACTCGTCGGAGCTGGCCTGCAGAAGATCGAGATACTCCTCGAACGAGCTGTAGCCCGCCTGATCCATCCGGTGACGGACGCGACGCATCAGCGACGTGCGCTTGTAGCCGGTGAAGTCGAAGCCCCGGGAGTCGCGCATGTAGCGCAGCAGACCCTCGAAAGCCTCGTCAGTCGTGGAGTCCATCCAAATCCCGTCCGGTAAGCGGTTCGCCGAAGGACTTGAACACTACTCGCGATGGTCAGAGCTGATTCTCACTACCGACTAGTGCCCACACCGTCTTGCCTGATGAGGTCGGCGTGGCTCCCCACGAGCGAGCCAGGGCGGAAACGATGGCGAGGCCGGAAACGATTTCCGCTCCGCGGTAGGAGTCTTCGTGCCGGCCGGGCAGCCGGGCGCTGGCGTCCTCGACGGCTACGGTCACGAAATCCTGATAGCTCTCGACGATCAACGCCGGTGCGCTCTCCGTGTGGTCGAGAACGTTTTCGATGAAAACGGTCGCCACGCTGGCCGCGATCGGAATCATCTCTCGCATCTCCCATGCCGTCAGCCAATCGGAGACCAGACCGCGAGCGATAGCGAGGCTTCCCCGCGAGCGGGGCAGCTCCGTGCGAGCGCGCCGACGAAGCTCGAGCCGACGGCGGTGAACTGCCGCGACCGCCAACTCGCTTGTGGCGTAAACGGGCACATAGCGGGCCACCCCGCGCGCGATGATCTGGCGCCGAACCTTCGATTCAGCACACACCAGCACGATGGGCACGTCCGGCCAGATGCTGACATGCCAGCGAGCGCTGGTGAATACCGTCCAGGCCGACGGGGAGGGTGTGGACAGGCGGTCGACATCGACGATCACCGCGGGCGGCTCGTCCAGCGCGGCCTTGATCACGATGTCGCGGACTCTCCGATACGTTGAGCTGTCCAGCACCCCCTCCGCCGACAAGATCGGTATGTCCTGGTGCACTACTACGTCGATCCGGATCGCTTGCCTAGCCATCGGCATCAGCCCAATCGGGCCCGGCTTCCGCCAACCTCTCGGTGAGCACCGCCAGCGCCCGCTCGGCTTCCTCGGCGATAGTCATGTAACGGCGTGCGACCAGACCGGTGCCCGCCTTGTCGGCCAAGCCGCGGGCCAGTCTGGCCTTCTCCTGCAGGCTGCGGACCGCTACCCACAGCGCGCCCTCGACCTCGTCGTCACGGGCGGTGAGCAACGCTTCGGACGTCCAGGCGTGGCCGACCTGGCAGCGGAAATTACCCACGCTGACGGATACCAGCGAGCCATTGCAATCCGGGCAGACATAACCGGATGGCGCACCCAGCTTTTGGGTGTCGAAGTCTGTCGAGAACCGCGACATCATGGCGATGCGATTCTCTAGTTCCATGGAGGTGTCACGTTCCATGTCTGGATCCTTTATTTCTCGGTGCGACAGTTCTTTGAGGACCGCGCCGATACCGGCCGCGGTGGATTGACGATCCACCACGCCGGCCTCAACCGCGTTGGTCGGCATCGCCGGGAACAACGCGTCGTCCGGCGACTGACTGATGGTGATCCCACCGCGCGATTGGATCGCCGCCATCCCGAGCACGCCGTCGTCGAGCACACCCGAAAGCAGGACTCCGATCGCGCGCGGACCGAATGCCAGTGCTACAGAACGGAATAACGCGTTGATGGCCGGCCGATGCCCGTTCTCGGTCGGCCCCTCCGACAGCACCGCGCGGTCATCGACAACCAAAAGGTGGCGATCCGGAACACTCACGTAGATGTGGCCGGGCTCAAGCTTCACGCCATCTCGGGCGGCGGTCGCGGGCAGTGGGCCGGTGCGGTCGACGATGCGCGCCAGGATGCTCGGCGCACCGGCGGGCACGTGCAGCACCATCAGGTAGGCGTACGGCACATCAGACGACAAATTGGCGGCAAGATTCGATAGGGCTTCGACACCGCCTGCCGAGGCACCGATCGCTACTACGCCCCGCAGGTCGCCGTTTCCGTTAGCCGTTTGAACCACCGCTTTCGACTACCCCTAAGAATCGTAGGTAACCCGTCGGGTGAGCAATAGATGTGTGTTTTTACTGATTCCCCAATTAGTTTTTACTGCGTACGGCATCGACCTGCTGCGCACGGCCGGCATCCAGGATCGGTTCGCCGAAGACATCGATGTCGTCAACGACCAGTCCGTCGTCACCACCACGGCCGCCGCCGGCGACCTGTCGGACGACTTTGTCGACGCTATGGCCGACGCACTGGCCCAGCACCGCTGCTGGCAGCGTCGCACGGACCCGGTGCCCGCCTAGCGGAATGGTTTTCACGGCCACCGTTTTTTCTACTACCGGGGTGGGCATCCCTGATAACGGCGATTCATCGCGCGAAAGGAGCACGGACCATGCCGAATCCATCGCTCAAGAACGAGAAGATGTACGAGGATCTGCGCAAGGAGGGTAACTCCAAGGAGAAATCGGCGCGGATCTCCAACGCCGCCGCCGCGCGGGGTAAGTCCGCAGTCGGGCGCAAGGGCGGCAAGTCCGGGTCCTACCAGGACTGGACGGTTTCGGACTTGAAGAAGCGGGCCAAAGAGCTTGGCTTGTCCGGATATTCGAGCCTGACCAAAGACAAGCTGATCGCCAAGATCCGTAACCACTGATTAGGGCTCAGCTCCTCAGGCCGAGCCGGGTGACCAGCACCAAAAAGGCGACCGCGTAGTCGTTGTCGGCGGTCTGCGCTTCGATGCGATCCCAGTCGATGCGTTCGCGGACCGCACGCACCGCCGGCAACAACCTGGCGAAGTCGCAGTGCCGCTCGTTCAGGGCACGCAATTGCTGGATGAGCACGATCGTCGGAGGCAGCACCGGCATTCTGATAGCCAGCACGTCGTGCTCCTCGGCGCAGTCCAGAGTTTCGGCCTCGACCCGCGCGCCGTTGACCCGGTGCAGCACGTCCACCAGCGTCTGGCCGATTCGCGCCTTGAACAGCCAGTCTTCCGGTGGTCGTTCGATGACAAACCCCGAATCGGTGAGGGTGGCTATCGCGTTGTCGACGTCGCACTCGGCCACTACCAGATCAACGTCGTGGCTGGGTTCCGGTGCGCCGCAGGCCCATAACGCATAGCTACCGGCTAGCGCGAAGCGCGGCCCGTTCTCCTTGAGTGCCGACGCAGCGATGCGCAGCGCCTCCCGCAGTCGTTCAGGCGCGTCGGTATGCGTCTCAGTAGATGCCATGCTGCAAAGGGTCATACCCGTCAAGGGGCGAGAACAACCTGAACGACGTCGTTCGTAAGCCTGTTTAACATGCGGTCAATTGGGAAAATCTTGGCTTATGTCAGGCCCTGCGCTTCGCACCTTCGACGCGGCCGCCGTCGTGATTCCCGCTCGCAATGAACGGGCGAAACTTCCGTCGTGCTTGCGCGCGGTGCTGACG
The DNA here is from genome assembly GCF_019243155.1 of Mycobacterium sp. Taxonomy (GTDB): domain Bacteria; phylum Actinomycetota; class Actinomycetes; order Mycobacteriales; family Mycobacteriaceae; genus Mycobacterium. Next base: position 24,201 of record NZ_JAFAUS010000344.1, read on the forward strand.
GCCGCCCTGTGCGCGCCGGTGCCGGTCACGATCGTGGTGGTGCTCGACGGCTGCGACGATGGCAGCGCGAGCCTGGCCGGCCAGTACGGACCCGATGTGCACTTCATCAGCGCCGACGTGCACAACGTCGGGGCCGCCCGGGCGGTCGGCTTCGGCTATGCCCGCTCGCTGGTCGGAGACGACATCAGGTGCTGGTACGCGACCACCGACGCCGACAGTCGCGTGGATCCCGGTTGGCTGGTCGATCAGCTTGGACTCGGCGTGGACATGGTCCTGGGCATCGTCCGGGTGGCCGACTGGCTGCAGCACGCGGACGACGTCGCCGAGCGCTACCTGGAGTCTTATGGCCAATCTTCCCGTGACGCGGACGGCGACCACGACCACATTCACGGCGCCAACATGGGATTCAGCGCCGCGGCCTACTGGCGCGTCGGCGGCTTTCGCACACTGGCCTCCGGTGAGGATGTCGATTTGGTCGAGCGCTTCGAGGCCGCCGGCTACTCCATCCACCGCGACACCGACTTGTCAGTCACTACTTCGGCGCGAACCCAGGCCCGGGCGCCGCACGGGTTCGCTCACCACCTCAAGCAATTGGGGAGATCGGTGGCGGGTGATTGCGTGTGACGGCGGGGTTGGTCATGCATTGGCTCGAGTCGGGACGACTCGAGTTGCCGCTGCCTGCCTCCGGTCGCACCGCCGAACGCTGGGAACGGCTGGCGGAGCTGGCTGAGGACAACATTGTTGCGGCCCGGGTCGCCGAAGCCCATGTCGACGCTGTCGCGATACTCCACGAGTTGGGCGGCAAACCCCCCGACCCCGGACAGTTGTGGGGCGTCTGGGCGGCCGAGGCACCGGATGCGGTGCTGACGGCCACCGCCAACAACGGCGCGTTCACCCTGTCCGGCACGAAGGTGTGGTGCTCGGGCGCCGGCTTCTGCACCCATGCGCTGGTGACCGCACGGCTCGAGGATGGCAAGCGCGGCTTATTCGCCGTCAACGTGGCCGACTCGCACGTCAAGGCCCTGCCCAGCACCTGGTGGAACGCCGGAATGGCCGGGAGCGATACGCGGCCCGTTCAGTTCACCAACGCCGTCGCGGTTGCCGTGGGCGACCCTGGCAACTATCTGGGCCGGCCCGGATTCTGGCATGGCGCAATCGGCGTCGCCGCCTGCTGGCTCGGCGGAGCGCGCCGGGTGGCCGATCCCCTCTATCGTTGCGCCGCAAGCCAATCGGCCGACGCATATTCGCTGGCGCACCTGGGCGCGGTGGACGCTGCGCTTGCCGCCGGCGACGCGATGCTGGCCGCGGCGGCCGTTGAGGTCGACTCCGATCCCTTCGACCGTGAGGGCAAAGCCCAGCTGCTGGCCCGCCGAGTCCGCACGGTGGTGGAGCACGCCGTCGACGAAGCCATCACCCGAACCGGACGCGCCCTGGGGCCCGGACCGCTGTGCCAAGACGGGAGGCACGCCCAGCGGGTCGCGGACCTGAGCATCTACATCCGACAGAGTCACGCCGAGCGCGACTTGGCCGAACTCGGGCTACTCGCGGGCCAGCGGGGGTGAGAGACCGTGCGAACCGCCTTGTCCGGCAACTGCGTCAAGTTCGCGGCCAAACCGCTGACCCACGGCGGTACCCCGGCACCGTTATGGCTGGCCGCTTTTGAGAACAGCCCGCTGCCGCCGCTGGATCTGACGGAGTGCCGGCGCTTGATCGTCGTCGCCCCCCATCCCGACGACGAAACGCTCGGCCTGGGCGCGATGACCGCCCAGCTGGTCGCGTCGGGCACGGAGGTCCTGGTGGTGTCGGTCAGCGACGGCGGAGCCGCCCACGTCGATGCGACGTCGGCGGACCGGCTTCGCATGGAGGCCACGCGCAAGCACGAATTGCGCAGAGCGGCACGCATTTTGGGGGTTTCAGCGATCGCGTCACTGGGTTTGCCCGACGGCGAGCTGGCTGACCACGAGGACAGCCTCGCCGACTCGCTCACAGAAATCCTGGAGAACGCCGGCCCCCGGACGTGGTGTGCGGCGACGTGGCGGGGCGACGGGCATCCCGATCACGAGGCCGTGGGCCGCGCGGCGGCGGCGGCATGCACACGCACCGGCGTCGCCTTGCTGGAATATCCGATCTGGATGTGGCATTGGGCCCATCCCTTGGACCCGAGCGTGCCATGGGACCGCGCACGTTCGGTGCCGTTATCGATCCGAACGACGGATCGGAAACGCCAGGCCGCGGAATGCTATCGAAGCCAGTTCCAACGCCATGCCGGCGAAACAGCGCCTGTCCTACCGAGTTTCGTGCTCAAACGGCTACTCGCCATCGGCGAGGTGGTCTTCCTGTGACGATGCGGCTGCCCGACGCCTATTTCGACCGGATGTACGCCGACACCGATGATCCCTGGCAGTTGTCGACGCGATGGTACGAACAACGCAAATACGCGATCACTTTGGCGCTACTGCCCAACCGCCGGTACCGGCACGCCTTCGAGCCCGGCTGCTCCATCGGAACCCTGACCGCGCAACTGGCACAACGCTGCGATCACGTGACGGCGGTGGATGTGGCCGAGGCCGCGGTGCGTGGCGCGGACGAACGGCTGGCCGACGCCGGCTGTCGGGATCGAGTGACTCTTGCCTGCGCGTCCCTGGACGCGGCGTGGCCGGCGGGGCCCTTCGACCTGCTGGTCCTCAGCGAGGTCGCCTACTACCTGAGCGCCGACGCACTGGCGGCGGTGTTGCGTCGCGAATGTCCGCGCTTGGCGCCGGGGGCGACGATCGTCGCCGCGCACTGGCGCCACTCGGTGCCGGACTACCCACTCACCGGCGACGCGGCGCACGGGGTCATTTCGCAGACACCCGGACTGACGCCGCTCGGGTGCTACCGCGACAGCGACGTCGTCGTCGACGTGTTCGACACCGACGGCGGCCGTTCGGTCGCGGTTCGTGAAGGGGTGCCGGGCGCCCGCTGAGCGGGTATCGAAAACCTATGCGCGTAGCGACCTTCAACATCCTGCATGGCCGCACCTTGGGTGACGGCGTGAACCCGCAGCGGCTGCGCGACTGCGTGCGCCGGCTGGATCCGGATGTATTGGCCCTGCAAGAGGTCGATTTCGAGCAACCGCGTTCCGATCGGGCCGACCTCACGGCGGTCGCCGCCGACGCGATGGGAGCCGTGGAACACCGGTTCGTGGCCGCGATCTCCGGCACCCCCGGGGCGACGTGGATGGCCGCCACCGGCCATGAACAACCCGGGACCGCGGCTTATGGGATCGCGCTGTTGTCCCGATACCCGGTGGCCAGTTGGCAGGTGTTGCGGTTGCCCCGCATCCCGATGCGCTTTCCCATGTATCTGCCTGGCCCCAACCGCGTGATGGTCGTCAACGAAGAGCCGCGAGCGGCGGTCATCGCTCAATTGCACACCCCGATGGGCCGGCTGACCGTCGCCAACACGCATCTGTCGTTCGTCCCAGGCTGGAATCGGCGCCAACTACGCCGGCTGATTCATGACCTGCGCGGCCTACCCGGCCCGCGCCTGCTGACCGGGGACCTCAATATGACGCCCTCGACGGTCCAGCGCTGGTCTGGCATGCGTGCGCTGGCCGCGGCCGCGACGTTTCCCGCGCAAACACCGGACCGCCAGCTGGACCACATCCTGACCGACGACGACGGTCTGCGGGCGGGCCCGACCGAGGCCGAACTCATGCCGATCTCCGACCACCGGCCATTGGTAGTGGATATCGAACGGGTGTGAATCGAATCGCTTGCCGGGCGGGGTGTGGCCTATTTCATTGCGCTCAAACGACTTTGAACCCGCTCGATATCGTCAGCAGACGGCATGTGGTCAGTCACCCTGGTGATTTCCACGCCGACATCCACGCTGTCTGCCGGACGGCGCTTCGGGGCCAGCAGCTTTCTCGCGATAGCGGTGATCTCGTCATCGGTCACTCGCCGCGGCAGCAGCGCCAACAACGGCACATACCCAAATGGTGGCGCACCCTTGGGGTAGCCGGCGCGCAGAAATGCAACAACCGCCGACACCCGCTTAACCAGGAACATCTTCCACCTCGCTAACCCACCTCACGCTACGCACAGGCAGGTGGTTTATGCCAGGAATAGCCCGGCGCGGCGATTTGAAACCAAAGAGGCCCGGCCCCTGGGTCGGGGCCGGGCACTTTTGGTCTACGACTTACTGGTTCTTCTTCTCGCGCTCTTCGGCGGCCTCGGCACCGGCCCGCGCGGAATCCGCCTCGGCTTCCTTCTTCGCCGCGTCACGCTGGGCATCGGCCTTATCTTGCTGTGCCTCGCCCTCTTTCTTCAAATCGCTGCGGCCGGTGACGGCCCCGCCGACCTCCTTGATCTTTCCCTTGACGCCTTCGACCGTGCCTTCGACCGCTTCCTGCGGTCCGCCCTTTTCGTCGCCCATGGGTCGACCTTCCTGTTGGTGTGCTCGTTCGCACTTGAATCGTTCCCGCCACACGCCCTCTCAAACGGCCCCTTCAGAGCAGCCACACAGCGCTGACAACGCCGTTTCAGCGACAAATTTGTGGGTAGTAATAGCCGGGCAACCGACGAAAGGCGGGTGAGGGCACTGACCACGATTGCTGTGATCGGGGCGAGTGGTTGCTGTGGATCGCGGGTTGTTGCCAGGCTGAAATCCCGGGGCGTCGAGGTCGTCGAGATTTCCCGCAGGCACGGCATCGACCTGCTGGATGCCCAAGGCCTGTCCCGAGCGCTCGAGGGAGTCGACGTCGCAATCGACGTGTCCAACCCGATGCCGGCCGATGGGCAATCCGACATCGTCGAGACCGTCGCTACCGCCTCCCGAAACATCGTGCGCGCGTGCGCCGCGGGAGGAGTTCAGCGTCTGGTGGTCTCGACGATCGCGGGCATCGAAGACCCGGTGTTCGACGGGTTCGCCTACTACGAAGCCAGGCGGGCCGCCAAGGAGATCATGCTCGACGGTCCGGTGCCGACCACGATCGTGAAGTCGACACAGTGGTACGAATTCGCCACCAACCCCGCTGCCGTGAACGCCGCTGACGGCGAAGTGGTCGTGGAGGACTGGCTGATTCAGCCGATCGCCGCCGACACGGTTGCCGACGTGCTCGTCGAAGCCGCACTGGGACAGTCGCATACCCCGCGCACCATCACCGGCCCGCAACCGATTCGGCTGCCCGAGCTGACATCGAAAGTCCTTGCTCGACACGGTGATTCACGTTCTGTGCGGGCCGTGCAGCCCTCGGTCAACGGTCTCGCCGCCGGAGCGCTGTTGGCCACCGATCACGCGATCGTCGTCGGTCCCGACGTGGACACTTGGCTGAGCACTCTGCCGCCGCCCAGCACGGACGGCCACCGCCGCGCACCGTAAGAGTCGATAAACGAACAGCCCCGGGGGCGTCGCCGAGCCAGGAAACGAACACTTGGAATCTGTTTTTGCCTTCATCTATCCTTGGGTCGGTCTCGGGGCTAGGGTCACCTCAGGTTGAATTCACAGCTGCCGTTTTACAGCGGCCGGTGAAAACGTGGCCGCTCTTCCTTTGAGCTGAACGGGGGCGATCACATGACCGCTCTATCAAATCGACTCGAGCTACCGCGCAATGCTTATGTGATTTATTGCGCCGGGGCACAGTTGCTGGTCTATCCGCGTACCCCGGCAACCGTGGTGCGGATCGAAGGCGAAATCGACGCGTCCAACGCCGAGTTCATCGGCCGGGCCATCCGCCGCTTCGCCCTCAAAACTCCACTGATCGTGGATGCCAGTCACCTTGACTACGTGGGTAGCGCGGGGCTTCAAGTGCTACTGATCCTCAGTGACCAACGCCGGCAAGCTCGCCTGCACTGCACCGTGGTCGGCGGCCCGGCGCTCCATCGGCTCACCCGCGTGGTGACCGACCATGGGTTACCGCTGGCCGACTCGGTCACCGACGCGCTGCAGCTACTGTCGGCAACTGGGTGAAATCCGCCGCGTACCAACGAAAGTATCGGTCACGGCTTGATTACGAATAGTTAAGAAACACGCGTGCGTTCCTAAGAACTCTCAGTTTTCACGCTTCGATTTAATTGTTTGCTTAACGAACTCGGCGGGCTATGTGCGACGGGTCACTAGGTCATACCGGGTGTTCGTTCTCCGCGAACACGGTTCGTGTGCAGTTCGGCTACGTTGGATTTCAGGCCTCGGGCGGCTCAGCGAATCAATTCTGTATTCGAAGGACAATCACTGAAAATGAAAATCAGCACTATCGTTGCACGCCGGCGTGTGGCCGGCGCCAGCGCCGGACTTCTGCTCGGCGGAATAGCGATGGGCGTCGTCGGCGCACCGTCGGCGGCTGCGGCACCCGACTGCAGTCCCGCGGGTGTCAACGGCACCGTCTCCTCGGTCCAGGGCTCGGCGGAGCAGTACCTCGCCGGACATCCGGGTGCCAACCAAGTGGTCACGGCCGCCTACGGCCAGCCACGCGGGGAGGCCGCCAGTAACCTACGCAACTACTTCACCGCGCACCCGCAGGAGTACTTCGACCTGCGCGGCATCCTGGCACCGATCGGCGACACCGAACGGCAGTGCAACACCACCGCCCTGCCGCCGAATCTGGAGTCGGCTTACCAGGAGTTCATGGCAGGCTGACCCAGCCAGGAAGCGACCCGCCACACCGCTGTGGCGGGTCGCTTTCGCATTGGCGGAAAAAAATCGCGGGAAGTGTGAATGACGTGCTCAACGGGTAATTGTGCAGTCAGCCAATGAAAGTGGAGGGCGCCAGATGCGGCTTCGTCGTAGCGTGCTCAACAAGCCCGGAATCGCACGCAAGCGTCGGGGTAAAGGATTCGCGTACTACGGACCCGACGGCAATTTGCTCTCCGATCCCGAAACCCTGCAGCGCATCAAGGATCTGGTCATCCCGCCGGCCTGGAAGAAGGTGTGGATCTCGCCCTACCGCAACGACCACATCCAGGCCGTTGGCACCGACGCGGCCGGACGTCGCCAGTATCTGTATCACGTTGCCTGGCAGCAGGAACGCGCCGAGGAGAAATTCGACCGGGTGTTGGAGCTGTCGGCTCAGTTGCCCACGATGCGAGCCGCCATACGCAAGGACCTTTCCCGCGACGGCCTGACTCGTAAACGGGTGCTGGCATTGGCGTTGCGCCTGCTCGACCGTGGTTATTTCCGCGCCGGCGGTGAGCAGTACGCCGAGGAGAACGAGTCCTACGGCCTGTCCACGCTCCTGTGTGAGCACGTCGTGCTGAAGCGCGACGCCGTCCAATTCGACTTTCCCGCTAAGAGCGGGGTTCGCCGGACCGCGGAGATCGAGGATCCCGAGGTGGTCCGGGCGGTGCGTTCCCTGATGCGTCGCCCGGACCGTACCGAGCGATTCTTGGTGTGCCGCAACTCATCCGGATGGATAGATCTGCGAGCCGACGACCTCAATGCTCGATTCAAGGAGCTGGTCGGCAACGAGTACACCGTCAAGGATCTGCGGACCTGGCACGGAACAGTGTTGGCGGCCGCGGCTTTCGCCGACGCGGACCCCGCCGTCTCGCAGCGACAGGCTAAGCGTATCGAGTCCGCGGTAATGAAAGAGGTCGCCGGAGAGCTCGGAAACACGCCCGCGGTGGCTCGCGGTTCCTATGTGGATCCGCGCGTCGTCACCGGGTATGAGCATGGCTTGACCATCGCGGCCGCGGTGCGTCGCGCCGAACGCGCCCGTCCACCCGACGCCGCCCAAGAAATTCTGGACAAAGCCACCCGGATGCTGATCCGCCGAGCGGCCAAGAGCAACAACACATCCGAACTGGCGGCCTAGCGCACGCAGGTAACCGTTGCTTCCCTCCCCTTCGTGATCCGGTTGGAACTGGCTGTGAAAAGGAATAAGGGCCCGGATCCCGGGTACCACGACTCCCGTGGGAGTGATGACGCAGCTCACCGGGACCTGACTGTGGTGGTCACCGGCGCCAGCGCCGGAATAGGTCGAGCCACGGCCAGAGCCTTCGCAACGCGCGGCGCGCGCGTCGCCCTTGTTGCCCGCGGCCAGAACGGATTGAGCGCCGCGGCCCGCGACGTCGAGGCCGCCACGGCAGGAGTGGCCGCTCGACGAATAGCAAATATGTTGACATAGAACGACTCTCGTGAACCTTCACGATTCAGGAGGAGAGCAATGTCCAAGCAAGAAGTCAGCGACTACCTGTTGGAGCGACTGCGGTCATGGGACGTGCAGTACGTGTTCGGCTATCCCGGCGACGGCATCAACGGGATCCTCGCCGCATGGGGTCGAGCCGACAACCACCCGACGTTCATCCAGTCACGCCACGAGGAGATGAGCGCCTTCGAAGCGGTCGGCTACGCCAAGTTCAGTGGCAACGTCGGGGTCTGCATGGCCACCTCGGGCCCCGGCGCGATCCACCTGCTCAATGGTCTGTACGACGCCAAGCTCGATCACGTACCGGTGGTGGCCATCGTCGGGCAGACGAACCGCAGCGCCATGGGTGGGTCGTACCAGCAGGAGGTCGATCTGCTCAGCCTCTTCAAGGACGTCGCCAGCGATTACGTGCAGATGGTCACGGTGCCAGAGCAACTGCCGAACGTGCTGGACCGCGCGATCCGGGTGGCGATGACGCAACGCGCCCCGACGGCCCTGATCATCCCTTCCGACGTGCAGGAACTGCCCTACTCGCCGCCCACCCACGCGTTCAAGATGGTGCCGTCCAGCCTGGGCATCGAGTGGCCGTCCATCGCACCCGACGACGCGGCCATCGCCCACGCGGCTCAGGTGCTCAACGAAGGCAAAAAGGTCGCCATGCTCGTGGGCACCGGCGCGCGCGGGGCGCACGAGGAACTGGCCGAGGTGGCCGACTTGCTCGGCGCCGGCGCGGCCAAGGCCCTGTTGGGCAAGGATGTCCTGTCTGACGAATTGCCATGGGTGACGGGGTCTATCGGTCTACTGGGAACCCGGCCGAGCTATGAGCTGATGCGCGACTGCGACACGCTGTTGACGGTGGGCTCCAGCTTCCCCTACACCCAGTTCTTGCCCGACTTCGGCCAGTGCAAGGCCGTGCAGATCGACGTCGACGGTCGGATGATCGGGATGCGTTACCCCTACGAGATCAACCTGGTCGCGGACGCGAAGTCCGCTCTGCGAGCACTGATCCCACATCTGCAACGCAAGGAGGACAGGTCGTGGCGTGAGGGCATCGAAAAGAACGTCGCCCGGTGGTGGGAAACCATGGACATGGAGGCGATGGTCGACGCCAACCCCATCAACCCGTTGCGGCTGTTCTCCGAGCTCTCGCCGCAGTTGCCCGACAACGCAATCGTGACAGCCGATTCCGGATCCGCGGCCAATTGGTACGCCCGAAACCTGCGTTTCCGCGGTAACATTCGCGGCTCCTTGTCCGGCACCCTCGCCACCATGGGCCCCGGTGTGCCATACGCCATCGGGGCGAAATTCGCCAACCCGCAGCGGCCGGTGATCGCGTTCTCCGGCGACGGAGCCATGCAGATGAACGGCATGGCCGAGCTGATCACGATCAAACGGTACTGGCAGCAGTGGGATGACCCGCGACTCATCGTGGCGATCCTGCACAACAACGACCTCAACCAGGTCACCTGGGAAATGCGCGCCATGGCGGGAGCACCCAAATTCGTGGAATCGCAGTCACTTCCAGACATCGACTTCGCGGCATTCGCGGCCGGCCTGGGACTCAACGCAAAGTCGGTCAAGGATCCCGGGGAACTCGGCGACGTGTGGCGGGAAGCCCTGTCGGCCGACCGCCCGACGGTGCTGGACGTCTACACCGACCCCGACATGCCTCCCATCCCCCCGCACGCCACCTGGGACCAGTTCAAGGCGGCGACCGCCGCGGTCCTCGGCGGTGACGAGAATAGGACGGGCTTCGTCAAGGTGGGCCTGAAGACCAAGGCACAGGAGTTCTTGCCGCACAAGAAGAGCTGACATGTCTTCTTCCCTGTCGCCCATCGCCGAGCTGAATGCGACGGCCTATACGATCCCTACTGTGAGGTGATTAGCCGCCCGCGAGAATGGCTCGCGCGCTGCGGAGGTCCTCGACAAATGACGCGTAGGCGTCGTCGTGCCCGTCGCTGCGATCGCGCAGCACCGACGACGGGTGCACGGTAGCTACCACTTGCGGCTCGGGATCGAACCGCAGGTCGGCAGGCAATGGGACTGGCCGGCCGCGCTCAGTGGAGACCCGAAACGCCGCTCCCAGAAGGGATTGCGCCGCGGTGGCGCCGAGGCACAAGACCACCCGCGGTTCCACCGCCTCGATCTCGGCGATGAGCCACGGCCTGCATGCGACGACCTCGGTGCGACTGGGCTTTTGATGTATCCGCCGTTTGCCACCCTTGCGGGTGAACTTGAAGTGCTTCACGGCATTGGTCTGGTAAGTCGACTCGGGATCGATGCCGGCCTCGTCGAGAGCGCGGGCGAGCAGCCGGCCGGCGGGACCGACGAAGGGCAGGCCGGCGCGGTCCTCTTGGTCTCCAGGCTGCTCGCCCACCAGCATGATCGCGGCATCGGGTGGACCGTGACCGAAAACGGTCTGGGTGGCGTCCTCGAACAAAGAGCAACCTCGACAGTTTTGAGCGGCCGACCGCAATGAACCGACGCGGCGATCGTCGGGTACATAGCGCTCGGCGCTGGTCTTGGCAGCCATCACGGCCTCAAGCGGCGAACTCCGGCGCGATCTCGGATTCCCAGAATTCGAAGAAGCGATCGTGCTCCGGGCCGATCTGCTGCACGTACACCTCGTCGTATCCGGCGTCGATGAACGCCCGGATCCGGTCGATGTACGGCTTGGCGTCCGGCCCGCACGGCATTTCCTCCATGGCCGACTTGGGCACCAGGCTGCTGGCCTGTTCGAAATGCCTTGGTGTGGGCAAGATTTGCGCGAGCTCACCGGGAAGTTGATCATTCGGCCAAAGGCGATGGGCGGTGGCGAGGCCTTCTTCTACCGTCTCGGAGTGGCACACTTTGAAACCGCCTTGGGTCGGCTTGCCCGCTCCGCCCGCATTGCGAAACTCCGACAACAGTTCGTCCGAAGGCATGATGCCCTGGTAGCCGTCGCCGATCCGGCCCGCCAGCCGGGCGCTGCGTGGTCCGAATCCGGAGATGTAGATAGGTGGCGGTTCGGCGGGCAGCGTGTAGAGGCGAGCGTTTTCCACTGTGAAATATGTTCCGCGGTGGCTGATCTGCTTACCGGTGAACAGCCGGCGGATCACTTCCACCGCTTCCTCGAGCATCTCGCGCCTGGTCGTCGCCGGCGGCCAATGCTGACCGCTGATGTGTTCGTTGAGAGCCTCTCCGGTTCCCAGACCCAGCACGAATCGCCCTTCGAGCTGCACGGTCGATGTCGCCGCCGCTTGGGCTACCAGTGCCGGATGAATCCGCATAATCGGACAGGTCACCGCGGTGGTGACGGGTAACGAACACGCCTGCGACAGCGCGCCGATCACCGACCATACGAAAGGACTCTGGCCTTGGTGGTCGTTCCATGGGTGGAAGTGATCGGAGATCCAGAGCCGCTGAAATCCCGCGCTCTCGGCGCGCGCCGCCTGGCGTACCAATTCATTTGGCGAGAATTCTTCGCAAGACAGGAAGTAGCCCAGTGACGTCATGCCCTGGGCATACCCCTGCCTTTTCGGCCGAAACCGGTTCTAGCCCTTGCCGATGATGGCGTCGCGCGCCCGGTCCAGCATGGCCGCGAACGGCCCCGCAACCAGATTCGCCAGCTGCGACTCGACTCCGGCGTGTGGCCGGGTGGGTGCGATCGCTTCGGCGAGCTTGGCAGCGCGCCCCATGCTCTCCAGTTCATCGCTGCTCAATTGCTCGCCAAGCTTGGTGAACTCGTCTTTTTCCTCGTGCCGAGCATGATCGAGCACGGCGTCGCGCAGTTCGGTCAGCATCCGGGTGAATTCTTCGGTGCTGACGTCCAACTTCTCGAGCTTCGCCAGAATCGTCTTGGCTTCGTGCTCCTCCTCGAGGTGCCGTTCTACCACCGTTTCGCCGTTGGCGATCTTCCGCTTGGCTCGTGGGTGAACGATCTCTTCCTCGACGGTTTCGTGTACGGCGAGCATCCGGCGAAGGTCGACGAACGCCTTCTCCCGTGCTTCACCGGATGCGGCAAGCGTTTTGGCGAACAAAGACCTGATCTGCTCGTGCTGGCCGGACAGAAAGTCGACCACATCGGTCTGTGACGTGACAGCTGCGTGAGTCGTCATGATGTCCTT
>NZ_JAFAUS010000166.1 GCF_019243155.1 Mycobacterium sp.
CAGCGCGCTGTTGTTGTCCTCGGCGAACTGCGGCGGTGACACCGAGACGATGTTGGGAGCCTGGGTCATCCGCTGCCGCACCGCGCCGATGGTCTGGCTGTGTTCGGGCGAGGCCGCGCCCCCGTCGGGGAAGGTGATCAACACCCGGATCGGGCCCAGCGCACCGGGACCGAGCGCCTCGCCCGCCGCGCCGACGCCGGCCCGGATCTCGTGTGCGGAGTCGAACTGGCGCAGCAGGCTGTTGCCCAGCACCATCGATGCCGCCGGCGCGGCCATCAGCAGCAGGATGAGCGATGCCCCCAGCGCCGAGATCCACGGCCGCCGCATCACCCCGCCGATCCAGCGGTTCCAGAACCGCGACTGGCTGCTCTCGGGCCGTCGCGACCAGTGCAGCAGGGCCGACCTCTTGGCGGCCGACCGGCCGAACGTCGCCAGCGCCGCCGGCGTCAACGTCGTCGAGGTCAGCATGGCCACCGCGACGGCCAGGATCGCCCCGGTGGCCATCGACTTCAGCGCCGGGGTGTTGATGACGTAGATCCCGGTGAGCGACGCGACCACCGTCATCCCGGACAGCACCACGGCCAGGCCGGATGTGGACATCGCGGCGTCGACGGCCTCGCGCGGCTCGCGCCCGGTGCGCAGTTCCTCGCGGAAACGCATCAGGATGAATAACGAATAGTCCACGGCCAGCGCGATCCCGAACATGGACACCGTCGAGGTCACGAACACCGACATGGTGGTGTAGGCCGACAGCGCATAGACCAGGCCCATAGTGACCACGACCGTGCAGATGCCCAGCGCGAGCGGGATCGCCGCGGCCGCCAGCGACCCGAACACCGCAAGTAGGACGATCAGAATGACCGGCAGGTTCCAGCGTTCGGCGGCGGCGATGTCGTGCTTGGTGTTCTGCGCCGCGGCGGCGGACAGGGCGCCCTGCCCGATGACGTAGAGCCGGACCCGCCCGTTCGCTGTCTGGCCGGGCTGGTCGCCATTGATGCCGACCCTTTTGCGCAGCTGCTTGGCGATGTCACTGGTGTTGCGCGAATCCAGACGCAGCGACAGCACATACGGCCGGTCGGGCTGGGGCGCGCGCTCGGTGGGGTTGGGCACCTCGGTGGTGCCCGGGAGTTCGGAGGCGATCTGCCGCAGCTGGGTTACCGCGTCGTTGATGTCCTGATAGCTGGCGTCCGGCCGGGGCGCGGCCACCAGCGCCAGCGATGACGCCCCCTGGTCGTGGTAGAGCTCCTCAATCTGGTCGTGGACCAACAGCGACTGCGATCCGGCCACGTCGAAACCGCCGCCAGTGAGATTCCCGGACTGCGTCAGCGCCATGTAGACCGCGGGCACCAACGCCAGCAACCAGCCCATGAAGACCAGCCAGCGGTACTTACGCAGGCTGCGGCTGAGGCGCATCATTAACTGCTGGATTTCAACACTCCCCGGGTTTCTCGCGTAAGGGCTCGCGTGTTGGCGAGGATACCGCAGCGCGCTGTGGATTATGTGGGCTTATCTAGTTCCTGAGCTGCGATGACAGCGTTGTTGTAAACCCGCTGCCAAGTCGTTGTGAACCGGTGACCAAGCGGGATTTTCCTCACACGACAGATCTTGGCTTGGCGCCCACCGGAACGGGGATGGCAGGATGGCGGATGGCCTGCGGGGCCTTTCGAGGATCGACGGGGACTTCGCGTCCAATGGCCTTCTATTGCAGTCGTTTTGCGAGTCGTCGGTTGTTCGGCGGCGTCATCGCGAAACTCGTGAGGAGTAACCGATGTCGACAGGCACCCCGACCAGGCGCCGCAGAATCATCGCCGGGCTGACCGCCATCGCGCTGCCGGGCGCCGCCTTCGCGGTGCTCGCCGGGCCGCCGGCGACGGGCGCCAACGACCCGTGCGCGGCCAGTGAGATCGCGCGGACCATCGGTTCGGTCTCCAAGTCGATGGGTGACTACCTCGACTCACACCCCGAGACCAACCAGACGATGACGTCGATGCTGCAGCAGCAGGCGGGCCCGCAATCGATGACCGGCCTGAAGTCCTACTTCGAGTCCAACCCCAAGGTCGCCGGCGACATGACGTCGATCGCGCAGCCGTTGACCAACCTGTCGCTGCAGTGCAAGTTGCCCATCTCGCCGTCCCAGGCGCTGGGGATAATGCAGCAGGCACAGGGCGCCGCGGGCGGACTGCCCGCGCTGCCCGGCAATGCCCTGCCGGCCGTTCCGGCACCGCCCGCGGCGGCCAGCCCGCTCGGCGGTCCGCCGCGGGGCAACACCGTCGGCTAGGCGCCCTTTTGCACGTCGCCCTCGGGCGGCGGTAGCGGGCCCTGCAGGGCGCCGTCGGTAGGGTCCATCGACGGGTCGCTGTAGTGCGACACCACGGGCAACGGACCGGTGATCGGTTCGTCGTCGGAGTCGGCGGTGTTCTCGGTCCGGAACACGAAGAAGAACACCACCCAGCCGACGGCGGCGAGGAACAGCCAGCTGATCAGCCGGTAGATGAGCATGGCCGAGATGGCGCTCGGCAACGACATCCCGCTGGAGACCAGGCCGGGCACCAGCACCGCCTCGACGACCAACAGCCCGCCGGGCATCAGGGGAATCGTGCCGACCGCGCGGGCGGCGGCATAGGCGACCGTCAAACCGGCCACCGACGCGTGGTCGCCGGCGGCGTACGCGGCGAAACCGAGGCAGGCGACGTCGGCGATCCAGTTGAACATGGACCAACCGAACGCCACCCCGAGGTCGCGGCGGCCCAGGCTCACCGATTCCAGCTGCATCAGGATCTCGCGCCACTTGTCCAGGCCGGTGTCGGCCGGCTTGCCGCGAATCGAGTTGACCCAAACCAGAACTCGGCTGCCGATGCCTTCGATCAGCTCAGGCCGCGACGCCACCGCCTGGGCCAGAAGCAACAACGCGATGAAGCCGCCAAGCGTGAACAGCAACGAGAAGGGGTTGTTCTTCGCGCCCAGCAGGAAAGCGCCCCCCAGGCCCAGCAGCGCCAGCCCCACCGCCTGCAGCACGCCCGACATCACCAGCTGCCACGAGGCCACCACCGTCGAGGCGCCCCAGAGGCGCTGCTGACGGAACAGGAAAGTGGCCGACAGGACCGGCCCGCCGGGCAGTGTGGTGCTCAGTGAGTTGGCGGCGTAGTACGCGGCCTCCGATCGCAACTGCTTCACGTGTACGCCGGCGGATCGCAGTAGGGTCCGCTGGATCTGGGCGAAGCTGTGCATCGACGCGGCGGACGCCGCGACCGACGCGAGGAGCCACCACCAGTTGGCCTCGTACAGGCTGTCCCAGGCTTTGGCCAGCTGGTCCCAGCCCAGTGACACCTCGGCGGCAAGCACGACCGCGACGACCCCGAGAATCGCCCAGCGCACCCACCAGTACTTGCCGCGCTGCGTTTCTTCGCGCGGCAAGTCGAGATTGCGGGTGGGTGCGTCGTGCGGCACGGGATTTAGGGTAACGGTGCAGGTGACGCGCGAGTGGTCGCGCGGCGCCGACCGTGTCGCCGTCGTAACCGGATCGTGCCGGGCCGGTCCGATCCGACACGATCCAGAGACCAGTCCGAACACGTTTGGCGACGCATCCCGGTGGATAGGCTGGCGAAATGTCAGCAAACCCCGACGATGCCTCGGTCGAACCCATAATCCGGAAGACCGCAGCCTGGGCGTGGCGTTTGCTCGTCATCCTGACCGCCGTGCTCGCCTTCCTGTGGGTCGTGGAGAAGCTGGAAGTCATCGTCGTTCCGGTGCTGGTTGCGCTGCTGGTGAGCGCGTTGCTCGTGCCGGTGGTGGACTCGCTGGACCGGCGGGGGCTGCCGCGGGGCTTCGCGGTGACGCTGGTGTTGCTGGGCGGATTCGCGATCCTCGGCGGCATCCTGACGTTCGTCATCCTGCAATTCATCGACGGCATCCCGGGCCTGACCGAGCAGGTGACGCAAAGCATCGAGACGACCCGTCGATGGCTGATCCACGGGCCGGCCCATCTGCGCAACGAGCAGATCGACAGCGCGGGCAACGCCGCCATTGAGGCGCTGCACAACAATCAGGCGAAGCTGACCAGCGGCGCGCTCTCCACAGCGGCCACCGTCACCGAGCTCGTTACCGCGGCGGTGCTGGTCCTGTTCACGCTGATCTTCTTCCTCTACGGCGGCCGCAACATCTGGCAGTACGTCGTGCAGATCATCCCGGCCGACGCGCGTTCCAGGGTGCACGAAGCCGGCAACGCCGGATACGGATCGCTGATCGGGTACGTGCGGGCCACGTTCCTGGTGGCGCTGACCGACGCGGCCGGCGTCGGCACGGGCCTGGCCATCATGAACATCCCGCTGGCACTGCCGCTGGCCTCGCTGGTGTTCCTGGGTGCCTTCATCCCGCTGGTCGGTGCGCTGATCTCGGGGCTGCTGGCCGTGGTGGTCGCGCTGCTCGCGAAAGGCATTGTCTACGCGCTTATTACGCTCGGTCTGCTGATCGCGGTGAACCAACTCGAGGCGCATCTGCTGCAGCCCCTGGTGATGGGCCGGGCGGTCTCGATTCACCCGCTCGGCGTGGTGCTCGCCATCTCCACCGGCGGCGTGCTCGCCGGGATCGTCGGCGCGCTGCTGGCCGTCCCGACGGTCGCGTTCCTCAACAACGCGATGCAGGTCCTGCTTGCGAAGGATCCGGCCGTCGAGGCCGAGAAGCAGACCGAAGAGGCCGACGAGAAGAACACAATCCTGCAGGCTGAACCGGACAATCCCGACTAGGGCGTCCTACAGACGTCCCTCGCGGCGCAGCAGGTCCGCGGCGGAAAGGCCGCCACCGGAGCGACGCCGCTGCCGTGCGGCATCACCGTTTTCGCCATGGGCGTTCATCTTTTCGGTCGACGCGTTCGAGTCGTCTTCCGACCGTCCCTGGTCGGGATCAGCGTGCTCACCCTCAGAGTGGTTGTTGGGCACCGGGATTGCGCGGGTCTGACCACCGGACGGCGGGGGCGGAGGCGCCGCGGGCCGCGGGGGGGCCGGCCGGTCGCGGCCGGGTGCGTTCTGGGTGGCGGGCGCTGACGCGCCGGGCGCGGCGAAGCGCGTCGTCTTCGCTTCGGTCGGCTGGCTGGGTCTGGCCTGAATGCGGCTCGTCGCGGCGTCACCCGAGGGCTCCTGGGCCGGCCGAACTTCCGGCAGCACGGCCGGACCCGAGCGGCGCGACGGTTCCAGCGCACCCGGGTGGGTGGGATCGTGCGGTGCCCGCGGCGCCGCGGCAACCAGGCTGGCCGCGACCGGCGGTCGGGCGGGCCGCCCACCGAGGGTCTGCCGCTTGCGCTCGTCGGGCAGGTCGATCTCGCCCAGCCCGATGCGGTTCTGCAAACGCCGGGCCCAGCGCGGCGCCCACCAGCAGTCGTCGCCGAGCAGCTTCATCACCGAGGGCACCAGGAACATCCGGACCACGGTCGCGTCCAGCAACAGCGCCGCCATCAGACCGAAGGCCAGGTACTTCATCAGCACCAAATCGGAGAACACGAACGAACCGGCGACCACGGCGAGCACCAGCGCGGCGGCCGTGATCAGCCGCCCGGTGGTCGCGGTTCCGATCCGGATGGCCTCGGCCGTCGACATGCCGCGTTCACGCGCCTCGACCATGCGGGACACCAGGAAGACCTCGTAGTCGGTGGCGAGACCGAATCCGACGGCGACAACCAGCGCGATCACCACCACCATCAACGGCGTCGGCGTGAAGTTCAGCACGTTCGAGAAGTGTCCGTCGACGAAGATCCACGTCAGGATGCCCATCGTGGACCCGAGCGTCAGCGCGCTCATCACGGCCGCCTTGACCGGCAACACCACCGATCCGAACGCCAGGAACATCAACAGCATGGTGGCGCCCAGCAGCAGCACCAGCATCAACGGAGCCTTGTCGAACAGGCTGTGGATACTGTCCTGCTCGAGCGCCGGCGTGCCGCCGATATAGAGATTTAGCCCCTTCGGGGGGTTCACCGCCCGCAGTTCGGCGAGCTTCTTCGCGGCATCGTTCTTGTTGACCAGACCGTTCTGGATCACCCGCACCGAGTCGTCCTTGGGCACCGTCGTCCCGTTCGGGCCGTTGACGCACGGGTTGCCGGCGATGGCCGGACACGGCCGCTCCTGCCAGGTCTTGTCGGTGAACCCGCCGATCGAGGAGATCCTGTTGCGGATGTCGGCGACCTGCTGGTCGGTGACCTTGCTGCCGTTGGTGCTCTGGATCACCACCGTCAACTGTTCGGTCCGGTAGCCGGAGAAGAGTTTGTCGAAGTGCTCCTGCGCCTCACGGACGGGGTTGTTGGGCGGCAGATACTTCTCGCTCATGCCGCCGAAGGACAGATTGCCCAACGGGATGACCAGCAGGATCATGCCGACGGCGATCGGGATGGCGAACGCCAGCGGCCGCTTCATCACCCAGTTGACGAGCTTGCCCCAGAAGCCGGCCTCGACCTCTTCGCGGGTTTTGGTCTTCTGCAGCCGGTCCGCGAGCCAGTTCAGGTAGGCGCGCGACCACTTCCAGTTCCGCAGGAACGGCACCCGGAACGCGGTCCGCACGCCCAGCGCGTCGACGTGCCGGCCGAGGATGCCCAGGCAGGCGGGCAAGAACGTGATCGACAGCAACGCGGCGAGGCCCACCGCGGCGAAGATCGCGTAGGTCAGCGAATGCACGAACCCCTGCGGCAGCACCAGCAGGCTGGCGCTCGACGCGATGATCAGCACCGCCGAGAAGGTCACGGTGCGACCGGCCGTCATGACGGTGCGGCGCACTGCGGCCTCGGTGTCGTAGCCCTCGGCGATCTCCTCCCGGAACCGGCTCACCACGAAAAGCCCGTAGTCGATGGCGATACCCAGACCGATCAGCGAGACCACCGGCTGGGCGAAGAAATGCACCGGTCCGAACACGGCGACCAGCCGCAGGATGCCCAGCGAGCCCGCGATGCTCAGGCCGCCCACGATGGCGGGCAGGCCGGCGGCGATCGCGCCACCGAAGACGAGGAACAACACCACCGCCACCAGCGGCACCGCAAGGACTTCCATGCGGCGCTGGTCGGTTGCGATGGTGCCCGTCAGGGCATTGGCGATCGGCTCCAGGCCGGCGAGTTCCACCGCGCCGCCGTTCAGCTTCTGCAGAGCCGGCGCGATGTCCTTGTAGTTGTTGAGGATGCTGTCGTCGTCGTCGCCCTTCAGCGGGATGGAGACGAACGTGTGCTTCTTGTCGTCGCTGACCATCCCCTTGATGATCGGGTTGGTGCTGCCGGGGGCGGCCAGCCAGCCGGCCCAGCCGACGACCTGATCGGGGTGGTCGGTTTTGAACTTGTTGAGCTCGGCGACGACCTTGTCCCGCCACGCCGCGTCGTCGACCGTCTGCCCGTTGGGAGCGGTGAAGGTGGCCACGACGTGGCTGGTGCGGTCGCGACCGTAGGTTTTGTCACCCAGCACCGAGGCCTTCACGGACTGACTGCCCTCGTCGTAGAAACCGCTCTGTGTGACATGCTTGCCGAGGCTGAGCCCGAATACGCCACCAAACAGGCAAAGAGCTACCGTGACCCCGATCACGATGTACCGATAGCGGTACACAGTTCGACCCCACCAGGCGAACACGCAAGCTCCTTACTGGATCGTTAACGACCCGCGCATCGGTTTTCCAGTGTCACACACGCGCGGTCAACAGAGCGGACAGCGGCCGGAACGGCTGCAGCCACGCCCCCTGATCAGGCAGCGAATCCAGGCCGATTCGCGGCAGCGGCTCCCGGAAAACTCCTTCGATGTCCTCCAGGTCGACGAAGTCCAAGGTATCCGACGCTAGCGCCCAACTCGCGTGTTCGCGAAATCCGATCACTTGAACGCCCACTCCGGTGCGGGCGATCTCTTCCAGGGGCTGACGGAAGGCCTGACCGTCGGCGGACGCCACAACCAGCGCGGCCAGCCCTTCGCGGCGCCGCAGGTCGATATGGGCCAGCATGTCGCGGTCGACATCGCTGTCCTCGTCGATCTTCGGTTTGGCGAAAACCGCGAATCCGACGTTCCGAAGGGCATCCACCCAGGGCCGCACAACATCAGCGCTACCCGGTGCGATGTTGGTGAAAACGGTGGCTTCGGGTTCGATCACGACGCCTGGGCGACCGGCACTGACTTCGGCCGCGCGCGCCAACAGCCAACGTCCCAGGGCGTCGAACCGCGGCCGCTCCATCGCCGTGGGGCGCCGGCCCAGGATCGAGCCCAGACCCATGTCGAGATTGGGCGCGTCCCAGACCAGCAAGACGCGCCCGCCCGGCGAGAAGCTACCAAGTGCCCCGTCGTCGTCGCCGGTCAGTACCGCGGGCGGGGCTACGGGTTCCGCGGCCGACGCGGTTTCTTCCGTCAGGCTCATGCTCGTCGCCTACTTATCGCCTGTCCGGGCCCGGTTTCGGGCTTGAGCCAGATGAATTCGTTGATGACGCTGCCGGCGTCGCGGCCCTTGTTCTCGTACTTGGTGATCGGGCGGGCGGTCGAGATCGGCAGTCGGCTGCCGGGATCCACCCGGCTGAGTCGTGGTTCGGCGTCACCGACCTCCGCGATGTGTTCGGCGTAGCCGGCGTGGTCCGTCGCGACGTGCACAACACCACCCCCGAGTAGCCGATCGGCGATCAAGGCAATCGTGGAAGTCTGC
>NZ_JAFAUS010000056.1 GCF_019243155.1 Mycobacterium sp.
CACGATGGCCGACGGATACAGCCGAAGCGGGGCCGGTCTCGGAGTGGTCGCGGCGACCTCGGGCGGCGGCGCGCTGAATCTGCTCGCGGCGCTGGGCGAGTCGCTCGCCAGCCGCGTCCCGGTACTCGCCCTCGTCGGCCAACCCGCCACCACGATGGACGGCCGCGGCAGCTTCCAGGACACCAGCGGCCGCAACGGATCATTGAACGCCGAGGCGCTGTTCGCGGGCGTGTCGGTGTTCTGCGAACGACTGCTTGACGCCGACGACATCGTCTCGGCATTACCGCGGGCCGTGGCCGCGGCGCGCTCCGGCGGGCCGGCGGTGTTGTTGCTGCCCAAGGACATTCAGCAGGCGCGCGTCGAGGGCGGCAACCGCAACAGTCGAGACGTGCGACCACCGGCCGCGCCGATCGGCAACCCACAGGCGATCGTGCGCGAATTGCGCAGCGCGACCGGGCAGATCACCATCATCGCCGGCGAGCAGGTGGCCCGCGATGATGCCCGCGCCGAGCTCGAGCAGCTGCGCGCGCTGCTGCGCGCGCGGGTCGCCACCGTCCCGGACGCGAAGGACGTCGCCGGCGCACCGGGCTTCGGGTCGTCCTCGGCGCTCGGGGTGACCGGTGTGATGGGGCATCCGAGCGTGGCCGAAGTGGTGGCGACGAGCGCGGTGTGCCTCGTTGTCGGCACCCGGCTGACGGTCACCGCACGCGCCGGCTTGGACGACGCGCTGGCCGCGGTGCGGACGGTCTCGATCGGGTCGGCCCCGCCATATTTCCCGTGCACCCATGTGCACACCGACGACCTGCGCGGCTCATTGCGCATGCTGATCCAGGCCCTGCGCGGTCATGGGCGGCCGACCGGCCTGCGCGTGCCCGACGTGGTGCGGCGCAGCGAGATGACACCTCCGCCCTTCGATGGAAGCGGCGTGCGGTACCGCGATGCCATGGCGGTGCTGGACGGCGCACTGCCCGACGGAGCCGACATCGTGGTCGACGCGGGAAACACGGGCGCGGCGGCGATCCACTATCTGCCGGTGCGCCGCGGTGGCAGGTTCGTGGTCGCGCTCGGGATGGGCGGCATGGGCTACAGCTTCGGCGCCGGAATAGGAATGGCGTTCGGGCGGCACAACAGCGGTCGGCCCGGCGGGCGCACCGTGGTGATCGCCGGCGACGGCGCCTTCTTCATGCACGGCATGGAGGTCCACACGGCCGTGCAATACCGCCTTCCGGTGACGTTCGTGCTGTTCAACAACAATGCCCACGCCATGTGCGTGACCCGCGAGCAGCTGTTCTACGAAGACCGCTACAGCTACAACCGTTTTCGTCACAGCAGGCTGGGCGCCGGCCTGGCGGCCATGTTCCCGGGATTGACGTCTATGGACGTCAACGACCTCAACGGGTTGGCCGCGGCGATGGGTGCGGCACTCGACATCGACGGCCCCGCGGTGGTCAGCGTCGAGTGTGCCGCCGACGAGATCCCGCCGTTTGCGCCTTTTCTCACCGCGACGGCAGCGAAACGCACTGCCGTAGATGAGATTTCAATCGCGAAGGAGAACCACACCAATGTCGCTGCCAGCGCTTGACGATATTCCCGACGTCATCGACGGGGTCACCCGCATCGAAACCAGTCCCCGGGAGAAGGCCACCCCGATCATCATGGACATGATGCGGTCGGTGTATCCGCACGACCAGGTCTTCGGTGAATACTGCACCGTCAACGATTACATCGACTGTCCGCCCGACGAACTGTACGAGTACATGGCCGACACTCGCAGCCTGGAGGAGTGGACATACAGCCTGCGCGGCTTCACCCCCACCGATGAACCCGGCCTGTGGCTGGCCTTCGACCGGCTGGGCTCGGAGACCAGGATCTACACCCGAACCGTGGCCAACAAAGAGGTTCGCACCGTCGACTACCACTGCGCCTGGGATCAGGGCACGCACCTGTGGATGATCTACCTGATGCGGGTAATCGACGCCCAAACCGTCCTGGACAAGCCGGGATCCGTTGTGCTGTGGACCAATTGCCATCACCCCTTCTACGACCACAATCCGTACCCCGAGACCGCACCGGCAGAGCGCCCGGTCTGGGTCGGCGACTTCTGGGACATGTTCGCTGCCGGCCACCTGCTGGAGATGAACAACCTCAAGGCGATCGCGGAGTACCGGCACCGCAACGGCCTTCCCGTGACGCCCAACTGGATGAGGTGAACACATCATGGGTAACTCCAGCGTCAGCCTGATCGACGTCTCCACGTACCTGCCCGGCGAGCCGATCGCCGCCGACTACTACGCCCAGTTCGCCGAATCCGACGATCTGCGCGACAACGTCATGTTCAAGGCGCCGAAGTTTCGCCATCACGTCGCACCCGATGAGAGTTCGGTCGACATGATCGAGCGCGCGGCCCAGGGACTGATCGAGCGGCACGGTCACGACGTCATCGAGGGCGCCGACGTGCTGATCACCCACACGCAGGTACCCGACATGGCGTTCTACGGCCAGGGCGGCGGCATCGCACACCGGCTCGGCATGCGGCCGTCTTGGGTGCTCGACCTCAACAACGGCGGTTGTGCCGCATTCGTGTTGGCGCTCAACGTCGCTCGTAAACTACTGGCGTCGGGCGACGGCCACACCGCCCTGATCGCCATCGCGCAGAACGCGGCGGGCCAGTTCTTCGATCAGCCGACGATTCGCCGCAAGGCGCAGTCGGCGGTGCCCGGCGATGGGGCTGCCGTCGGTCTGGTGACCGTCGGCGACCAATCGCCGATCCTCGACGTCGAGTGTCGCACCTACGGCGAATACGCGGGGGAGATGACGCTGTCCTATGACCCGCCCCGCAAGTGGGGGCGGCCGGACCCGGAGAGGGCAGCATCGGCTTCACCGAAAGCAAGATCACCAAGGTGCTGGCCCGCGGCAACCGGCAGGTTCCCGAGGTGGCCCTGGCGGTGTGCGACCGAATCGGGTTGCCCGCCAAGGACATTGACCTGCTGGTCACCAACCAGCCCAACAGGGCGTTTTTGCGCAACTGGCGTGACGCGCTCGAGTTGGGAAAGGAACGACACCGAGACACGTTCGACGAGTGCGGCAACCTGTTCGGCGCCGGGATCCCGATCAACTTAGACCGTGCGATCTCCGACGGCCAGGTCTTGAACGGGGACGTGGTCATGATGGCCGCCTTCGCGCATGCCGGAGACTTCGCCGGCGCGGCGGCGGTGCGCTGGGGCGGGCGGGGCTGATGCAGACCGCCGTGCTCGGTGACGTCGGCGACGCGCTTCCCAACGCGATCGATCCGCTTGCCTTATCGCTCAACGAGAATCCGTTCCCGCCGTTGCCGGCGGTGCGGCTGGCGCTGATCCGCTCCGTTTACGTGGCCAACCGCTATCCGGAATTCCTGCCCGAGCGGTTGCGCGGCCTGATCGCCGGCTACGTCGGGGTGCCGGCCGACAGGGTGGTGCTCGGTGCCGGCGCCACCGGTGTCGCGTTGCAGGCGTTGCAGGCGTTGACCGTTGCGGGAGACACCATCGCGATGGCCTCGCCGACATTCGACGGCTATCCGATCGTCGCGCAGATGGCACGGCTGAACCCGCTGACCGTTCCCCTGAACGAGCACGGCCACAACGACCTCGACGCGCTGGCCGACGCGGCCGCGGCGGCCCGCGTGGTGGTGGTGTGCCGCCCGCACAACCCGACCGGCACGCTGGAGCCCGTCGCCGAATTGCTGCGATTCCTGCGCCGGGTGCCCCGGGACACCGTGGTGCTGCTCGACGAGGCGTACATCGAATTCACCGAGCCCGAGCACCGGCTCGACCTGCCGACGCTGGTCGCGCAGTTTCCCAATGTCGTCGTGGTGCGGACCTTCTCCAAGGCCTATGGCCTCGCGGGCCTGCGGATCGGCTACGGGGTGGCGTCGGAAGGGCTGGCCCGGACGCTGTGGTCGCACCAGCTGCCGTTCGGCATTGCGATCACCAGCCTGCTCGCCGTCGCGGCGTCCTACCACGCGGAAGACGAACTGCAGCGCCGGATCCGGTTGATCACCGATGAACGTCGTTACTTGCGAATGCGGCTTTCCGCATTGGGGATATACAGCACCGATACGCA
>NZ_JAFAUS010000288.1 GCF_019243155.1 Mycobacterium sp.
TCTCCAGCAACGTGATCATGTCCTCGACCATGCCGTGCAACTCGTCGGGGCTGTGCTTGTGCTCGGCCGGCGCCGCTTCGCGGCGCGTCTTGGTGAGGCTGGGCGGCGGCTCGATCAGCTTGAGGCTCAGAGCCTGCGGTCCGCGGCGGCCGGAAGCGATACCGAATTCGACCTTCTGGCCCGCCTTGAGCCCCTCGACGCCAGCGGGCAACGCCGACGAGCGGACGTACACGTCCTCGCCGTCCTCTTGCGACAGGAAGCCAAACCCCTTGTCGACGTCGTACCACTTAACCTTGCCGGTCGGCACTGGTCTCACCTGCTTGTCTACTGGATGTCGAGAATCTCGAAACACAATAAGCGTCCCGCCTGCGCAGGACGCCGTATGGGAGTCTGATCCTACTCGGATGCTTGCCTAACGAGCACCCCCGTTGTCGGTTACTCGGTAGGCTGGGCGTTACCGCTGGAGGAGATATGCGCCTGGTCCTGAACATTATCTGGCTGATATTCGGCGGCCTGTGGTTGGCCGCCGGATACCTGGTGGCGGCGCTCCTCAGCTTCCTGCTCATCATCACCATCCCCTTCGGCTTCGCTTCGTTGCGGATCGCGTTATACGCGCTGTGGCCGTTCGGCCGCACCATCGTGGACAAGCCGACGGCGGGGAACGCGGCACTGGTCGGCAACGTCATCTGGGTGGTGCTCTTCGGCGTGTGGCTGGCGATCGGTCACATCGTCAGCGCGGTGGCGATGGCGGCGACGATCGTCGGCATTCCGCTGGCGCTCGCCAATCTCAAACTGATTCCGGTGTCACTGATGCCGCTGGGCAAGCAGATCGTTCCGGTCGACCAGCAATTCGCTCCGGCGGCTGCCGCATGACGCTGACCGCGCTTGGCGTACCGGCGGTGCCGGGTCGCTTCGACGCTGTTGCCGAAGCACCCGCCACGGGCCCGCTGCTGGACACCTACGGCCGGATCGCCACCGATCTGCGGGTCTCGCTGACCGATCGCTGCAATCTGCGCTGCAATTACTGCATGCCGGCTGAGGGCCTCGACTGGCTGCCCGGCGAGCAACTGCTGCGCCCCGAGGAGCTGGAACGGCTGATGCGCATCGCGGTCACCCGGCTAGGGGTCACCAGCGTGCGATTCACCGGCGGCGAGCCCCTGCTGTCCCGCCATCTCGAAGAGGTGGTCGCGGCGGCGGCCGGTTTGCGGCCCCGCCCCGAGATCTCGCTGACCACCAACGGCGTGAGCCTCGCGCGGCGCGCAGCCGCGCTCGCGAAGGCGGGCCTGAATCGGGTCAACGTGTCGATGGACAGCGTCAACCGCGACCACTTCGCGGCCATCACCCGGCGCGACCGCCTCAACGACGTGCTCGCGGGCCTGGCCGCGGCCAAGGACGCGGGCCTGACGCCGGTCAAGGTCAACGCCGTCCTCGACCCCGCCACCGGCCGCGAGGATGTCGTAGGGCTGCTGCGGTTCTGTCTCGAGCACGGCTACCAGCTACGGGTCATCGAGCAGATGCCGCTGGACGCCGGGCACGAATGGCGCCGGGGTGCCGCGTTGAGCGCCGACGACGTGCTGGCCGCCCTGCGCCCGCATTTCCGGCTGCGGCCGGATCCCACGCCGCGCGGATCGGCACCCGCCGAACTGTGGCTGGTCGACACCGGCCCGGACGCACCGAGCGGGAAATTCGGCATCATCGCGTCGGTCTCGCACGCTTTCTGCTCGACCTGCGACCGCACGCGGTTGACCGCCGACGGCCAGATCCGCTCCTGCCTGTTCTCCGCGCAGGAGACCGACCTTCGCGGCCTGCTGCGCACCGGCGCGTCCGACGACGCGGTCGAGACGGCGTGGCGCACCGCGATGTGGGGCAAGCCCGCCGGCCACGGCATCAACGATCCGAACTTCGTCCAGCCCGACCGCCCGATGAGCGCGATCGGTGGCTAGCCCCGTGAGCCAGGCCCACGTCCAGCCGGACGCAATGCACGTGACCGTGCGCTATTTCGCGGCCGCGCGGGCGGCGGCAGGTGCCGATTCGGAGACGGTGTCGCTCAATCCGAGCGCGACGGTGGCCGAATTGGTCGAGACGTTGGCCGGTCGCGGGACTCAGCTCGCCGGTGTCTTGAGCCGATGCTCGTATCTGTGCGACGGCGTGGCGGTGCGCGACGAGACCGCACCGTTACGACCCGGCAACACGATCGACGTTCTACCGCCCTTCGCCGGCGGATGAAACTGTGAGATAGCTCACGTAACGGATTGATAACGGGACGGACACGGTCCGATCGCGGTCGGTATGACCTGCGCAAACTCCAAGTGTTCCTGGGGTTTTGGAAGATGTCGGCGGAGGAAACGCCGCGTTTCGCTGAACGTGACGCGATCGACAGAAACCGTTACCGTCTCCGGAGGCTCGTCAAGATCAAACCGGAATGACGGACCACCCCTCACCTATCGCGCCGAGCTCCATCCAATAGGCAGGGGACGCCCTACCGACTTACATGGATGGAGACGGGGGACCCACCGGTCCCGCCGGATTGGAGCCGCCAGCGGCTCCTTGGGGTGAAGCCGACGTCGTTTCGTTGCAGAACACGACGCGGCCGGGTGGCCTCTTGAACCCGAACCCGACAGCTGACCTCGCAGGCGCGTGATACGAGAGGATTTTTCACGGCCTATGAGTGGACGTCACCGAAAGCCAAGTAGTTCAAACATCAGCGTCGCCAAGATCGCCGTGACCGGCGCAGTCCTTGGTGGCGGCAGCATCGCCCTGGCCGGCCAGGCGGCCGCGGCCACCGACGGCGAATGGGATCAGGTTGCCCGTTGCGAGTCGGGCGGCAACTGGGGCATCAACACCGGCAACGGCTATCACGGCGGTGTGCAGTTCAGCTCCAGCACGTGGGCCGCGCACGGCGGAAGCGAGTTCGCCCCTTCGGCCGAACTCGCTTCCAAGGATCAGCAGATCGCCGTGGCCGAGCGCGTGCTGGCCACCCAGGGTCGCGGTGCGTGGCCCGTATGTGGTGGTCCGCTCTCGGGTCCGAGCCCGCGCGAAGTGCCTGCGCCCAAACCCGCCGGTCTGGACATGCCCTGGCTGAACGGCCTGCCTTGGCTGGCACCTCCGCCGCCGCCCGCCGACGCGCCCCTGCCGGACGCGCCGCCGCCCGCCGACGCGCCGCCGCCGGACGCCCCTCCGCCTCCGCCGCCCGCGCCGGTTCAGCTGACCGGTTTCGACCAGCCGGCGCCGCCGCCCGCGGATCTGCCGCCCGCCCCGCCGGCGGACGCGCCTCCCCCGGCGGATGTCCCGCCTGCGCCTCCGGCTGACGCTCTGCCGCCCGCGCCTCCGGCCGATGCGCCCGCACCCCCGGCCGACGTCCCGCCGGCCCCGCCGGCCCCCGGCGACGTCAACGCCGCCGACCCGCAGAAGGCGGCCCAGGTGGGCTACACGCGACAGCTGTGGGACGCCATCAAGGGACAGGACATCCACGGAAACGACGCGCTGGACGCTCTGGCTCAGCCGTCACCCGCTGGCTGACACCGGCCGTCAGGGATTGCCCGGCACGCCCCGAAAGCGATCGCTTTCGGGGCGTGTCGGCATCTCAGGCCATTAGGCCGAGCCCACCCACTCTTCGGTTCCGTCGTCGAAGAACTGGTGCTTCCACACGGGTAGGCGCGCTTTCACGGTGTCCACCAGATGCGCGCACGCCGCGAACGCTTCCTGCCGATGGTCGGCCGCAACCGCGGCCACCAGCGCCGCCTCCCCGATGTGCAGCACCCCGATCCGATGGCTGGCCGCGACGGCCCGCAGGCCGCGGGACTGCTCGGCCACCTCCGCCACCACCTCGGCCATGACTTGTGCGGCCGACGGGTGCGCCGAGTACTCGAGCCGCACCACGCCGCGCCCGCCGTCATGGTCGCGGATCATGCCGACGAACCCGACGATGGCACCGGCCGATTGATGGCTCACCAGTTCTTCATGCTCGGCCAGGGTGATCGGGTGCTCGGTCATCGCCGCGCGCACCACGAGGGTCATGTCTGGTGATCTTTGCCGGCGAGTTGATCCAACGCGTGGTCGAGCACGCCGGTGAGCACGCCCAGGCCGTCGCGCACCCCGCCCGGCGAGCCCGGCAGGTTGACGATCAGGGTCTGTCCGGCCACACCGCACACACCGCGCGACAACACCGATGTCGGAACCTTCGGCAGGCCCGACAGGCGGATGGCCTCGGCGAGGCCGGGAATCATGTAGTCGAGCAACGCGACGGTCTGGTCGGGCGTGCTGTCGCTGGGCGAGATGCCCGTGCCACCCGAGGTGATGATGACGTCAACGCCATCGTCGAGCGCCATGCGCAGCGCCTGCCCCACCGGCTCGCCGTCGGCGACGACTTCCGGTTCGGCAGCTGAAAATCCTTGCTGCCCAAGCCATTCAGAGATGATCGGCCCGCAGCGGTCGTCGTACACCCCAGCGGACGCGCGGGTCGAGGAAATGATGATTCGGGCGGATTTGGCGTTCATCACCGCTCCCATGTTCCGCTTTTGCCGCCTTCTTTGCGCAGCACTCGAATGTCATCGATCTGCGCGGCGGGATCGACCGCTTTGATCATGTCGTAGAGCGTCAGCGCGGCGACGCTGACGGCGGTCAGCGCTTCCATCTCCACACCGGTGCGGTCGGTGCTGCGGACCGTCGCGGTGATCTCGATATCGGACTCCCCCACCGTGAAGTCGACGTCGACTCCGGTGAGCGCGAGCTGATGACAAAGCGGAATCAGGTCGCTGGTGCGCTTTGCCGCCAAAATACCGGCCACCCGCGCGGTGGCCAGCGCGTCACCCTTGGGCAGGCCGCCGCTGGTGATCAGCGCCACCACTTGCGCGGAAGTGCGTAGGGCACCCGCGGCAACGGCGGTTCGCTTGGTGGCACCCTTCTCGCTGACGTCCACCATGTGCGCCGCCCCGCGCTCGTCCAGGTGCGACAGCGCAGCCGGCCTGGACGTCCCGGATGCCCCAGCCATGGGAGATGACCTACCGATTGACGACGGTGACCGGGTGCAGGTAGGGCAGGTCGGCGGACGGTAGCGGGAACACCAGCTCGCCGAACGGGGACAACGCACCCGTCCGGTCGGTCGCGAGTTCGCTCACCGCGTGGTCGTCGTGGTCCGTCGTCGGCCAGCCGTTGTCGACATACCGGGTTTTGCGCTCTTTGCCCTCAGCGTTGTCAGCCACGCGTCCATTCTGACAGGTCGCGCACACGCACGTGGTGCAAGGCCGTCAGTTCGGGAGTTCGCGGCCTCCGCGGGGTCCGCCGCCTGCTTTACGCTGGTCAGCAATGACCGACAACACCCCGGATATCCCGCTGGGGTCGTGGCTGGCCGAATTATCCGATGAGCGTCTGATCCGCCTGCTGGAATTGCGGCCAGACCTCGCCCAGCCTCCCCCCGGCAGCATCGCTGCGCTGGCCGCGCGCGCGCAGGCCCGCCAGTCGGTGAAGGCCGCCACTGACGAACTGGATTTCTTGCGGCTGGCGGTTCTCGACGCGTTGCTGGTGCTGCAGGCCGATACCGCGCCGGTGCCGACGGCAAAGCTCCTGGCCCTGATCGACGACCGCGCTCCCGAGTCAGACGTGACCGGTGCGCTCGACGATTTGCGGGATCGCGCGCTGGTTTGGGGCGAGGCCGCGCTCCGAGTGGCCGCCGACGCTTCAGCCGCGCTGCCGTGGCATGCGGGGCAGGTCACCCTCGAGGACGGCTCCCGCAGTGGCGAAGAGATCGCCGCCTTGATCGACGACCTCACCGAAGCCCAGCTGGACGTTCTCGAGAAACTCCTCGAAGGCTCCCCGATGGGCCGCACCCGTGACGCCGCCCCCGGCGCGGCCGGCGACCGTCCCGTGCCCCAGCTGCTGGCGTTGGGACTGTTGCGACGCATCGACGCCGAGACGGTGATCCTGCCGCGGCACGTCGGGCAGGTGCTGCGTGGCGAGCAGCCCGGTCCCCTGCAGCTGACAGCTCCCGACCCGGTCGTGTCGACCACCACCTCCGACGATGTCGACGCGACCGCCGCCGGGGCCGTCATCGATCTGCTGCGCGCGCTTGACGTAGTCGTTGAATCGCTCGCCACCGCACCGGTTCCCGAGCTGCGCAGCGGCGGCCTGGGAATTCGCGACGTGAAGCGGCTGAGTAAGACCACCGGCATCGAGGAGCCTCGGCTGGGCCTGGTCCTCGAGCTCGCGGCGGCGGCGGGATTGATCGCCAGCGGCATGCCGGACCCGGAACCGGACACCGGCGACGGACCGTACTGGGCGCCGACGGTCGCCGTCGACCGGTTCACCGCATTGCCCGCGGCCGACCGGTGGGAGTTGCTGGCCAACGCCTGGCTGGACCTGCCGGGCCGGCCGGCATTGATCGGCACCCGCGGCCCCGACGCCAAACCCTATGGCGCCCTGACGGATGCGCTGTACTCGACGGCCGCACCGCTGGACCGCCGACTGCTGCTCGGCATGCTGTCCGAGCTGCCACCTGGCGCGGGCGTCAACGCCGTCGAGGCGTCGGCGGCGCTGATCTGGCGGCGCCCGCGCTGGTCCAAACGGCTGCAGCCGGGGCCCGTCGGCGATCTGCTGGCCGAGACGCACGCCCTCGGCCTGGCGGGACGCGGCGCCCTGAGCACTCCCGGCCGCGCCCTGCTGGACGACGACTCTGCGGCGGCGGTCGACGCCATGAACCGGGCACTGCCCAAGCCGATCGACCATTTCTTCGTGCAGGCCGACCTGACGGTCGTGGTGCCAGGGCCGCTGCAGCGCGACCTCGCCGAGCAACTGGCCACGGTGGCCACCGTCGAATCGGCGGGCACCGCGATGGTGTACCGGGTCAGCGAGCAGTCGATCCGGCACGCGCTCGACATCGGCAAAACCCGCGACTGGATGCATGCCCTCTTCGCCAAACACTCGAAAACGCCGGTGCCGCAAGGGCTTACCTACCTGATCGACGATGTCGCGCGCAGACACGGCCAGCTGCGGATCGGCATGGCCGCCTCGTTCGTGCGTTGCGAGGATCCGGCGCTGCTGGCCCAGGCGGTCGCAGCGCCCGCGACCGAGGCGGTCGAACTGCGCGCCCTGGCGCCGACGGTCGCGGTGTCCTCGGCACCGATCGCTGAGGTGCTGTCCGCGTTGCGGGCCGCGGGCTTCGCTCCGGCGGCGGAGGATTCCTCGGGCGCCATCGTCGACGTCCGGCCCCGCGGGGCCCGAGTGTCCACGCCACAGCAGCGCCGGCCGTACCGTCCGATGCCGCGTCCAAACAGCGAGAGCCTGAACGCGGTCGTGGCGGTGCTGCGCAAGGTGACCGCGGCGCCCTTCGGCAACAGCCGCATCGATCCGGCCCTCACCATGTCGATGCTGCAGCGTGCGGCCAAGGAACAGGACACGCTGGTGATCGGCTACCTGGACGCCGCCGGGGTGGCCACGCAGCGGGTGGTGTCGCCGATCACCATCCGCGGCGGCCAGCTGGTGGCCTTCGACTCGGCGTCCGCCCGGCTCCGCGACTTCGCAATCCACCGCATCACGTCGGTAGTGTCGGCCACCGGCCGATAATGGATGGAATGAGCGAGAGGAAGCGCGGGTGCGCGCCGGCGACAATGCAGAGCGAAGTGAGGAGCGGCGCCTGTGTCTGACGGCCCGTTGATTGTCCAGTCCGATAAGACGGTGCTGCTCGAGGTGGACCACGAGCAGGCCGGGGCGGCGCGCGCCGCCATCGCGCCGTTCGCCGAGTTGGAACGCGCGCCCGAGCATGTGCACACCTACCGCATCACCCCGCTGGCGCTGTGGAACGCCCGCGCCGCGGGCCATGACGCCGAGCAGGTTGTCGACGCACTGGTCAGCTTCTCGCGGTACGCGGTGCCGCAGCCGTTGCTGGTCGACATCGTCGACACGATGGCGCGCTACGGCCGGCTGCAACTGGTCAAGCACCCGGCCCACGGCCTGACGCTGGTGAGCCTGGACCGCGCGGTGCTCGAAGAGGTCCTGCGCAACAAGAAGATCGCACCGATGCTCGGCGCTCGGATCGACGACGACACCGTCGTCGTCCACGGCAGCGAGCGCGGCCGGGTCAAGCAGATGCTGCTCAAGATCGGGTGGCCCGCCGAAGATCTCGCCGGCTACGTCGATGGTGAAGCGCACCCGATCGCCCTCGCTCAGGACGACTGGCACCTGCGCGACTATCAGCAGATGGCCACGGATTCGTTCTGGGCGGGCGGATCCGGCGTGGTGGTACTGCCCTGCGGTGCCGGCAAGACGCTGGTCGGCGCGGCCGCGATGGCGAAAGCCAGTGCGACGACGCTGATTCTGGTCACCAACATCGTGGCGGCGCGGCAGTGGAAGCGCGAACTGGTCGCGCGTACGTCGCTGACCGAGGACGAGATCGGCGAATACTCCGGGGAACGCAAGGAGATCCGACCGGTCACCATCTCGACGTATCAGATGATCACGCGCCGCACGAAGGGCGAGTACCGGCACTTGGAGCTCTTCGACAGTCGCGATTGGGGGCTGATCATCTACGACGAGGTCCACCTGCTGCCCGCGCCGGTCTTCCGGATGACCGCCGACCTGCAATCCAAACGGCGGCTCGGCCTGACCGCCACGTTGGTCCGCGAGGACGGGCGCGAGGGCGACGTGTTCTCCCTGATCGGCCCCAAACGCTATGACGCGCCGTGGAAGGACATCGAGGCCCAGGGCTGGATCGCGCCCGCGGAGTGCATAGAGGTGCGCGTCACGATGACCGACAACGAGCGCATGATGTATGCCACCGCGGAACCCGAGGAGCGCTACAAGCTCTGCTCGACGGCGCACTCGAAGATCGCCGTGGTCAAGTCCATTCTGGAAAAGCACCCCGGCGAGCAGACCCTGGTGATCGGCGCCTACCTCGATCAGCTCGACGAACTCGGCGCGGAGCTGAACGCCCCGGTGATCCAGGGCTCGACGCGAACCCGGGAGCGCGAGGAGCTGTTCGACGCCTTCCGCAGCGGCGAGGTGTCGACACTGGTGGTGTCCAAGGTCGCCAACTTCTCCATCGACCTGCCGGAAGCCTCTGTGGCGGTGCAGGTTTCGGGAACCTTCGGTTCCCGTCAAGAGGAGGCCCAGCGGCTGGGACGGCTACTGCGGCCCAAGCACGACGGCGGTGGCGCCGTCTTCTACTCCGTGGTGGCGCGAGACAGCTTGGACGCCGAATACGCCGCGCACCGGCAGCGCTTCCTGGCCGAGCAGGGCTACGGCTATATCATCCGCGACGCGGACGACCTTCTGGGCCCGGCGATTTAGGCGATTTAGGCGATTTAGAGCGACAGGATCGTCGCCGAAGCGGTGCCGGGCGCGCCGTACACCTGAGCCAGGCCGACCCGCGGGTCACCCGGCACCTGACGGTCGCCGGCCTCGCCGCGCAACTGACGCACCAGCTCGTGCATCTGCCGCAGCCCGGAAGCGCCGATCGGCTCGCCATTGGCGATCAACCCACCGTCGGTGTTCACCGGCATCGAGCCGTGGATCTCGGTCGCGCCGTCGGCCAGCAGCTTCTCCTGCTCGCCGTCGGCGCACAGACCCGTCTCGGCCATGTGGATGACCTCGTTTCCGGCATCGGTGTCCTGCAGCTGGGCGACGTCGACGTCCTCGGGCCCGATGCCCGCGGCTTCGTAAGCGGCCTTGGCCGCGTACACCGTCGGCGAGACGTCCTCGTCGAGCGGGGCGAAGGTGGCGTGCACCTCGTAGGCACCGAACGTGCGGGTGCGGATCTCACAGGCCCGCACGTACACCGGCTTGTCGGTGTACTTGTGCGCGATGTCGGCGCGGCACATGATGACCGCGGCCGCTCCCTCGTCGGGCGCGCAGAACATGTACTGCGTCAGCGGGTAGTTGAGCACACTCGAGTTGAGAATCTCTTCCTCGGAAATCGGCTTGCGGCGGAACGCATTTGGGTTCAGCGCGCCGTTGCGGAAGTTCTTGGCGGCCACCTTGGCCAGCGTGGCCTGCGAGATGTTGTGGTCGTGCAGGTACTTGTTGGCCTTCATCCCGAAGAACTTGGTGGTGACGAACTGCCCGTTCTGCGCGTACCACTGCGGCAGCGCCAGCTTGGCGGGGTCGTCGGTGAACGCGCCGCGCGGGTGCTTGTCCAAGCCGATGGCGATGCCGATGTCGTACTTGCCCAGCCGGATGGTGTCGGCGGTCTGCTGGATGGCGCTGGCCGCCGTGGCGCAGGCGTTGAATACGTTGGTGAACGTGATGCCGGTCAGCCCGACCAGGCGGGTCACGGCGTCGGGGTTGGAGACTTCGTGGCTGCCGCCGAAGCCGAACTGGATGTCCTTCCAGTCCACCCCGGCGTCTGTCAGCGCCGACTGAATGGCCTCGGCACCCATCTGCATCGCGGTCTTCTCGAACCTGCCGAACGGGTGCAGGCCGACGCCGATGATAGCGACATCGTTGGTCATCGGGGTGTCCTCCTGATCAGACTGGCTGGAATGCGAACGTCATGATTTCGGCGCCGTCTTCGTCGGTGGTGAGCGGAATCATCGTCAGCTCAACCTCCTGACCGAATTGCAGCTTGGCCGGGTCGTTCTCGGTCAGCCGGCCCTCGACGCGGATCACGTCGTCGAGCTGGACCAGGCCGACGCCGAACGGCACGAAGTCCTTACCGGCCGGGCCCGCGTACGGGGCGCCGGGCGGGAAACCCTGGGTGGTCCACGCAACGAGAGTCCCCCGGCGCGGCAACAAGACGTCGGTCATCTCGCCGGTGCTGCATTTCGGGCACCACTGCTGCACCGGGAAGGTCGTGGCTTGGCACTTGCCGCAACGGCTGCCGATCAGCTGCGGGCTCTCGTCGGGCCAGGTGGAGATCTCGGGGGCGAGCGCCTTCTGCATCGGGGAATCCTCCGTCGTCCGCCAACAGAACAAATCTGCCTGAACCGTATAACAGCTTTCCGAAAAGTGGAAACCACATTCTCGTAAATCGTCGGCCCGCCATCGCCGGCAAATCAGCACCTCCGTCACTCTTCTCTTCACCCAGAGCCAAACCCTTCAGTCGAAGGCCACCTCCGCATACCGTCGCAGCACCGTGAGCATTCCCAACGAGACAGTCGCCGAGCC
Source organism: Mycobacterium sp. (assembly GCF_019243155.1). GTDB lineage: Bacteria > Actinomycetota > Actinomycetes > Mycobacteriales > Mycobacteriaceae > Mycobacterium. The sequence continues at coordinate 11,095 of NZ_JAFAUS010000288.1, forward strand.
GTTGGCGGCAGGCCCGCCCAGCAAAGTCTTCTCGCAGCACCGCTGGACCCTCGTCCGGATCGCATCGCCGCTCGTGCTGCTGGTCTTGTGGCAGGCGCTGAGCGCCACCGGCCTGATCCCTCAGGACGTGCTGCCCGCCCCGCAACTGATCTTCGACGCCGGCCTGCAGCTGATCCGGAACGGCAAGCTCGCCGATGCGCTCGAGGTCTCCGGACTCCGCGTGGTCGAGGGCCTGCTGCTCGGCGGCGTCATCGGGGTGGCCCTGGGAGTGGCCGTCGGGTTGTCGCGGTGGTTCGAGGCGACCGTGGACCCGCCCCTGCAAATGGTTCGCGCGCTGCCGCACCTGGGGTTGATCCCGTTGTTCATTCTGTGGTTCGGCATCGGCGAACTGCCGAAGGTCCTGCTGGTGGCGCTCGGCGTCAGCTTTCCGCTCTACCTCAACACCTTCTCCGCGATTCGCCAGGTCGACCCCAAACTGCTGGAAACCGCTGATGTGCTTGGCTTTTCGCTCCTACAGCGGCTGCGCATCGTCTACCTGCCGAGCGCGGCGCCCCAGGTGCTGGTCGGGCTGCGCCAGTCGTTGGCCATCGCGTGGCTGACGCTGATCGTCGCCGAACAGATCAACGCCGACAAGGGCATCGGATTCCTGATCAACAACGCCCGCGACTTCCTGCGCATCGACATCATCATCTTCTGCCTGATCGTCTACGCGCTGTTGGGCATCGCCACCGATGCCATCGTCCGAGCACTTGAACACCGAGCCCTGAGGTATCGCACATGACAGTGACATCGCAGCAGCGGACCGCCGTCGTCGGCAGACTGACCGACGTCGAGAAAAAATACGGTGCCCGCAGCGTTCTCGACGGCATCTCCTTTCAGATCCGCGCTCACGAGATCGTGGCACTGGTCGGTCGCAGCGGCTGCGGCAAATCGACCGTGCTGCGAGTGCTGGCGGGGCTTTCCCCCGACCACACCGGCAGCCGCGAGGTCACCGGGGCGCCGGCGGTCGCCTTCCAGGATCCGCGGCTCTTCCCCTGGCGCGACGTGCTCACCAATGTGCGGTATGGCCTGAACCGCAACGGGCTTTCCCGCGATGCGGCACGCCGGCGTTCCGAGCAGGCTCTGGCCGAGATCGGGCTCGCCGACCACGCCGCGGCGTGGCCCTTGACGTTGTCGGGCGGTCAGGCACAACGGGTTTCGCTGGCGCGCGCGCTGGTGGCCGAACCTTCGCTGCTGCTGCTCGACGAACCGTTCGGCGCACTGGACGCGCTCACCCGTCTTTCGATGCGGGCGCTGCTGCTCGACCTGTGGCGCCATCACGGTTTCGGGGTGCTGCTGGTGACCCACGACGTCGAAGAGGCGATCGAGCTGGCCGACCGGGTGCTGGTCCTCGAGGGCGGCCGCATCGCCCACACCATCGAGATCGAAGATCCGCGACCCACACCCGCGCAGCGCACTGCCCGGCACGACCACTACCGCGTTGAACTTCTCGACAAGCTCGGCGTTCGGCATTGACGGCTCGATACCGGATCGCCGCAGTGTTGGTGCTCGTGGCGACGGCGACCGCGTGTGTGTCGAGGTCATTGGGGCCGGAGCTGATCGGCGTGCCCGCCCCGGTGCCGTTGTCGCAACTCTCCTCGGTGACGCTGCAGGTCGGCGACCAGAAGGGCGGCACCGAGTCGTTGCTGCGCGCCGCCGGGGCGCTCGACAATCTGCCCTATAAGGTCACCTTCTCGACGTTCACCTCGGGACCGCCCCAGATCGAGGCGCTCACCGCGGGCAAGATCGACTTCGCGGTCACCGGCAACACCCCGCCGGTCTTTGGCGCGGCGGCCAACTCCAAGACCAAGGTGATCTCGGCATACGACGGCGCCGCGGCGGGCGAACAGATTCTGGTGCGCACCAATTCGTCGATCACCTCGGTGCGTGACCTGTCGGGCAAGACCATCTTGGTGGCCAAGGGCAGCGCCGCGCACGCCAACATTCTCGAGCATCTGGCCGACGTCGGGCTGAAACCCAAAGACGTCAAGCTGGTCTTCCTGCAGCCCGCCGACGCGTTGTCGGCGTTCGCCAACGGGCAGGGCGATTGCTGGGTCATCTGGGAGCCTTACACCGCGCAGGCCAATCTCACCCTGAAGGTGCGCAACATCGGATCCGCCGAGAACGGCTACTGGTTCGGCAGCGCGTCCGTGCGGACGCTGACCGACCCGAACCGCAACTCCGCGCTGGCCGACCTGCTGGCCCGTTACAACAGGGCGGCACAGTGGGCGCGCGATAACCCGGCGGCGTGGGCCCAAAAGTACGCCGACGCAGTGGGTTTGGACCTCAAGATCGCCGCGCTTGCGCAAAGCCGGCTGCGACGGTTACCGATCGCGCTCGACGACAAGGTGGTGGCCGCCGAGCAGCGGTTGGCCAATTTGTTCGCCGCCGCCGACCAGATTCCGGAGGCGCCCGAGTTCGCCAAGTGGGTCGACCGTAGGTTCAACAGTGCGCTCGTAGTGAGCAGTGCGACATGACGATACGAGGAGACAACCATGGCAGTCACGGTGCTACTTGAACTGAAGTTCAAGCCCGAAGCGGTGCCCGCGGCGCAAGACCTGATGCGCCGGACGCTGGAGACCACCCGGGCGTTCGAGGGGAACCTCCGCACCGACGTGCTGGTCGATACCGACGACGAGGCGCACTGGATCATCTACGAGCTGTGGGACTCGGTCGAGCACGACGAGGCCTACCGGGCGTTTCGCGCCGGGGAGGGCAAGGTCACCGAGCTGCCCCCGCTGCTGGCCGCGCCCCCGGCGAAGACGAGGTACGTCACCAGCGACGTCTAGGCAAACGCGGGAATCACTTCGCGTTCGAACAACTCGATGCCGGAGCGGTCGTAGGCGGCCTCCGGGAAATAGCAGATCGCGTACTCACAGCCGAGGTCTCGGATCTTGGCGATCCGCTCGATCACCTGCTCGGGCGTCCCCGATGCCGAATCCGGTCCGCTGCCGTTGGCGATCATCGCGTCGGCCGCGGATTCCGGGACGTAGCGGACCAGGCGGTCGCGCATCCGCTGCAGCTTGTCTTTGACGTCAGCCTCCGAGGTGCCGACGATCGGGTTGAAGTTGCCCGATCGCACGATGGCGTCGAAGTCGGTGCCCAAGTTGCGGCAGTGCTCGGCCAGTACCTCCGACTTGTGCGCGAACGCCTCGGGCTCGGGCGTGAAGTTGGTGTATTGCGCGTACTGCGCGGCGATCCGAAGGGTCACCTTCTCACCGCCGCCCGCGATCCACAGCGGAATCCCGTTGTCCTGCAGCGGCTTAGGTGCGACGATCGCGCCGTCGACCTGATAGTGCTTGCCGTCGAAGCTGACCTTGCCGTCGCGCCAGGCGTCACGCATGATCTGTACGCCCTCGTCCAGCCGCCCCAGCCGCACTCCGGCCGACGGAAAACCGTAACCGTAAGCGCGCCATTCATGTTCGTACCAGCCGCCACCGATGCCCATCTGTATCCGCCCACCGGAGATGATGTCCGCCGTCGCCGCGACCTTGGCGAGGTAGACCGGATTGCGGTAGCTCATGGCCGTGCACATCTGGCCGAGCTTGATCCGCTTCGTGACCGCCGCGTATGCGGCCATCAGCGTCCACGCCTCGTGGGTGGCTTCGTCCGTCGGCATCGGGACGGTGTGGAAATGGTCATACACCCACAGCGAGTCCCAGGGGCCGTTGTCCGCGTAGGTGGCCAGGTCGCGCATCACCGCCCAGTGCTTCTCGGGTTCGATGTCGACCAGATCCATTCGCCAGCCCTGCGGAATGAAAAGACCAAAGCGCATAGCTACGGACTTTAGCCCGGCGACGATGCGGCCCGTAAGGGCGGCTGAGGAGGCGGGCAATCTAGCCCAGCCGGGCTTCACAGCAGATCGATAAGAAGGACCCAGCCAATTCCTGACAGCGAAGCGGTAAATGGGACGCATGACAAGCCACCCCTCAGTCACCAGCATTCAGGAACACCACTCACCCGCCAGTCGATGCCGCCAAATCCGTTGGCTGCAACTGCTTTTCGCCGGTGCAGCGGCTGCCGCTGCGGTCGCGCTCTTCAACGCCACACCATCCGTCCTCGCGGGGGCCGTCGTCGCATCGGGATCGGCGCCGGGTATCACCGTCTCCCCCGTCGACGACACCAACTTCGTCAACGACCAGGGCCAGACCTCGGGCGACATCTTCACCCAGAACGCCCAGGACCAGAGCACCGCGAGCGGCGCAGGAACCTCCTAGCCCGGCGTCACACACCCAGCGCCGCCAGCGCGGCGTCCACCGACTTCGCTCGCAGTTGTTTGTGTGGCGTGTCGGGGAATTGCAGACAGCAGTCCTGCAGTCCGCCGAACGCCACCACCGCCCGGGTGGCTTGCGCGAGGGTCGGTTTCGACCCGAACACCAGCTTGCCGAGCCGGCCATGCCACGCCAACACCTTGTCGATGAGGCCGAAGTCGGTCAGCATGGTCCACTCGGCCAGCACGAGCGCGAGGTCTTCGCGGTGCCGGTAGAAGAAGTCGAAGTAACCCTCCAGTAATTCGCGTGCGCCGGTGCCACCCGAATTCTCGTGGCCGGCGACGAACCGCTCGCCCTCGTCGATCAACGGCACCAGGATGCTGCGCACCAGCTCTTCGCGCGACGAAAAGTGGTAATACAGAGCCGGTTTCGTGATCCCCAGCTTATCCGCGATGTCCTGCAGGCTGGTGCGTTGCACGCCGCGGGCCAAAAACAATTCCCGGGCGACCTCCTGAATCCGTTCCCGAGTGTCCGACCGGGGTCTGCTCACCGGTCAAGTTTAACTGACTTACCGATAGGTAAGTGACGTGTTAGCCTTGCCTAACATCACCTTGAGCGGGGAGGTCGTCATGCGAGTCCTGATCTCGGGTGCCAGCATCGCCGGGCCGGTGCTGGCGTACTGGTTGAACAAGTACGGTTTCGACGTCACCGTCGTCGAACGCGCGCCCACGCTGCGCAAGACCGGCGGCCACGCCGTCGACTTGTTCCGTCCCTCGATGGACATCTCGGAGAAGATGGGCGTGCTCGATCGCATCGACGCGCGCGCCACCGGGACCAATCGCCTGAAGATATTCCGGGAAGGCCGGACGCCCATCGAGGCCGACCTCACCAAGATCTACGGCGCCAGTTCCGACCGGCACGTTGAGATCATGCGCGACGACCTCAGCGAGGTCTACTACGACGCGGCCCGTCACGATGTCGAGTACCTGTTCGGCGACTCCATCACCTCGATCGGCCACGACGGCGAGGTGACCTTCGAGCACGGCCCGGAACGCAGCTTCGATGTCATCGTCGGCGCCGACGGCCTGCACTCCAATGTCCGCCGCCTGACCTTCGGCGAGGAGGCCGGCCTGACCCGGTTCCTCGGCGGCTACCTGGCGGTGGTGTCGGCGCCGAAGTCGCTGGCCAGCGAGGGCGAGATGGTCGGGCATATACGTGTCGGCGGTTTCGCGGCGATCTACACCGCCGACCATTTGGACGACGCACGCGCGATTTTCTTGTTCCGCAGCGACGAGGAACTGGACTACGACCACCGGGATTCGTTGCGGCAGAAGGAGATACTGCACGACGAATACGCCGGCATGCATCCCCAAGTGGACGGCTGGCTTGCGGAGATCGACCGCACGCCCGCCTTCTACTTCGATTCGATCACCCAACTGCGACTCGACATCTGGTCGCGTCGGCGGGTCACACTTGTCGGCGACGCCGCGTATTGCCCGGGCCCCGCCGTCGGCGGCAGCACCAGTCTTGCGGTCCTCGGGGCTTACGTGCTGGCCGGCGAGCTCGCCAAGGCCGACGGTGACCATCTGCACGCGTTCGCCGCCTACGAGCTGGCGATGCGTGAACCGGTGCATCTCAGCCGGGCCTTTGCGCGCGGCGCCGTCAGGAGCATCATCCCCGGTTCCCGCGTCGGCGTCTGGGCGCTGACCCGCGGGGCCCAGCTGGTCTCCTCGATGCCCGCATCGCTGTCGCGGAGGATGGCCAAGCTGAACACCAAGGGCGTGCGGATGCACGACTCGATGCCGGTGCCCGATTACAGCGGCGTGGGCGTTTGACACGATAGCCAAAGAACAGTCGCAGACGCTGGGCGTGCACCACGAGAGGATTTCGCCGATGAACCTTACCGGAGTCGGGATTTGGAGTAGTCAGCTGCGCTACGGCGATCCCTCCGAATCCGCCGACGCGGCAGCGGAATTGGACGATCTGGGCTTTCCGGCGCTGTGGATACCGGACGTGGGCGGGCAGGTGTTCGACGCGGTGGGCCACCTGCTCGGTGCCACGAAGCGGACGGTGATCGCCACGGGGATCCTCAACTTGTGGATGCACTCGGCGGTCGACGTCGCGCAGTCCTATGCGGAACTGACCGCCGAGCACGGGGACCGCTTCCTGCTTGGCATCGGCGTCAGCCACGCGCCGCTGATCGACGCCGGCCAGCCGGGGCGCTACCGCAAACCGCTCGCCGCGACCGCGTCGTTCCTCGACGAGTTGGACGCCACACCGCAACCGGTGCCCACCGAGCGGCGCGTGCTTGCCGCACTCGGCCCGAAGATGCTGGCCCTGTCCGCGAGCCGGGCCGGCGGAGCCCACCCCTACCTCGTCACGCCCGACCACACCGCCTCCGCCCGAGCCACGTTGGGTGAGGGCCCGCTGCTGCTCCCCGAGCAGACCGTGGTCCTGACCGAGAGCGCCGAGGAGGCAAGGCAGATCGGAACCGATTGGCTGCGTGCGTATTTGGCGTTGCCCAACTACGCCAACAATCTGCTGCGCAGTGGGTTCTCCGAGGACGACCTGGCGCAGGTGAGTGACCGGCTGTTCGACGCGATCATCGCGTGGGGCGACGAAGAGGCCATCATGCGCCGCGTCGACGAACACCGTTCCGCGGGAGCCGACCACGTCTGCGTCCAGGTGCTGCTGGCGGACCCGAGGGCATTCCCCCGGGAGGAATGGCGGCGCCTGGCCGCCGCCGTGTAGGGCCGCTCCGGCATACGGTGAACTACGGCGTCCAAACACACCCTGTTTCGGGTCTTTTATCGTCTTGGCTTCACCCCGTGGGATGGGCACCCGCTCGCGCAGAGCCTGCGGAATCTGATCGAGGGAACTCCTGACGCGCCCGCGCTGCCCGCGGGGCCGGCGCTGGAACTCGGATGCGGCACCGGGGACACCGCGATCTACCTTGCCCGGCAAGGCTGGAAGGTCACGGCGGTCGACTTCGTACCGACGGCTCTGCACAAAGCGCGCGCCAAGGCCGGCACCGCGGGGGTCTCGGTCGACTTCGTCCAGGCCGATGTCACGCGGTTGAGTCAGACCGGGATCGGAGCGGGCTTCCAGTTGATCGTCGACAACGGCTGCCTGCACAACATGAGCGACGGCGATCGCGACGCGTACGTGCGGGAGGTCAGCACCGTGGCCGCGCCGGGCGCGCGGCTGTTGATCGTCGCGTTCCCTCCAGGCGGACGCTTCGGCGTGCGCGGCGTCAAGCCCGACGAGATGGAACGCCGCTTCACCCCAGCCTGGACTTCGTTGGCCGCGGGCGACGAGCGCGAGCTGGACCGCGAGCAGACCCCGACCCGCTACTACCTCTTCCAACGCAAAAGCCCCTGAAACACAACGTTTTCAGGGGCTTTGCGATGGTTGATTACGTCAGCGAGTCCGGCGGCAGGAAGCGGTCGCCGTACTTGGCCGCGAGCTCGCGAGCCCGCGCCACGAAGGCTTCCTTGCCGATGCCGCCCGCACCGGAGTAACCGACGATGAACTGCGCGCTACCGCCGGTGTAGGGCGGGAACCCGATGCCCATGATCGACCCGATGTTGGCGTCGGCCGTCGACATCAGCACGTTC
>NZ_JAFAUS010000331.1 GCF_019243155.1 Mycobacterium sp.
GTTGGTCACCATGCTCGCGCTCACCTGCGCCGGGTCGGTCGGCACCTTGCCGGTCCGCGGCGGCTTGACCTTCTTGGCGGCCGGATCCGCCGACGCCGGGTACTGGCAGTTGGCGCCCAGGTTGGCCGACGGCTTGAACGGCGGCAACGCCGGCGCCTGCGGGGTCTGTCCGGGCGTGGTCGCCGTCGTCTGCGCGGAACTGCTCGCCGGGCTGGACGATGTGGCGGTGGTGGTGTTGTGCTCGTGCTTGGTGTTGATGATCGTGAGCACCACTGCGACGACCACGGCCACGGCCACGATCGCGCCGGCCGCGATCAGCACGATTCGCCGCCGCTTGGCCTGCCTTGCGCGGCGCTCGATCTGCCGTTCGAGCTTGCGCTTGGCGTTCTCGCGTCGCTGTTCGTTGGTCGGCATGGCGCAGATGCCTCCATAAAGTCAGTCGGGCCTCGAGGTTGGCCTGCTCAGGCTAATGTGGGCGCCGCGACCCGTGTCAAGTGACCCCCGTGGGAAACTGGGAAGCGTGTTGATCACCGGATTTCCCGCCGGGATGTTGCAGTGCAACTGCTACGTCCTTGCCGAGCGGCCCGGCACGGATGCCATCATCGTGGACCCTGGGCAGCGGGTGATGGGCCCGTTGCGGCGCATCCTGGACAAGAATCGGCTGACCCCGGCCGCGGTGTTGCTGACCCACGGGCACATCGACCACATGTGGTCCGCGCAGAAGGTGTCCGACACCTACGGCTGCCCGACGTACATCCACCCCGAGGACCGGTTCATGCTGAAAGACCCGATCTACGGCCTGGGCCCGCGCCTGGCGCAGCTGGCGACGGGTGCCTTCTTCCGCGAGCCCAAGCAGGTCGTCGAGCTGGACCGCGACGGCGACAAGCTCGACCTGGGCAGTGTGACCGTCAACGTCGATCACACCCCCGGGCACACGCGTGGTTCGGTGGTCTTCCGGGTGTCGTCGGACACCGACGTCGTCTTCACCGGCGACACCCTGTTCGAGCGCTCGGTGGGCCGCACCGACCTGTTCGGCGGCAGCGGCCGCGACCTGATCACGTCGATCGTCGACAAGCTGCTGGTGCTGGACGACAAGACCGTGGTGCTGCCGGGGCACGGCAGCTCCACCACCATCGGCGCCGAACGGCGTTTCAACCCGTTCCTCGAAGGCCTGACCCAGTGACGGACTCGTTCTCGGCACCCAAAGGGGTACCGGACTACCTTCCGCCCGACTCGGCACAGTTCGTGGCCGTGCGCGACGGCCTGCTGAGCGCCGCCCGCCGGGCCGGATACGGCGACATCGAGTTGCCGATCTTCGAAGACACGGCCCTGTTCGCGCGCGGCGTCGGTGAATCCACCGATGTGGTGTCCAAGGAGATGTACACCTTCTCCGATCGCGGCGACCGCTCGGTGACGCTGCGGCCCGAAGGGACCGCGGGGGTGGTGCGCGCGGTCATCGAACACGGCCTGGACCGCGGCGCGCTGCCCGTAAAGCTCTGTTACGCCGGCCCGTTCTTCCGCTACGAGCGTCCCCAGGCCGGCCGCTACCGCCAGCTGCAGCAGGTCGGCGTCGAGGCGATCGGCGTCGACGACCCGGCCCTGGATGCCGAGGTGATCGCCGTCGCCGACGCCGGCTTCCGGTCGTTGGGGCTGGACGGCTTCCGGCTCGAGATCACGTCACTGGGTGACGAGAGCTGCCGCCCGCAATATCGGGAACTGTTGCAGGAGTTCCTCTTTGCACTCGATCTCGACGAGGAGACCCGCAAGCGCGCGGCGATCAACCCGCTGCGGGTGCTCGACGACAAGCGACCAGAGGTGCGGGCCATGACGGCCGATGCGCCGGTGCTGCTCGATCACCTGTCCGACGCCGCCAAGCAACACTTCGACACTGTGCTGGCTCACCTGGACGCGCTCGGGGTGCCGTACGTCATCAACCCGCGCATGGTGCGTGGGCTGGACTACTACACGAAGACCACGTTCGAGTTCGTGCACGACGGTCTGGGCGCGCAATCCGGCATCGGTGGCGGTGGTCGCTACGACGGCCTGATGAAAGAACTCGGTGGACAAGACTTGTCCGGCATCGGTTTTGGGCTCGGGGTGGACCGCACCCTGCTGGCGCTGCGGGCCGAGGGCAAGAGGGTGGGGGAGACCACGCGCTGCGATGTGTTCGGCGTGCCGTTGAGCGAGCAGGCCAAGCTCGAACTCGCGGTGCTGGGCGCGAAGCTGCGCGCCGCCGGTGCCCGCGTCGACATTGCCTACGGCGACCGCGGCCTCAAGGGCGCGATGCGCGCGGCCGATCGTTCCGGTGCGCGCATCGCATTGGTGCTGGGTGACCGCGACATCGAGTCCGGCACGGTCGGGGTGAAGGACCTGTCGACGGGGGATCAGGTGTCCGTCCCGGTGGATTCTGTTGTCGCTGAGGTTCTTTCGAAGCTGAGCAGTTAGCCGAGGTGCTCGGCCAGCTTTTGGTGTAGCTCGGCGACATCGTTCACGCCGGCCAGCCCCTTCGGCAGCTCGATTTCGCGGATCGACTGGCCCGGCCCGGCGACCGGTCCACCCCTTCCCGCTTCGGGCTTGGTCGACGCGGGTGTGCCCGCGGTACCGACGATGTTGCCGCGATCGTCGGTGATGACCGTGATCTTCATAGCTGTCCCCATTCAGGTGTTGAGCGGCAGGTCGCTGAATTTGATGAATTGGAGCACGAACGGCACGGCGATGCTGCTGTCGTTTCTGACCTTGAATTCGTAGAACACCTCGGGCTCGTGATCATCGCCGGGGCCGCCGCGGCACATCGCGAAATCGTAAGTGACCAAGACGTTTCGGGCGGTGTTGTTGCCCCCTTGTGACCGACCCTTGGGTATCGCCCTGAACACGATCGGGCCCTGGTTGGGTCCACCTGTCCCCGGATCGGTGAAGAAATTCCAGTTCCAGTACTGGATGGAATTGGCTGCGATCGTCCAATTTCCGTCGATCTGCCAACGTACCGGCATGTCGTTCCCCTAGTTTTCGTTGCTGCTGTTCTACAGCGTCGGGGCGAACGTAACGCCGGCGTCGGCACATGACGCGCGTAGTTCACTACCCCAATCCGCCGGCGGTCGTGTGAGTGGTGCACTCCTGTAGTACGTTTCGCCCCATGAAAGGGCCTTTGTCATGCCGGGTGGAGCAACTTTCCAGCGCAGAACCGGGCGCGATATATGACTTGCTGATGGATATCGAGCATTGGCCGGATTTTTTGCCGACGGTGTCCGCCGCGTCATGGGAGCGGCGCGGAGATCCTGACACCGGACGCGGCGGCATCAGGCGAATTCGCATCGGGCTCAGCGTAGTTCGCGACACCATCGTCGATGGAACGCGACCATGTCATCATGCCTACATCGCATCACTTCCGTGGTATATGGGGCTGAGCGATTACCGCGGCGATATTCGCATCGAAGATCGTCCGGATGGCAGCCGCATCATATGGACCGTGACGTTCGCGGCGCGCGTTCCCGGCTTCGCGAAATTCATGGAGTCCAGAACCGGTGCGTCATATACGCGCCTGGCAGAGGCACTGGCCCGAGAAGCGGAAAGCGCGAACACCGATCCCTGACATCTTCACGGTGTCGGTGGCCGTGACTACTATCGAATGTATGTTCGAATCGTGGTACGCATCCCGCCCGACGCCGGAGTCGGCGTTGCTGCTCGACCGGATGCGCGAGGCGCGGCGGGACGAGGCGCGGGCGGGCGCCGAGCGGCTCATTGCGGTCGGCGAATTGCTGATGCTGCGTTGCCGCGAGTCCGGGGAGCGGCCGGACTGGGCGGCGGACACCTGGGAGGCGGTCGCCGCGCAGGTGGCGGCCGCTCTGCAGTGCAGCGTGGCGATGGGGCACAGCTACCTGCGCTACGCGATGGCGATGCGCGACCGGCTGCCGCAAGTAGGCAACGCGTTTGCGGCCGGCGATATCGACTATCGGGCTTTTCAGACGATCGTGTTTCGCACCGATCTGATCACCGACGCCGAGGTGCTGGCGAAGGTGGACGCGCAAGTGGCGGTGTTGGTTTCAAGGCGCCCGTCGCTGACGCGGGGCGGGTTGGGCGCGGCCGTCGACCGAGTGGTGGCCCTTGTCGATGCCGACGCGGTGCGGCGGGCCGCCGAGGCCGCGACCGATCGCTTCGTCGATGTCCGAGCCAATGAGTCGGGGATGGCGTGGGTGAGCGGGAACGTGTTGGGCGCCGACGGGCAGGCCCTGGACAAGCGGCTCGATGAGTTGGCGGGCCCGCTATGCGAGGGGGCCCACGGACCCGGGCGCAGCGGCGTGCCGATGCGCTGGGCGCGCTCGCCGCCGGTGCGCAGCGATTGGTGTGCGGCTGCGGTGTTGCCGGCTGCCCGGCCGCGGCGCGGACTGCGAGCAACGTGGTCATTCATGTGGTTGCCGACCGCGCCACCGTCGAAGGCAGCGGGTCGACGCCGGGCGTGCTATCGGGCGCGGAGGGTCTGGTCCCGGCTGAGGTGATCGCCGAGCTAGCTAAGTCGGCGCGGCTGGTACCGCTGATCGCGCCGGTGGTCGCCGAATCCCACTACGTCCCCTCGGCCAGGCTGGCCGACTTCGTGCGATGCCGCGACCTGACCTGCCGCGCTCCCGGTTGCGAGCGGCCGGCCACCGAATGCGACGTGGACCATACGGCCCCGTATTCGCAAGGCGGCCCTACCCACGCTTCGAACCTGAAATCCCTTTGCCGCCTTCATCATTTGATGAAGACCTTCTGGGGTTGGCGCGATCAACAATTGCCGGACGGGACCGTCATCTGGACGCTTCCCGACGGGGACACCTATGTCACAAGCCCGGGTAGCGCGCTGTTCTTCCCGGCCTTGTGCGCGCCCACCGGGAACGCGCCCGTCCGCGACGCGGACGGCGCCGGACGATGCGGCGATCGCACGGCGATGATGCCGCTGCGAACCAGCACCCGCGCTCAGAGCCGCGCGCAGCGCATTGCCGCCGACCGCCGGCACAATCGCCGAATCCGGTTGGCCGCCAACGTTGCACAGATCGAGCCGTCGGCCGGAGGCGACGGCGAGCCGCCGCCATTCTGATTGTGTCGCAAATTATTTCTTGCTCGGAATGACGATGATGACGATCAATGTGAGGATGGAGAAGAACAGCCCAAGAATGCCCCATCCCAACGGATTACGGCCCTTCGTCATTGCGATGATGCCGCAGACTATTGCGGCGATGACGCTACCTATGGCGACGAAGATCCCCTTGATGCCACGAAGAATAAGGCCGGCCGCGAGCGGGTCCGAACTCGCGAGAATCACCGAATGCAACATGTCAGTCCTTTCGTGACGAAGCCAATAGGTGATACCCCGACACGGGCGCGCAAAAACCCAAGCGCTTGACTCTGCTTCGAACTATTGTTCGAATAGGGGGATGCGCTGGGCCAACCAAGCCGTCGCGGTGAACGGCACGCCCGTCGAGGACGGGGCGCTGCCGGGGCTGCAGCGGATCGGGTTTGTCCGCAGCGTGCGCACACCGCAATTCGAGGGAATCACCTTCCACGAGGTGCTGTGCAAGTCCGCGCTCAACAAGGTGCCCGGCGCCTCGGCGCTGCCGTTCAGCTACACGGTCAACGGCTATCGCGGCTGCTCGCACGCCTGCCGCTACTGCTTCGCCCGACCCACCCACGAATACCTGGACTTCGACAACGGCACCGACTTCGACACCCAGGTCGTCGTCAAGACCAACGTCGTCGAGGTGCTGCGGCGGGAATTGCGCCGGCCGTCGTGGCAGCGCGAGACCGTCGCCCTGGGCACCAACACCGACCCCTACCAGCGGGCCGAGGGCCGCTACGCGCTGATGCCGGGCATCATCGGCGCCCTCGCCGAATCCGGTACGCCGCTGTCGATCCTGACCAAGGGCACGCTGCTACGCCGCGACCTGCCTGTGATCACCGATGCGGCGATGCGAGTCCCGCTGTCGGTCGCGGTGTCGCTGGCGGTCGGCGATGCCGAGCTGCACCGCGATGTTGAGCCCGGCACACCCACCCCGCAGGCCCGCCTCGGCCTGATCGCCGCGATTCGTGACGCCGGCCTGGACTGTCATGTGATGGTCGCGCCGGTGCTGCCGCACCTGACCGATTCCACCGAGCACCTCGATCGGCTGCTCGGCGATATCGCGGCGGCCGGCGCCAGCAGCGTCACGGTTTTCGGCCTGCACCTGCGCGGTTCGACGCGCGGATGGTTCATGTCCTGGCTCGCGCGCTCGCATCCCGAGCTGGTCGCGAGCTATCGCGAGCTCTACCGGCGGGGCGCATACCTGCCGCCGGACTACCGCGAGGCGCTGCGGGCCAGGGCCGCCCCACTGATCGCCAAGCATCGGCTGGCGGGTGATCATCGCCCCTTCGCGCAGGCCGCCCCGGCGGCACCACCGCCGGAACCGGTGCAGCCCACGCTGTTTTGAGCTAGGCGGGTTTGTCGCCGCGCGGCTTGGTGAGGGTGAAACGGTCCACGACGGTCACCGCGCCGAACAGCCCGCTCAACGCGTAATGCGTCGCCGTGATCGTTGTGTTGCCACCGGGCTGACCCGGGTCGACGTCGAACGCCGCGAAGCCGTGGGGGTAATCGCGGTCGCGAAACGCCGACCACGGCGCGTCCTCGAGCACGTATATCGGTGCCTTGCGGCCGATTCCGGGATCGAATGCGCCGACGCCCATCAACACACGGCAGCGCGGTTCGGGGAACAGGAACCCGTTGCTGGGCGCGGAGGTGCCACCGCCGCCGATGACGAGATGCACTGTGCCCTTGGTCGAGTCGATCAGATCGCCGCGGGTGTCCACGGGTATCGGCGTTCGGGTGTCGGTGCCCAGCGCACCGCGCAACGGGTGTGACCGTTCGTAGTGGTGTTCGTGCCCGCACACCACCAGATCGACCTGGTACTGATCGAACAGCGGCAGCCATTCCTCCCGGATCCCCAGGTCGGCGCCGTTGGCCTTGTCGGCGGTGGAGATCGCCGTCTGGTGCATACACACGACCACCCAGTCGACGTCGGGGTCGCGCCGCGCGGCGGCGAGTTCGCCTGTCAGCCAGCGCTTTTGCTCGCCGCCCGAGTAGCCGTGCACGTAGAAGTTGCCGCCGTCCTGAAAGGCGATGTCGTCGTTGTTGAGGCTGATCACCCGCACCGACCCGGCGCTGAACGAGTACCACATGCCGCGGGTCTGTTGGCTCGAGCCCGAGTCCGGCAGCTCGAAGTAGGCCTGATACGCGCCGTAACCGATTGGCCCGTTGCCTAATTCGTTCTCGTGATTGCCCGCGGCCGGCATCCACGGCCGATAGCGCGCCGACCGGGTGTTGTTCTCGAACCAGTTGGACCACGTGCGGATCCGGTCCTGGGCGAGGTTGGCGTAGCACAGGTCACCGTTGACCAGGTTGAACAGCGGGCCGATGCGCTCGATCGCCATCGTGGTGTCGGCGGCCGCCGGCGAGCCGATGTTGTCGGTGGCGTAGCGGCCGTCGGGCAACTTCGCCAGCGCCGGGGTGGACTGGTCGCCGAAGCTGGTGAACAGCAACGGCTTTCGGCCTTGCGGGCCGGTGCGCACCGTTCCCTGCACGGGCTCGGTGCCGTCGTGCACGGCCGCGTAGACGTAGTCGGTGTCGGGGGAGAGATTCGTCAGGCGGGCGTGATTGACGCGAACTTCGGTGCCGGACTTGGCGTCCCGGTACGTTCGGGTTTCGGCCTGCTCGGTGCGTCCGAATCCGGACGCCGGCGTCCCGACCACGACCCGCGGATTGCGCACGGCGTCGGTGGTGTGCCACGACACCACCACCTCGGTGGCGGCGTTCTTGCCGAACTGTAGATGCAGGCCGGCCACCGGCGGTGCGGCGTTGCGATCAGGCTGGCGCCACAACCCGGCCGCCTGGGAGTGCACATGCTGCGACCACAGCAGCGCGGCCCCGCCCCCGATACCGGCCCCGAGGGCGGCGGAGACGGCGCTGGTCGTCAACAACCTGCGTCGGCTGATGCCGTAAACGGGATCGTCGCTCATGCAAGCTTCATACCTGAGCCAGGCAAACCAACGGCGTCGGCGCCGCTAAACATCCGTTTCGGCCCAAGTGTGGGCAACGAATTCGGTAGCGTTTTCTTTTATGACGAACGTGCGAACAGTGATCAGCGGTGTCTCGAGGTGGGGATCGGCGGCGGTGCTCGCGGTGGCCGGGGCGGTGTTTCTCACGCCCGCTACCTCCCACGCAGACGGCCACCAGGTGACCTACACCGTGACGAGTCCCAACAATCTGACCGCCACGGTTAACTACGTGAGTTCCGATCCGCCCAGCCAGGCGGCCTTCAACGCGGACCCGTCGAAGTTCTCGACCAGCGTGCAGGCCCCGCTCAGCGGGGGTGCGCCGGTCACTTACACCGCTACCCTGGCAAACCCGAACCAGAACGCGAGCATCACCGCCAGCGGCATGCTGAAATGGCCGGATTCCGGAAACGGCCCCGCCCAGTTTCACTGCGAGATCGCGGTGGACGGGCAGGTGGTTGCCCACCAGGACGCCACCACCACCGTCACCTGCCGGGTCGGGTAGTCACCCGGCGAACACGTAGACCCACGCCGTCGCGCCCGACCGTAGCGGCACCGAGGTGCGGCGGTAGTCGTCCACCTCGTAGTCGTCAGCCGCGGCCAGCTCGGCTTCGCTGATGGCGAACACCGTCCCGTAGGCGAACAACAGCTCGGTCATCGGGGCTCGGCGTGCGCGACGACGACGACCTCGGCCCGCTGCGCACCGACCGACCGGATCTTGTGGCCGACGGCCGCGTCGAAGTAGGCGCTGTCGCCCGGGCCGAGGGTGAACGTCCGGTCCCCGTAATCGAGCTCGACCGTTCCCGCGTGCACGAACATGAATTCCTGGCCGGCATGCTCGGGGTGGGGATCATCGGCCAGCTCTTCTGTCGGTCGAACGACGAACGGCGACATCGTCTTTCCCAGCAGCGAGGGCGCCAGCACCCGGTAGCGTTCGACCTCCCCGGCGCCCTCGGCCCGGTCGATGGTGATCTTCTCCTGGGCGGCCTCGTCGGAGAACAGTCGCCCGACGTCGACGTCGAGGGCCTTGGCGACCTTGAGGGCCACGGCGATCGAGGGCGTGCTGTGCCGGCGCTCGATCTTCGACAGGTAGCTCTTGGTCAGCCCGGTCTGCTCGGCGAGCGTTTCCAAGGTGAGGCCGCGTTGTTTGCGGACTGCGCGCAAGAGTGCTGTCACGAGGCTCCTATGACACAAGGTTTCCTAAGCTGCTACATTGTGTCACATGGCCAGCACGTTCACCGATTCGAAATCCGAGTTGATGCGCCGCTCCGCCGAGCAATTGACGGCCAACATCGCAGATTCCCGGCTGACCACCCGCCAGAAGCTGGCGCTCACCTGTCGCGCGCTGTTCGACGCCGGGCATGACTCCGGGCTGGCCGGGCAGATCACCGCCCGGGCCGAGGCGCCCGGCACCTATTACACCCAGCGACTGGGCCTGGGGTTCGACGAGATCACCGAGGACAATCTGCTGTTGGTCGACGAGGACCTCAACGTCCTCGACGGTGACGGAATCGCCAACCCCGCCAACCGCTTTCACAGCTGGATTTACCGCGCGCGCCCCGACGTGCACTGCATCGTGCACACCCACGCGTTCCACGTGGCGGCCCTGTCGATGCTGGAAGTTCCGCTGATCGTGTCCCACATGGACACCACGCCGCTCTACGACGACTGCGCTTTCCTCGCCGACTGGCCGGGCGTTCCGGTCGGCAACGAGGAGGGAGAGATCATCACGGCCGCCCTCGGCGACAAGAAGGCGGTGCTGCTCGCGCACCACGGACACGTCATCGCCGGGGCCGGCATCGAGGAGGCGTGCTCGCTGGGCATCCTGATCGAGCGCGCCGCCAAACTGCAACTGACCGCGATGGCCGCGGGCACGATCAAGGAATTACCCGAACAGTTGGCCCGCGAGGCGCACGAGTGGACGCTGACCCCCAAGCGCAGCCAGGCCAACTTCGCCTACTACGCGCGCCGCGCGCTGGCGCGCCACCCGGACGCCCTGACGAGCTGAGGAGACCTGTTGTCCGTTCCCGAGATTCACGGCATCATCGCCTACCCGGTGACTCCGTTCGACGACGGCATCGACACCGAACGGCTGGCCGCTCTGGTCGACCGGCTCGTCGCGGCCGGGGTGCATGGGATCGCTCCGCTGGGCAGCACCGGTGAACTGGCCTATCTCGAGGAACCCGAATTCGACTCCGTGGTCGACACCACGATCAAAACCGTCGCCGGTCGCGTGCCGGTGGTCGTCGGTGTGTCAGATGTGACCACCGCCAAGACCATTCGGCGTGCCGAGTACGCGCAGCAGGCCGGTGCCGACGCCGTGATGATCCTGCCGGTGTCCTACTGGAAGCTCGCCGACCGGGAGATCGTCCAGCACTACCGCAGCGTCAGCGACGCGATTTCGATCCCGATCATGGCCTACAACAACCCGGCCACCAGCGGTGTCGACATGCCGCCCGAGCTGCTGGTCGCGATGTTCGAAACCATCGACAACGTCACCATGGTCAAGGAGTCCACCGGCGATCTGTCCCGGATGCAACGCATCGACGAACTCAGCGGCGGCAGGCTCCCGTTCTACAACGGCAGCAACCCGCTGGTGCTCGACGCGCTGAAGGCGGGCGCCTCCGGATGGTGCACGGCCGCACCGAATTTGCGGGCCCAGCCCTGCATCGACCTGTACAACGCGGTGCGCGCAGACGACCTCGATAAGGCCCAGGCGCTCTACGACGACCTCAAGCCCCTGCTGCAGTTCATCGTCGCGGGCGGCCTGCCCACCACCGTGAAGGCCGGTCTGGACCTACTCGGCTTCCGGATCGGGGATCCGCGGGCCCCGCAGCTGCCGCTCGACGAGCAGGGCCGCGCCGAGCTCACCGAACTGCTGGCCGGCTAACCGAGGTCGGGTGCGGAGAACGTGTCGCACTTCTGCGGGTCACCGGTCTGATAGCCGACGGTGAACCAGTGCTGCCGTTGCTCGGACGAACCGTGCGTCCACGACTCGGGACTGACGCGCCCCGTCGCCTGCTTCTGGATGCGGTCGTCACCGACCGATGCCGCGGCCGACAGGGCGTCGGCAACGTCCTTGTCGCTCAACGGTTCGAGGTAGGGCACGCCGGTGCTCTCCTGCTTGACGGTCGACGCGTAGTGCGCCCAGATGCCGGCGTAGCAGTCCGCCTGTAGCTCGGTGCGGACGCCGTTACCGCCGGCCCCCTGCGCGCCCTGCTGGGCGCGGCCGAGCAGGCCCTGCAGTTGCTGCACGTGGTGGCCGTATTCGTGGGCCACGACGTACTCCTGCGCGAATGGCCCACCGCTGGAACCGAATTTGTCGACCAGCTCCTGAAAGAAGTCGGTGTCGAAATACGCCGTCTGGTCCACCGGGCAGTAGAACGGCCCCACCGCGGTGGTGGCGTGCCCGCAGCCGGTCTCCACCGATCCGCTGAACAACCGCACGTGCGGGCGCGTGTAACTCGGCATCAGCTGATGCCACACCGCATCCACGGAGTTGCCCGTGGCGATGACGCGGCACTGCACGTACTTGTTGGCGTCGGCCCCGGTCTTGCACTGGCTCAGGTCGAATCCGGGCGCCGAGTAACCGCTGGTGCTCGACTGCTGCTGGGGCATCACGCGGCCCGGATCGACGCCCAACAGCATCGCCCCGATGAGGATGAGCAGGCCCAGGCCGCCGCCCCCGATGGCCATCCCCATACCGCCCCCGCCGGACGAGGACGCGGTGCTGGTGTCGATCTGCATACCCTCGTTGAAGCTCATCGCACGCTCCGTAAGTCTGATCCGGCAAATACGTTGGTGGACTCAGCCTATCGCTGACTGAGGCGGCGAACCGGTTATCGGTGTAGGTGCGCAGGCGTGGTCGATGAAGTCGAGGTCGACGCGCTCGCAGGGGTGCATGGCATGAATCTAGCCGGGTCCGTCGCTCGCCGCGGCCAGTAGTGGGACCACGACGTCGCTGATCGGCGTCGCCAGATTGTGCGCACGTCCCTTGCGGACGATCACCCCGTTGCGGATGTCCCATTCCATCGGTCGGCGGTATTCGCGGTCGGCGAGTATCGAGGTGCCCAGGTCCTCGGGGGCGCTGCGGAACAGGTCCGTCAGCTCGTCAACGATGCCGTCGTCCAGCCGGGCGCCCTCGGCCCGCGCGACGGCCAGGCATTCGGCGACATAGCGGCGCGACAGGGCGGCGACGTCGTCGCGGCGGTACATGCCCGACCGCCGCCCGGACAGGGCCATGAAACCGGCCAGCGCGTTGGTGAGCAGCTTGCGCCAGGCGGCCGTGATGAAGTCGGGGTCGCAGTCCACCCGGCAGCCGGCCGCGCGCAACAGCTCGGCGACCGTCTCCGCCGAGGGCCCGCTGGGCAGCACCAGGGACGCCTCGGTGCGAAGCCGCACCCACCCGTCGGGTTGCGTCTCGGCCGAGTACCACACGATTCCGGGGATCACCGGGGACGACGGGCAGTGCGGCTTCACCTGCTCGACCTGCTCCACGCCGTTCTGCAGGACGACCACGATGGTGTGCTCGTCACACAGCCGGGCCAGCCAGGCGCCCGCGGTGTCGTTCTGCGTCGCTTTGACGGCCAGGATCACCACATCGACCGAGTCGGATACCTGCGCAGGATCGGTGTGCACCGGGCCGGGCACGACGATCGGATCCTTGCCGTCGGGCCGCAACTCGATGCTGTCGCGCGGACTTCGACCGCACACCAGTACCTTGTTGCCGGACTGGTACAGCAGCGCGGCGATAGTCGTGCCGACGGCGCCGGGACCGACGAGGGCGATGTTGGTGGCGATACGGACGAAACTACACGGCCCTTTAGACTGGTCAGTCGTTCAAACGTCGAGGGAGTGATTAGTGCTGCGCAGCCACGCCGCTGGTTCGCTGAGGAGTAGCGACGCCGGCCAGCAGGTGACGTTGGCGGGCTGGGTGGCCCGCCGCCGCGACCACGGCGGGGTCATCTTCATCGATCTTCGTGACGCCACCGGGGTCGCGCAGGTGGTGTTCCGCGCCGCCGACGTGCTGGCCCAGGCTCATCGCCTGCGCGCCGAGTTCTGCGTGGCCGTCACCGGTGTCGTGGAGATCCGGCCGGAGGGCAACGCCAACCCCGAGATCGCCACCGGTGACATCGAGGTCAACGCCAGCACGCTGACCGTGCTGGGGGAGAGCGCGCCGCTGCCGTTCCAGCTCGACGAGCCCGCCGGCGAGGAAACCCGGCTGAAGTACCGCTACCTCGACCTGCGTCGCGAAGCCCCGGCCGCGGCAATTCGGTTGCGCTCCAAGGTGAATGCCGCCGCGCGGAGCGTGCTGGCATCGCACGACTTCGTCGAGATCGAGACGCCGACGATGACGCGTTCGACACCCGAAGGCGCCCGCGACTTCTTGGTGCCTGCCCGGCTGCAGCCCGGCTCGTTCTACGCGCTGCCGCAGAGCCCGCAGCTGTTCAAGCAGCTGCTGATGGTCGCGGGCATGGAGCGCTACTACCAGATCGCCCGCTGCTATCGCGACGAGGACTTCCGCGCCGACCGCCAGCCCGAGTTCACCCAGCTCGACATGGAGATGAGCTTCGTCGACGCCGAGGACATCATCGCGATCTCCGAGGAGATCCTGACCGCGCTGTGGGCATTGATCGGCTATCAGATCCCGACGCCCATCCCGCGGATCAGCTACGCGGACGCGATGCGGCGGTTCGGGTCCGACAAGCCCGACATGCGGTTCGGTCTCGAGCTCGTCGACTGCACAGAGTTCTTCAAAGACACCACATTTCGCGTCTTCCAGGCGCCGTACGTCGGTGCGGTGGTGATGCCCGGCGGGGCGTCTCAGCCGCGCCGCACGCTGGACGGCTGGCAGGAGTGGGCCAAGCAGCGCGGGCACCGGGGACTGGCCTACGTGCTCGTGGGCGACGACGGCGAGCTTGGCGGCCCGGTGGCCAAGAACCTCACCGACGCCGAGCGCGACGGGCTGGCCGCCCATGTCGGGGCGAAGCCGGGTGACTGCATCTTCTTCTCGGCTGGCCCGCCGAAGTCGTCGCGCGCCCTGCTCGGGGCGGCACGCGGCGAGGTCGCCAGCCGCCTGAACCTGATCGACCCGGACGCGTGGGCGTTCGTCTGGGTGGTGGATCCGCCGCTGTTCGAGCCCGCCGACGAGGCGACAGCCGCCGGTGACGTCGCGGTCGGCTCCGGGGCGTGGACCGCGGTGCATCACGCGTTCACTTCACCCAAGCCCGAATTCGAGGGCGTCGTGGACACCGATCCGGGCAACGTGCTCGCCGACGCGTACGACATCGTCTGCAACGGCAACGAGATCGGCGGCGGGTCGATTCGTATCCACCGGCGCGACATTCAGGAACGGGTCTTCGCCGTGATGGGTCTGGACCGGGCCGAGGCCGAGGAGAAGTTCGGATTCCTGTTGGAAGCCTTCACCTTTGGCGCACCACCGCACGGCGGAATCGCGTTCGGCTGGGACCGGATCAACGCGCTGCTGTCCGGCGTCGACTCCATCCGTGAGGTGATCGCGTTCCCGAAGACCGGCGGCGGCGTCGACCCGCTCACCGATGCGCCGGCGCCGATCACCGCTCAGCAACGCAAAGAGTCCGGAATAGACGCCAAGCCCAAGCGGGTTGACGAGGCATGAGTGAAATGCCAGACATCGAAACGGTCAACGCGTTCAACAAGGCCATCGCCGACGAATTCCGCGCCAACGGCGGCAAAGTCACGGGGCAATTCGAAAACGCCAACCTGCTGCTGCTCACCACGACGGGGGCCAAGTCGGGTGAGCCCCGGCTGTCGCCGCTGGCGTACTTCAACATCGACGGCAAGCTGATCATCATCGGCTCGTTCGCCGGCTCGCCCAAGCACCCGGCCTGGGTGCACAACCTGCGGGCCAACCCGCAGGCGCACATCGAGGTGGGCGCCGACGCGTATGACGTGACGGCGCATGAGCTGCCGTCCGACGAGCGCGACGCGTTGTTCGACAAAGTCACCGCCGCGGCGCCGGGTTTCGCCGATTACCAGTCGAAGACGACCCGAGTGATTCCGCTGTTCGAATTGCAGCGGACCTAGCCGGGCGTGGCGGTGCCCCCTACTGCGCGCACCGCTGCGCTCGCTGCTTTCAACCGGCTACGAAGCCGGTGGTTCAACCTGGTGCAGACCGCGGTGGCCGCGGGTCTGGCCTGGTATATCGCTCACGACCTGCTGGCGCATCCACAGCCCTTCTTCGCGCCGATCGCCGCCGCGGTGTGCCTGTCGATCACCAACGTCCTGCGTGCGTTGCGCGCCGTCCAGATGATGGTCGGGGTCACGCTGGGGATCGGGATCGGCACCCTGGTGGAGGTGGTGTTGGGGACCGGGTCCGTGCCCATCGCCGTCGCCGCGCTGCTGGCGCTGTCGTTCGCGGTGCTGATCGGTCAGGGCTTCATCGGGCAAGGGATGATGTTCGCCAACCAGACCGTCGTGTCATCGATCCTGGTGCTGGCTTTGTTTCGCAGCGGCGTCGGGTGGGAGCGCATCTTTGACGCCCTGATCGGCGGCCTACTCGCCATCGTGTTCGCCATCTTGCTGTTCCCGGCCGACCCGTTGCAGGTGTTGGGCAGGGCGCGCGTCGGGGTGCTGGGCGTCCTGCAGCGCGGCCTGACGCGCGCCGCGGACGTGGCCGCCGGGCGTGAGGTGCCCGCGCCCGACTGGCCGTTCTCGGTCGTCGACCAGGTGCACGAACAGCTGGGCGGGCTGATCGCTGCCCGGGCGACCGCACGCCAGGTGGTGCAGGTCTCGCCTCGCCGCTGGCGACTGCGCGCCGCGGTCCAGGCCGCCGATCATCAGGCCGTCCATCTGGCCCTGCTGGCGGGCACGATCCTGCAACTGGCACGCGCCGTCGCACCGCCGGTGGACGGCTGCCGGGAACCCGTCGAGGCGGCCCTGGTCGCGCTCGCCGCCGCGACCGCCCTCGCGGACTCCGATCCTGCGGGTGCGAGCGCCTACCTCGCGGCGGCGCGCCACCACGCCACCGAGTTGCAGTCGGCTGCCCGCGAGAAAAACCAGCTGGTGCTCGCCAACGTCGTCGCCGCCTGCGTCGACGACCTGCAACGCGTCATCGACTTGCGTCAAATCTGAAGCCGGCTAACGAGAGTCGGCCAGGAACTCCTGCACCAGCTTCCGCGGCGCCTGGGTCAGCCAGGCCTCGGTGATCAGCTCCTCGAGGTCGCGCTCCGAAATCTCGTCGAGCCTGACCAGCACCGCGGCGTAGCCGTCGAAATGCGGTGTCGTGAAATACACGTCGGGCTCGTCGGCGATCAGCGCGAACTTGATGCCCTCGTCGGCCACCCGGACACCGAGAATGTCGCCGTCCGGGGTGTGCTCGCCGCTGCGCGTCAACGCCTCGCGTTCGGACGGTCGCAACGGCCGCTCCCACGCCAGCAACTTCTTGCCGACGCGCCAGTCGTGCGGCGACGGCTCGGACGTGAGTGCCAGCTCACCGACGATGCGGGCAACGTTCTCCCACGTGGCCACCTTTCGATTGTGCTCCCGCTGAGTCCGGTTTGGCGCGGTATCGGCAAACGGTCGATGACCGCGCGGCGCCGTGGGTCGTACAAAACCCGTTCGCCTGTGATGGGATCAGCGACGAGGAGGTACACCCTTGCCAGACCCGGCCGCCCGCCGCCATCGCGTCACCCACCGCACCGAGTACCGGTATTCCGACGTCGTGACCAGCTCGTATGGCCGCGGATTTCTCACGCCGCGCGACTCGCAGCGCCAGCACTGCATCGCCCACGAGCTGCTCATCGAGCCGGCCCCCACCGACAGCTCCACGAGCGTCGATGTCTTCGGCAACGTCAGCTCCTATTTCCACGTCACCGAGCCGCACAGCACCCTGACGGTCACCAGCGACTCCATCGTCGACGTGTTCCCGCCGTCCTCGGGCCGCTACGCCAGCGGGCCGGCGATTCAGCCGTGGGAGGCCGCCCGGCCGGCCGGGACGCGCGGGGCGCTCGCGATCGAGTTCACCCTGGACCTCGATCCACCGGAGATCACCGACGCGGTGCGCGAGTACGCGGCTGCCAGCTTCGTGCCCGGGCGGGCGCTGGTCGACGTGTTGCGCGACCTGGTGTCACGGATATTCACCGACTTCACCTACCGCTCTGGATCGACAACGGTTTCCACCGGAGTCAATGAGGTTCTCGCGGCCCGCGAGGGGGTATGTCAAGACTTTGCCAGGTTGGCGATTGCCTGCCTGCGAGCCAATGGGTTGGCGGCCAGCTACGTATCCGGTTATCTGGCCACCGATCCGCCACCGGGGAAGGATCGAATGATCGGTATTGACGCCACCCACGCCTGGGCGGCGGTGTGGACGCCACAGGAGCCCGGCCAGTTCGAGTGGCTGGGCCTGGATCCCACCAACGACCAGTTGGTCGACGAGCGCTACATCATCGTCGGGCGCGGACGCGACTACGCGGACGTGCCGCCGCTGCGCGGAATCATCTACACCAACTCCGAACACAGCGTGATCGACGTCGCGGTGGACGTGGTGCCCTTCGAAGGGGATGTGCTGCATGCGTGACTTCAACTGCCCCAACTGCGGCCAGCGGCTGACGTTCGAGAACTCGACCTGCCTGAGCTGTAACAGCGCGCTTGGGTTTTCCCTCGAGCAGATGGCGCTGCTGGTGATCGCCGAGGGCGAGGCGAGTGGGCAGCCCGGCTTCGTCAGCGCGGACGAGTATCAGTTGTGCGCGAATCTTCTGGTGGCCGAGTGCAATTGGCTGGTCCCGGTGAACAACCCGCGCCTGCTCTGTCCGTCGTGTGTGCTGAC
>NZ_JAFAUS010000440.1 GCF_019243155.1 Mycobacterium sp.
TAATCGGGTGACCGCGATGCTGGAGAAGAACCGCGACAACATCGCCCAATCACTGCACGGTCTCAGAAAATTCGCGATCACCACTGGAGAGGCCATCTCCGGTATGTACGCATACCAGGCGTTCGCCCCGAACTTCCTTGTCCCGCAACTCTTCCAGGAGTTGTTCGACTACCTCTGGGGATTCCGCACCTTCGACACTGCCAAGGGTCCTGGCTTCCCGTCGCCGGTGCCTCGGGCGCTGACCCCTTGGCCGTACAACTTGATTCCACAGTGCCCTGGCTGCACGTTGGGTGGACGGATCGGAGGGTCGCAATGACCTCTCGGATTCCGCGCACGCGGGTGACGGCCATGGCAGCGGTGCTCTTGGTCGTGCTCATCGTCGCCGGCGTTGCCGTCCTGGTCCGTAATACGTTCTTCGGCCCACGGACGATTACCGCCTATTTCACCACCGCCACCGCGATCTATCCCCACGACGAGGTGCGGGTTTCGGGTGTCAAAGTCGGCAACATCAAATCCATTCAGCCGCAGGGCACACAGGCCAAGATGACCCTCGAGGTCGACCGCGGTGTGCCCATTCCCGCGGACGCGAAGGCAATTATCGTCGCCCCGAATCTGGTGGCCGCCCGCTACGTTCAGCTCTCGCCGGCCTACCGCGATAGTGGGCCGGTCATGCGCGATGGCGCAGTCATCCCGGTCGAACGCACCGCGGTGCCGGTCGAGTGGGACGAGGTCAAAACCCAGTTGATGCGGCTGGCAACGGATTTGGGACCCAAGAGTGGGGTGTCGGGTACGTCCGTGGGCCGGTTCATCGACAGCGCCGCCAACGCGCTGGACGGCAACGGCGACAAGCTGCGGCAAACGCTCGGCCAATTGTCAGGCGTGGGCCGGATCCTCGCCAACGGCAGCGGCAACATCGTCGACATCATCAAAAACCTGCAGACCTTCATTGGCGCGCTGCGCGACAGCAATGTCCAACTCGTGCAGTTCAACGACCGCCTGGCCACGCTCACGGGCGTGGTCAATGACAGCAAATCTGACCTGGACGCGGCGCTGACCGATCTGTCGACGGCGGTCGGCGAGGTGCAGCGATTCATCGCCGGGACTCGCAACCAGACCAGCGAGCAGGTCGCCAGGCTGGCCGATGTCACGCAGAACCTGGTCGATCACCACATGGCTCTGGAAAACATTCTGCACGCGGCGCCGAACGCATACGGCAATTTCTTCAACGACTACAACGCCGACACCGGAACCATCGTTGGAGGATTCGGCCTGATGAACATGTCGAATCCCACATGGGGCGGTCAGGTTCTGCTGTCCACAGCGGGCTGCACGCAAATCGGCGCCGTCGAGAACATCACTGCGGTCGAAACGGGGAAGCTGTGTTCCCTGTTCCTCGGACCCGGATTGCGGCAGACCAGCTGGAACAACTCGCCAATACCCATCAACCCGTTCATAGCCAAATCGGTTGACCCGGCCAGGGTTCTCTACACCGAACCGCGCCTGGCGCCCGGCGGCGAGGGCCCGAAACCCGCAGCACCCGAGATCCCGCCCGCGGTTTCGGCGTACACCGGTCTGCCGGGTGACCCGGTGGGACCGCCGGGGGCGGTGCCGCCGGAGCGCATACCGGGCGCGGCGATGCCGCTGCCGCCGCCACCGTCGACACCGATGCCGCCACCGCCCCCGCCGAGCGCGTCGGAGATGCTGCTCCCGGCAGATGGGCCACAACAATGATCGCCCGGATGGCGGCCCTGCGACGATGCGGGCGCTCGGCCCGAGGAGGAGCTGGGCCATCAGGTCTAGCAAGGCGGATGTTCGCCGTGGGCTGTTGCGTGGTGTTGACGTCGACGGGGTGCGCGTTCCACGGCCTGAATTCACTGCCACTGCCCGGTGCGGTCGGGCGCGGGCCGGGGGCCAACATCTACCACGTCGAACTCCCGAATGTCGGTACGATGGAGTCGAATTCGCCCGTGATGATCGACGACGTCGTCGTCGGCAGCGTCGGCAACATGCGGGTGCAAGCCTGGCACGCCGACGTCGAGATCTCGGTCAAGCGTGATGTGGTGGTCCCGGCCAACGTGGTAGCCGCCGTCGGTCAGACCAGCCTGCTGGGCTCGATGCATATAGAGCTCAATACGCCGCTCGGCCAGCAGGGAACCGGACGATTGCAGCCGGGCGCCACCATCCCGCTCAGCCGGTCATCGACCTACCCGTCGACAGAGCAGACGCTGTCGTCGCTGGGCGCGGTTGTAAACGGCGGTGGACTGGGACAGATCGGGGAGGTCATCCACAACTTCTCGGCGGCCCTGTCCGGGCACGAGGGCGCGGTGCGTGACCTGATTACTCGGCTGGACACCTTCGTCGGGACACTGGACGATCAGCGAGACAACATCGTCGCGTCCATCCAGGCGTTGAATCGGCTGTCGGCCACCTTCGCCGATCAACGTGACGTTGTCAGCGAGGCGCTGCGCAAGATACCACCGGCGCTCGATGTACTAATCCAGGAGCGGCCGCGTCTGACGGCCGCCCTGGATCATCTTCGCGTGTTCAGCAATACCGCCAACCGGCTAGTGAACGACGCGCAGGGCGACCTGGTCAAGAATCTCAAAAACCTGGAGCCGACCATCAAGGCGCTCGCCGACGTCGGACCGGAGTTCGGCGCGGCGGTCGCGGCGGGGTTCGTGTTCCCGTTCACTCAGAACTTCGTCGACCGAGCGGTCCGAGGCGACTTCTTCAACCTGCATTTCGATTTCGACCTGACGATCCCACGGCTCAAGAAGGGGTTGTTCCTGGGAACCCACTGGGGGCAACTGGATATGCCCGTGCCACCGGTGCCCGGAGACCCGTATCGCCTCAATTACACGCTCGATCCTCTACATAACCCGTTGAGGCCGCCGTGGATCGATCCCAATGCGTTGCCGCTGCCCCCGCCCCCACCGGGTGCGGTGCCGGCACCGGGACCGGGGAATTACGGACCGCTGCCGGGACCGCCGCCTGCCGCTGCTCCGCTGCCGGGGCCGCCGCCGGGTGCTGCTCCGCTGCCGGGGCCGCCGCCGGGTGCTGCTCCGATGCCTGATGCCGGTCTTGGTCAAACGCCGCCTCCCGCGGAGGCACCTGGAACGGGAGCGGGTGGATAGATGCTGACGCGCTTCGTTCGTATCCAGTTGGCGGTTTTCGCGATCGCGGGAACCATCGGCGTTATCTCCATGGTCCTCTTCTACATTCAAGCGCCGACCCTGCTGGGCATCGGCCGCATGACGGTGACGCTGGAGCTGCCGGCCACCGGCGGCCTGTACCGGTTTTCCAACGTGACCTACCGTGGGGTTCAGCTCGGCAAGGTCACCTCGGTGGGCTTGACGCCGACCGGCGCGAAAGCGACGCTGTCACTTAGTACTTCACCTAAGGTCCCCGCGGACCTGACAGCGGCGGTGCTCAGTGTCTCCGCGGTGGGTGAACAGTATGTGGACCTGCAGCCCAAAACCGATTCGCCGCCCTACCTGCACGACGGCTCGGTTATCGCGGTGCACGACACGACAATTCCGCAGCCGGTCGCCCCAATGCTCGAGCAGGTCAATGCCTTGGTCCAAAGCATCCCGAAGACCAAACTCAGCCAATTGCTCGACGAGTCCTTCCAGGGCTTCAACGGCACAGGCTACGACCTGGGGTCACTGCTCGATTCGTCGAAGACGTTGTCCCGCGATGCCAACGGCGTCGTCGATCGCACCCGAGCCCTCACCGAAGACACCGGGCCGCTGCTGGATACCCAAGCGC